>JAQGOV010000408.1 GCA_028293425.1 Verrucomicrobiales bacterium
TTTGGCCCGTTTGCCCCAGGCCTTCCAATCCTTGATGGATATGTTCCGTCCCGGCAGCGGAGTTGAGGCCAGGTTCAACATGTTCCATGCGATCGCCATGGTTCTCCTTCTCTTCGGTGTGATTGCCGGGGTTATTGCTGTCACCCAGGCACAGCGAAAAATTCCCGTTCAGCATGCCCAGCGTGCCGTTGGCCGCAAGGTATACTCGGGTCAAACGTCATTTATGCCCTTGCGCGTCAATTTTGCGGGTGTGATGCCAGTCATTTTTGCTCAGGCTATCCTCATGTTTCCGCAAAGGATTTTGCAAACGTTGGGCAGTCGGTTTAATTTAAAATTCCTTCAGGATTGGGCTAGTCTCTTGAACGAAGGCGCCATGCTTTACTTGGTCCTTTACGGGATGATGATTCTTTTCTTCTCCTATTTCTGGGTGGCTACCCAGTTTAACGAGTTGCAGATCGCGGATGACCTAAAGAAACATGGCGGGTATATTCCTGGTGTTCGCCCAGGGCAGGCCACCAGCACTTATTTGCACAATGCAATGAGCCGGATAACGCTGGCTGGTGCGGTCTTCCTCACAGTGATCGCAATCATCCCGATTATTCTCTACCGCTTGATGGCTGTGCCGTATGCCGTCGCAACGTTTTTTGGCGGCACAAGTATGCTCATCTTGATTGGTGTGATGCTCGACACCATGCGCCAGATGGAATCCCATCTCCTCATGCGTCACTATGATGGTTTCCTGAAGAAGGGCCGGATCAAAGGACGTTTCTAAGGCCGAAGGACGGGCCTTTGGCAATGATTGTTCTGAAGAATGAACGCGATCTCGAAGCCATGCGACCGGCATGTGCGATCGCCAGGATCGTGCTCGAGGAAACTGCTGCTTCGATTCAGCCTGGCATGTCCACGCGTGAAATCGACCGGTTTGCTGCTTCCAGGATGAAGCACCATGGCGCAAAAAGCGCCTTTTTGGGATATCGAAAGTTTCCGTGCAACACTTGTATTTCGATTAACGAACAGGTTGTCCATGGAATGGGCGGCGATCGCAAGGTTGAATTTGGCGACATTGTTAGTTTGGACGTTGGTGTGGTTTACCGTGGGTTTATCGGGGATACAGCCAAAACGGTGGCTGTGGGCGGATGCAGTGTGGAAGCTCAGCGCCTCATGGATGTGACGGAAAAGTCACTCTATGAAGGCATTGCAAAAGCGGTGGCGGGGAATCGAGTTACGGACATTTCCAAAGCCATCCAAAAGTACGTTGAAGGCAACGGTTACAGCGTGGTTCGGGAATTTGTTGGGCATGGCGTCGGCCGAACGATGCATGAAGAACCTCAAATCCCCAATTATGTGGATCCGAAGTGCAACCAAAAGCTTCGCCCGGGAATGACCATCGCGATCGAACCAATGGTTAACGCTGGCGGACCCGAAACAAAAATTTTAAATGACGGCTGGACAGTAGTTACGAAAGATGGTCAATTGTCCGCTCATTTTGAGCACACAGTATTAATTACTGAATCGGAACCGGAGATTATGACGTGTCCCGAGAAGATGCTATCGAAGTTGAAGGCACAATAGTGCAGATTTTGCCGAACACGATGGTCCGCGTTGAACTGGTTAACGGACATCGGGTTCTGGCTCACGTTTCAGGAAAGATGCGGATCCAATTTGTCCGTCTTTCTCCTGGAGACAAAGTAACGGTTGAGATGTCGCCTTTCGATTTAACGAAGGGCTGCATTACAGTTAGGCAATAGATTGGATTTATATGAAAGTTCGCGCATCGGTCAAAAAACTTTGCGAAAATTGCAAGATTATTAAGCGTAAAGGCATCATTCGTGTCATTTGCACGAATGCTCGCCACAAACAACGACAAGGCTAAGCAGATATGGCACGTATTATTGGTGTTGAAATTCCGGGCGAAAAGCGCATCGACATAGCGCTGCGCTACATTTATGGCATCGGACCAAAGAACGCAGGCGAAATTTTGGTGAAGGCCAAGATCGACCCTTCCATCCGGGCAAAGGACCTGGATGAAACCCAAATGTCACTGATTGTTCATGCGATCCAGGACGGCAAGTATGTGATTGAAGGTGACCTTCGTCGCGAACTTGGCCTGAACCTGAAGCGCTTGCAAGGTATCAAGTGCTATCGTGGCATCCGCCATTTGCGCAGCCTGCCCGTTCGTGGTCAGCGCACTTCGACCAATGCTCGTACCCGCAAGGGGCCGCGCAAGACGGTCGGTGTTCAACGCAACCCGAACGCAAAAACCGGCATTCATTAATCAAAGATTTGTTATATGGCTGACGAAACCAAACCGAAGAAAGCTAAAGAACCCAAGGCGGAAAAACCCGCCAAGGCCGCCGCCGCTCCTGGTGCTGATGGTGCCGCCCCCAAGGCCGCCCCCGGCAAAGCTCCCGAAGGCGCCGAAGCGCCCAAGGCCCCGGCCGCTCCTGGTGAAATTGTTGCGGGCACGGCTCCTACCGCCGCCGACCTGCTGGCTGATGAAGCTGCTGGCAAAAAAATCATTAAGGCTAAAGGTGCCAAGAACATTGCTGTCGGCGTGGCCAATATTTTGGCGACCTTCAACAATACTCAGGTCACCATTACCGACATGCAGGGAAATCTGCTTGGATGGTCGAGCGCTGGCCGTGTTGGCTTCAAAGGCTCGAGGAAGAGCACCGCATTTGCCGCCCAGCAAGTTGCTCAGGATGCCGCCCGGCAAGCCATGTCCCACGGTATGCGTGAGGTCGAAGTGCGAGTGAAAGGCCCCGGCTCCGGTCGCGAGTCCGCCATTCGTGCGCTTCAAGCCATTGGCTTGGAGATCTCAGTTATCAAGGACGTTACTCCCATTCCTCATAATGGATGCCGCCCTCGCAAGAAGCGCCGTGTCTAATCGCGAATTTCAACACTGATTTAAGAACAATTCTATGGCTCGTTACACTGGTCCCCGCGTTCGCATCAGCCGCCGTTTCGGCGTGCCGATTTTTGGCGCATCGAAATACCTTGAACGCCGTAACTACGGTCCCGGCGCTCATGGTCCAAAGTCCCGCCGTAAGCACACTGAATATGGGCTGGGCTTGATCGAAAAACAAAAGCTCCGCTATTACTACGGCCTCATGGAACGCCAGTTCCGGGGCGTCTACGAGAAAGCGCTTCGTCGTCGTGGTGTTACCGGCGAGCAAATGCTTCAGATTCTTGAGACTCGGCTGGATAATGTGGTTTTTCACTTGGGCTTTGCCAGTACCCGTGCTGCCGCTCGCCAATTGGTCGGGCATGGGCACGTGAAGGTGAACGGCCGCAAAGTCGACATCCCCTCCTACGCCTTGAAGGTGAATGATGTTATCGAGGTCAAAGATAACAGCGTTTCCCGTCAACTCGCCACTAAGAATCTTGAGCTCTCCACCAGCCGGGTCGTGCCCGATTGGTTGTCGTTGAGCAAGGACGCCTTCAAAGGCACCGTCATGCGGATTCCTTCGCGCGACGAAATCCAGCCTATCGCGAATGAGCAGGCTGTCGTCGAATTTTATTCCCGCTAACCCTAACCTGCTCCCTGCCTGACCGCTGGGAGCAAAGAGCAATTATACGGGTCTTCCGGCTGCGGGAATATCAGGCCGGTTAGATCAGATTAAAATTGCGGAAAAATTAATAATTATGCCAGTACGTCTCGGACGATTTGAAATGCCCAAGCGGTTGACCAAGGAAGAAGGCACCGCTACCCCAACCTATGCCAAATTTGTTGCTGAACCGTTTGAAACCGGTTACGGCCACACCATTGGCAACTCACTTCGGCGCGTGCTCCTTTCATCTCTGGAAGGTGCCGCGATTACTTCGCTTAAAATTGACGGTGCGATGCATGAATTCACCACGATCGAGGGTGTGGTTGAAGACGTGACGGACATTGTCTTGAACCTGAAGCGCATTCTCTTCAAGAGCCATAACCGCGAACCTCAAACGTTGCTTCTATCCGCCAATAAAGAAGGCGAAGTGACTGCCGGCGATATTCAGCTCAATCAGAACATTGAGTTGGTTAACCCGAAGCAGCACATTTGCACGCTCGACAAGAAGAAGAAGTTTGAAATGGAGCTCGAGGTCAAAGTTGGCCGCGGCTTTATGCCTGGCGACGAAAATAAGAAAGTCGATCAGGCCATTGGCGTTATTGCCATTGACTCGCTCTTCTCGCCTGTTACCCGCGTTCGCTACGCAGTGGAAAGTGCTCGTGTTGGTCAGCGCACTGACTACGATCGCCTGCTGCTGGAAATCTGGACTGACGGACGCATCACTCCCGACGATGCTCTGACCCAGGCTTCCGCCATCCTCCAGCATCATCTCGATGTGTTCGTCGGATACGACAAGAACGCCGTCGAATTCGAGGAAGTTGCTGACAAACAGGACGACGAAAAAGCGAAGATGAAGAAGTTGCTCAACATGAGCGTAAACGAAATCGAGCTGAGCGTCCGTGCTGCCAACTGCTTGAACAATGCCAACATTACGACTGTTGGGCAATTGGCCATGAAAACTGAAGCTGAGATGCTCAAGTATCGCAACTTCGGCAAAAAATCACTTAACGAAATCAAAGAGAAGCTGTCCGCTCTCGGATTGAGCCTCGGGATGAATATTGATCCCGAACTGCTCGAAACTCCGAAGGAAGACAACCGGCTTCTCGTCCAGTAAGGAACAGTTGTATGCGACATCTGAAACGTACCGCCAAATTAGGGCGGCAATTTGAGCATCGGAATGCGATGCTGGCGAACATGGTTTGCAGCTTGATCAAACACAAGCGCATTACCACTACTCTGGCGAAAGCCAAAGCCGCCCGTTCGGTGGCGGAAAAGATGGTAACCTTGGGCAAGGGCGGCACTATCAGTGACCGTCGGCTTGCGGTTGCCCGCTTGCACCAGGAAGACGCCGCGAAAATTCTCTTCAACGAGATCGCGCCTACTTTTAAGGATCGTCGCGGGGGCTATACCCGGATCATCCGGCTTCAGGAACGTCAGGGCGACGCATCACAGTTGGCCATCCTTGAATGGGTTGACCTGCCGGTGACTGCCGGCCCTGCGCCAGAACCAGCGAAAACCGAAGCAGAAGCGAAGCCGGCCGAAGCGAAGGCTTAAGCTCGCTTTCAAACGATTTGCACAGGCCCGTCCTTATGGACGGGCCTTTTTTTATGGCACTGCGTGGTGCCTGGGAAAGGTTCCCGAATCAAAGCCCAGCTTTGTTTTATTGCCCCTGCCTTGCGCCTGTATAACAATGGTCAACCCAAAGTCCCTTCGGCGGTTATGAGATTTGTGCGACCATTGAGCCTCGCTGCCTGGCTACTCATGTTCCTTTCCCCCTGGGTTCCTGAACTCCGGGCGGATTCTGTGAGCTCCCTGGGTTCTCCTTCCTATCGTCTACGCCAATGGACAACCGAGCAGGGCCTTCCGAACAATTCTGTCACGTGTCTTCTGCAAACGAGGGATGGTTATCTGTGGGCTGGAACCATGTTCGGTTTGACCCGTTTCGATGGATTCACCTTCAGGGTTCTGGATCAAGCGAATTTGCCTGCATTTCGAAACGGATCTGATGCGGTCAACGCGCTGGTTGAGGACACTGAAGGCGCTTTGTGGATTGGCACTGCAAATGGCCTGGTGCGGAACCAGGCTGGAAGGTTCACCCGTTTTACCCGTGCCGACGGGCTTCCGCACGACACTGTTCTGTCTTTAGCTCCATCCAAAAGCGGTGGTATATGGATCGGCACACACTCGGGTATAGTCCTTTATAAACACGGAAGGTTTGTTCAAGACAAGCGCTGGGAGCCCTTACGAACGAACAACATCAGCGCATTGGCGGAGGAGAATGATGGTCGGCTTTGGATCGCCCATAAACACGGTGTCAGCCGGTGGAATCCAGGGGGTGATTTGGTTTTAATGAATGAATTCGGCGCGGATTCCGCTCAACCATCCGCTCTTTTTACAGACCATTCGGGCAAGGTTTGGCTAGCTGCCAAGCCGTCGGGACGCGTTTTCTGTCTCAGCAACGATCATGTTACCAGTTGGCAGTTGCCTCCGAATCTTCCCGCCACTTCCGTGGTAACCGCATTCTTTGAAGATCGATCGCACCGACTGCATGCCGTTGTCCGGGATGGAGGGATGTTGGCTTTGGGGCCTGGCGGTTTTGAGTCTGTTTCCGGTCCTTCTTTTCCCGAAGAAACGAAGGTCCATTGCGCAGTGCCTGACGCTGAAGGGAACCTGTGGCTAGGAACCCATCACGGAGGCTTGCTGCGGTTGCAGAAATGTTCAGTCCAGACCTACACTAGTCCTGGAGGCTCCGATTGGAACCAAATCCTGTCTGTTTTTGGAACTCCAGACGGCATTATCTGGGCGGGCACCGATCGGGGAGTACTCAAGCTGGAGAACGGCCAGTTGACACCCGTAAAATACAAGGAATACCCAAACTGGAAAATGTCCGTGCCCGCTGTTTTTATGGACCGGCAGCAGCAGGTTTGGGCTGCGCCTCGCGGGGCCGGGCTGGTGCGATTGCAGGAGGGGCAATTCATCCGGATTAATCCAACTGGTTCGGCGACTTTTCCGAAGAACCTATCGTTTGAGGCCATTTACCAGGATCCGGAGGACACACTCTGGCTCGGCTCCGGCGCCGGTTTGTGGCGGCTTTCCTCCGGACAATGGAGCCGGTTTGGCCACAAGGAAGGGCTTCCAGATTTAGATATACGATGCATCCTGCGGGACTCATCCGGGAAACTCTGGCTTGGGACTCATGGCGGTGGCCTTAATTTCTTCTATCAAGGTGCTTTTCAGAAATTTTCCGAGAAGGACGGACTCCCTCATCTCCAGGTTCATTGCCTCTATGAAGATAGCCAACGCACCTTATGGGTGGGCACCCAACTGGGGCTGGCCCGTTATAAAAAGGATCGATTCCAAACCATCTCGACCCGGCAGGGCCTCTTTGATAATTGCGTTAACCACATTGAGGAAGACGACGCAGGTAGATTGTGGATTGGATGTAACCGCGGCATTTATTCAGTTTTACGTTCGCAACTGAACGGAGTAGCCGATGGAAGTCTGGCTCAGGTGAATTGTGTGGTCTATGGCGAGGCGGACGGCATGTTATCGAATGAAACAAACGGCGAACATCAGCCCTCGGGTTGGAAAGGTCCAGATGGCCGGCTCTGGTTTCCGACGCAGAAGGGCCTGGCGGTGGTGGACCCGAAGGCTCCCCGAGACGAGGAGCAAATGGTTCGAGTGGGCATTGAGCGTGTGCGAGCAAATGGAAAGACGGTTTTCGACGTCCTTCCGCTTCTTTACGATGAGTCGCCTGTGTCGAGCAATGGGACAGAGGCCGCGCCCGTTCAGGCTTCCGACGATCTTTGGAATTTTCCTTCTCAGATCCGGCAAAGCTTGGAGTTCCATTATGGAGCAAACAGTTTCACTGCCCCGGAGCGAATCAAATACCGCTATAAGCTGGACGGCTATGAGAACGAATGGCACGAAGCCGGCCCGCAACGGCTGGCCGTTTACACCAACCTTCGTCCCGGTAAATACAGGTTCCAGGTGTCTGCCTGTAACCAACATGGGCTTTGGAATAATCAAACTGCCGCGTTTGGGTTTTCCATCGCCCCGCACTTTACGGAAACAAATTCATTTTATGGCTTGTGCGCTCTTGCCGTCATGCTGGCCGCCTGGGGCATCCACCATTATCGGGTGGGAGTTGTTCGCCAAATGCAGGAACTTACGGCTCAGGTTGCCCTTTCTGACCAGCGGGCTCGGATCGCCCGGGATATGCACGATGACTTGGGAGCCAACCTGAGCAAGATCGCACTGATCAACGAAGTTGTCCGCCGTAACATTGGCAACCCGCAGGTGCTCCAGAGCGAAACCGGCAAAATTGCCAACATCGCGAGCCAAACGGTCGATGGGCTAAGTGAACTGGTCTGGGCTGCCAATCCCAAGTACGACACTATTGACACACTTTTTTCGTATCTCCGGGAGTATGCGGGACAATTTTTTGAAGAAACGTCCATCCGTTGTCAGTTGTTCATTAATCCTCCAGCCTTCAGGGGCCAAGCGGATTTCAAACTGCGCCGCCACCTCTTCCTCGTGGTCAAGGAAGCACTTCACAACATCCTGAAACACTCTCGGGCCTCCATTGCGGAGGTCCGTATAACGGCGGAACCCGGTGCCATTACTATCATCATTGCCGATAATGGGATTGGGTTGAACGCCAGGGGACCCGCTGCCAGTGGCAACGGCCTCTCCAATATGCGGCAGCGTATCCACGAATGTAACGGCACGTTTGATATTCAATCGCTTGATAACCAGGGCACATCATTGCTCATCAGGGTCCCACTGCCTCCATGAATTCGCCTCATCGGTCTACCACTTTCATAGGATTGCCTTCGGTGGCGATTCTCGTTGTAATCAACTCATGAACACCGAGGCTTCGTCCTTGCCCATCAAAGTAGCGGTGGTTGAAGACCTGCTCGACCTTCGAGAGGCGCTGGAGATTTTGCTCAGCGGGACTCCCGGCATTACCTGTGTCGCTGCCTGCGCCTCGGCGGAAGAAGCGCTCTCCATTCTGCCTAAAAAGCAGCCGGAGGTCGTTCTCATGGACATTGAACTTCCTGGGATGAATGGCGTCGAATGCATCCGACGGCTGAAAATGCAGCCTTGCTCCATGCAATTCCTCGTTCTCACCGTTTTCGAGGATCATGAGCGTATTTTTAAATCACTGGAAGCGGGAGCCGCTGGTTATATCCTGAAAAAGTCTTCTCCCGCAAAGTTGGTTGAAGCTATCGTGGATCTCCATAACGGGGGAGCGCCAATGTCCAGTTCCATCGCTCGCCAGGTCGTTGAAAGGTTTGCCAAGCCCGCAGCCCCTTCCAAATCAGCCCAGGTTCTTTCCGCTCGTGAGCGGCAAATTCTCGATCAGCTTTCTCAGGGTTTTCTTTACAAGGAGATTGCCGGGCAGCTTGGGATTACAATTAGTACGGTGCGCGTTCACATCCGGAACATTTATGAGAAGCTCCATGCCCGGAATCGCATCGAAGCCATCAATAAGGGGCTTGGCAGAGATCCGCGCTGAAACGCTCGATCGGCACTTTCGCCTTGGCTGGTAGATAAAATACGTG
>JAQGOV010000409.1 GCA_028293425.1 Verrucomicrobiales bacterium
CAAAGGCGTTTCCTAGCTACCCAATCGAGATTGACAATGTGAGGGTGGCTGAAGGGAACACGGGCACGACAAACGCGGTTTTTCACATTCGGCTGCTCCAGGTGTTCGGCGAGGTCGTTTCGCTGAACTACTATACCATGGATGCAACTGCGATCGCAGACATGGATTACGCTAGCGCCGCCGGCAGCATAGAATTTCCTCCAGGTATCACCGATCAAACCGTGAGCGTTTCCATCATTGGCAATTATTTGGGGGAAGCGGACAAGGTTTTTTACTTGGTGGTGGAAGATCTCACAAGCTCCCTTTCGTTCGCTTATGGGACCTGCACGATATTGGATGATGAACCAAGCATTTCGATTTCCGATGCCAAGGTAGCTGAGCCGTCCATCGGCACAAACTACGCTTCCTTTTCTATCAAGCTCTCCAGGCCCAGCGACGTATCGGTTTCGGTCGAATACTTCACTGCAGGAGGCAGTGCCCAGCCAAATCTGGACTTCATTCCAATCACAGGTACCGTCGCGTTTGCACCAGGCCAAACGAACCAGACGATCAATATTCCCATCGTGGCACACCGCCACCTTGCTTCGGTTGAAATATTCTCTTTGATATTAACAAATCCCCTGAACAGCACGGTGGCGGTTTCCAATGCCACAGGATTTATCCTGAACACCCCGCGACTTTCGCGCTCTTCCTTCGGAACAGTGATTGAGCCTATGGGACCGTGTTCGCGGATGACGGACCTGGTCATTTCCGAGATCATGTATCATCCACTTGATTACTTTCGCGGAACCTCAGGCAAGGACCTCGATTTTATCGAACTGTACAACGCAGGACAGTTTCCAGAGGACATCGGGGGCTACCGGTTAACCGGGGATGTTTCGATCGAGTTTCCCACTGGGACCATTATTCAGCCGGGGGCATTCTTGGTAATAGCCGATAAACCTTCTGCGTTTTTCACTGCTTATGGACTATCGGGGGTATTTAACTTTGCCGGAGGACTGCCTGCTCCAAGCGGCACAGTGCGCCTTCGGAATAGGTCAGGGGCAGTGCTACTCGAGGTGAACTACAATAATCAACCTCCCTGGCCGCCTTTGGCCGACGGTAAAGGTTATTCACTGGTGCTGGCCAGGCCTTCCCTCGGCGAATCCGATCCTCGAGCCTGGGATATCAGCGAACAAGTCGGCGGTTCCCCGGGGATGGCGGAACCTTCGCCTAACGATCCGCTGCACAACATTGTCATCAATGAATTGCTCGCTAATTCCGTCCTCCCAGATTTCGACTTTATTGAGCTCTACAATAAAAGCAGTCAGGACGTAAATATTTCCGAATGTACGCTGAGTGACAGTCCCGACGTAAACAAATTCGTTTTTGTCGGAGCAGTAATCCCAGCCGGCAGCTATCTCGCTTTGGACGATCTGAGTTTGGGTTTTAAACTAAAGGCTCAAGGTGACACAGTTTATTTTAGAGGTCCCGACGGGCACATTCTTGACGCGGTGCATTACGATGCCCAGCGCGCAGGGGTAAGCCTCGGTCGGTTTCCGGAAGGGGGTGCTGATTTCTTTCCGCTTTTTCCTCCAACGCCGTTCGACCGCAACGACTCACTTTTCTCGGGCGATGTGGTCATCAACGAAATCATGTATGCTCCGCCATCGGGTGACAGCCGGGAAGCTTATATCGAGTTGCATAATCGGACTACCAATTCAGTAAACCTGGGCGGCTGGAAGTTTACTGACGGAATCGATTTTGCCTTTCCAGAGGGAAAACTTATTCCACCTCAAGGCTACCTGGTGATTGGCCACGATGTGTCCTACCTGTTAAGCCGTTATGACCAACTCAACTCGGGGAATGCCGTCGGCAATTACTCGGGTACCTTGGCCGGCAAAGGCGAAAGAATTGTTTTGGCCAGGCCCGAGACTCTAAATATTGAAGGGCTTACTAATATTATTCTGGTGAGCGAGGACCAGGTAACCTATGACCTCGACGGCCCTTGGGGTCAGTGGTCGAAAGGCGGTGGCAGCAGCTTGGAACTGGGCGATCCAGGGAGCGAGAACCGTTTCGCAGAAAACTGGCAGGACAGCGACGAGGGCGCAAAATCTACCTGGGTGACCATTGAAGCTGTGTCCTCGCTCACCAACGCGCCTGACGGTGGCGGAACGGATCTGCAACTGATGTTGCTCGGGGCAGGGGAATGCCTTGTGAATGATGTGCAGGTTTTGCAAGCCAATGGTAGCAGCCTGTTGCCCAACGGCTCCTTTGAGGCCGGGTTGTACGGCTGGCTGCCGGGAGGCAATCACGTTCGAACCTCGCTGGATGATCAAGAATTTAAGCCCGGGCTGTATCCCTTACATTTGCGCGCCAGTGGTTCAGGCGATACGACACTCAATAATGTCCGGGCACACATCTCGTCCCCGCTTCCCTCCGGCCAAATTACCCTTCGTGCGAAGGCTCGATGGCTGCGTGGCAACCCCATCCTAGTGCTTCGTCTGGCTGGGCGCAGCGTGGAAGCTTCGGTGTCCCTTCCAATTCCTGCAAATCTCGGGACACCGGGCTTGGCAAATAGCCGGAAGGTCCTCAATTCCGGACCGGTCATCACGGATGTGCGCCTGAACCCTGTGCTTCCCGTTGCTGGGCAACCGCTGACCATTGCTGCGCGGATCCAGGATCCTGACGGCTTGAGCACCGTGTCCCTTTTCTACCGTTTGGATCCCGGGAACGATACTGTGCAACTAGCCATGCTGGATGATGGGACACATGGAGACGCGATGGCTGGAGATGGTATCTACACAGTCACTCTCCCGGCGCAGGGGCAGGGGACCTTGGTTGCTTTCTTTATCCAGGCTTGGGATGCCCATTCCCTTCCAGTCAGTTCCAGGTTTCCAACGGCCGCCCCGGCCAGGGAGTGTCTGGTTCGGTTTGGAGAGGAGCCATTTTCCGGCAACTTTGGCGGAATCAACATCTGGATAAGTTCTAGCAATCTGGCCGTCTGGAATACCAGACCGCTCTTTTCGAATGAGCCGATAGATTGCACCGTGGTGTACGGGAATGTGCGGACTATTTTCAACGCTGGGATTCGATTTGGCTCGGACGCTCTTGGCCGAACCAACCTCGTCTCTGCCACCAATGGTTTGTGTTCCTACTCCATAATTCTGCCTCCAGGGGAAAAGCTCCTCGGCAGCGACCGATGGGATTTAGAACCGATAGACGTGCAAACGGACCCTTCCTTACTGCGACGCAAGATCGTCCAATGGATGGCAGCGCAGCTCAACCTGCCCTACGGTTTCGAACGGTTCATGCATTTCACGTTGAACGGTATTAAGGATTCAGACCGCGGAGTTCCCATCTTTCTCGATAGACGCATTCCGGATGAAGAATTCATTAATGCCTGGTTCCCGGACTCCCCGAATGGGGAGCTTTTTGAAATCATGAGCCAATTGGAACTCGTGGCAGGATCCAACTCCATCCAAGTTGCCCACGACGCAACCTTGACGGACTTGAACTCCTCTGATTTACCCCGGCAAGCAAGGGCTTGCCGATGGAACTGGAGACCCTTTCATGGCTGGGGGGAGGAGGTGGACTTTCTGCATTTGTTCGGTTTGGCGGATGCCTTGAATGCCCCGGATCAAGCTTTTGAAAATTTTGTTGAAGGGGCCTTGGATGTTGATCAATGGACCCTGTCTTTAGCTTTCAGGCGCTGCATGGGGGATGAGAATGGCTATGGTTATCCTGCAGGCCGCAACGCCTTCATCTGCAAACCCCCTGGCAGAAAATGGCAAATGATCCCGGCTGCTGTTCCCAATCCTTTCGGGGCTGGTAAAACCAACTCGCCCACCGAGGAAGTCCTCAACTGCAACCCGAGCGAGATCGACCGCCTGCTCCATCAGCCTTCGTTTACCCGCAAGTATCTGCGGAGCCTGCACACGATCGCTTCCCAAGCCATGGACGTAAACCGAGTTCAGAACGAGGTCCTCGAGTTTGGCTCACAGCTGATGGAAGCTAACGGCCTGAGTTCTGACTTTGATGGCCGGGCCACTCTCCTGGCCTGGATAGCGGAACGAAACAATTATTTAACCAGCCTGCAACCGCCGCCGGATTTTTACCTGGAATCGCCATCCTCGATCATCACTGATAACGAATTGATCACCATTCATGGGGTTGGTGGTCTGGAAATCACGGATATTACTTTTGGGCCCCTCCATGCCCAGGTGAGTTGGGTGAGTCCAACGAACTGGACCGCTCAACTCCTGGTTCCACCGGGAACGAACTTCTATGTTGGACCCATTGCAGTGCTGAGCGATGGAAGCGCCATTAGCGCAGCGGGTTTTTCAGTCTCAAATTCAGCCATCATGAAACCACTTTCCCGTACCCTGGCAATTACGGAGATTTTCTATGCTCCCACGAACAGCCATGGTGGTTACATCGAATTGTATAACCCAGGCGAAACGGCTTTTGATGCCTCTGCAATCAGTCTGCCCGGGTTCGGGTTGGTTTTTCCTTCCTCCTTCCTTGTCCCGTCTCATGCTTATCTAATCATTCCTGAAGACCAAAGTGCTTTTACCCGCTCTTACGGTGTTAACGTGCGGATCGTAGGCGAACTGGGAAGACCGCTGAACTCGGCTGGCGAGACCCTCACCCTTGTTTCCTCCTCTGGCAATGAATTAAGCAAGGTAAAATTCGAAACCGCCGCTCCCTGGCCTGTGCTCTCGGGTCGAGGACATTCTTTGCAACTCATTGACCCCAACGCGGACGTTTCACGCGTGGGCAACTGGTCCAGTGGCCCGCCGACCCCAGGCCAGGGTGCATTCAACTTACGACCCGCTTTTCCCATGGTTTGGATCAATGAACTTCAGAACCGGAATACCGGCGCTATCCTGGACAACGCCAACGAGAGCGACCCTTGGATCGAGCTTTATAATTCCTCCACTAACAGCATTGCACTCGGGAGCACATTTTACTTAACCGACAATTATTCTAACCTTTCTAAATGGGCCTTTGCTCCAGGCATTCTAATCGCGCCTCTGTCATTTCTTCTTGTATGGGCCGATGGTCAAATTCAACAAAATGCCGCTGCCTATCCCCACACAAATTTTCGGCTGAGCCAAAACTCAGGTACCGTTGCTTTGGTTCAGGGTGACGGGGAAAACTTGCGGATTGTTGATTACATTAATTTTTCGGGTTTGCCACCAGGCAGGTCGTTCGGTTCGTATCCTAACGGCCAGCTTTTCCAACGTGAATTGCTTGCGGCCCCCACGCCACGGGCTCCGAACCAGCCGCCCCCGATCTTCATCAACGAATGGATGGCCAGCAATGGTGGTATTGCGCTGGATCCCGCAGACGGGCATCCGGACGATTGGTTCGAGCTCTACAATGCGAGTTCCGAGCCCAGAAATCTCCGAGGCTACAAATTATCTGACCGAAAGAGTTTTGCCGTCCCCTTCATTATTCCATATGACCGGATCATTCCACCGCATGGCTATTTGCTCGTGTGGGCCGATGGTGAGACATTCCAAAATAAAACAAACGCGACCGACCTGCATACACCTTGGAACCTGTCTGCCAAAGGCGAAACAATTTTCTTGTTCGCACCGGATGGAATCATCATGGACAACATTACTTTTGGGCAACAGAGTAATAATATTTCCCAGGGGCGTTTTCCGGACGGAGGTGGGTCGTTTTTCAACCTATCGCTTCCAACTGCCGGCTCCTCAAATCGATTGGTCAGCTTGAAAGCGCCTGTCCTTGCTCCCATTCCAAACCGAGTTGTTACTGTGGGGCAACTTCTTACTTTTCCGGTCCAGGCAAGCGACGTCGATACTCCTCCGTCGCTCCTCAATTTTCGGCTTGGACCAGGAACTCCTTCCGGTGCGGCCATGGAGGGTGCGAATTTCGCTTGGAATCCAGTTGCCTCGCAGGCGCCCAGCACCAATTTAATTCTGGTGCAGGTATCGGATAACAGCACGCCTCCTCTCATCGGTTCACAAACCTTCCAGGTTATCGTGGCCCTTCCGCCCCAACCGAAGTTTGCTGCGAGTGGCCCTGGAGACGCCAGCCTGAGTTTTGATGCCTGGCCGGGCATGGCTTATCAATTGTGGTATAAGGATCAGTTGCAGGATTCGGCGTGGATTCCCATGACGGTAATCAGCAACAATTCCAGCAAAGTGGTCGTGCCGTTCAACCCAGCCACGAACAGCCAGAGATTCTTCCGGGTAGGAGTCCTGAATTGAAATATATAAAAATCTGTGAGCCGTCGCGAATATTTCATTCAAAACCCGCAAACGCCCCGTCCGATCCTATTTGGGCCCTTGGGTCGGGCACTCCGGATCGCAAGGCTGCTCCTATGGTTTGCCGTCCTCCCTATCGCTGGCTCAAGCCAAGTCGAGGCTCAGCCCGCAGTTGGTCCGGCCGTGATCGTGGAAACGGAGGGAACCGTGGAAACCTTTCACTCTGGTGCAAATGCATGGAAGACTGCGCAACCAAACTTGCCGCTGCCTGCTGGCACACGGGTCCAAACCCGCCAAAAGAGCCGTGCAGTGGTCCGCTTGAGCGATCAGAGTCTTTTGCGATTAGGAGAGGAAACGATCATCGAAATCCCTCAGCCAACGGGCAATCGTGTTCTGCAATTTTTAAAAGGCGCTCTTTATTACTTCCATCGCGACAAGCCTGGCGTGATGCCTGTCAAAACGCCTACTGCCTACGCCGTTGTGATTGGAACTGAGTTCGAGGCCGCTGTGGATCCAAACGGTGCCACAATCCTCCATCTGATCGATGGCCGGGTGGAAATATCCAATGACCTCGGCCAATTAGCATTGAAAGCGGGAGAATCGGCGTCTGTCCCGGCTGGCCAGGCCCCAACGCGAACTGCCGCGCTTCAACTGAGCAGTACGGTGCAGTGGGCCCTTTATTATCCAGGAGTCTTGAATCTGGATGATCTCAAATTGGATGAGGATGCGTTGCGCCCGACTCTTTCGGCTTACCGCGCCGGAGATCTGCTCGGTGCCATTTCCAATTATCCGGTTGGTCGACAACCTGCGTCCATGGATGAAAGAATCTTTTACGCAGGATTACTCCTTGCCGTTGGACGAGCCGAGGAATGCAAAACGCGCCTCGCTTCTATTGAAGCGGATGCGGGGCAGGATGCTCGCATGAAAGAGCTAGGGGAAGATCTACAGCTCGTGATTGCGGCCGTCCAGGGACAGAGCCGGCCACGGAATTATCCCTCCACTGTCTCGAGTTCTTATTTGGCAGATTCCATTTATCTCCAGTCGCAATCTCGGCTCAACGAAGCTTTGCTCGGCGCTTACCGCGCTGTGCAGGTGGCCCCGGGCTTCGGTTTTGGCTGGGCCCGCGTGGCGGAATTGGAGTTCAGCTTTGGCAGGAGGACCCAAGCCAGTGTCGCGGTTCAAAAGAGCCTAAGCCTTGCTCCACGCAACGCGGAGGCGGTTGCATTGCGTGGTTTCCTCCAAGCGGCTCGCGGCCAGTGGAATATGGCCTTCCACGAATTTGATCAGGCTATCACCATGGATGGAGCGCTCGGGAATGCATGGCTTGGCCGCGGCTTGTGCCAGATACGCCTTGGCCATGCGGAACAAGGCCGTCAGGATTTGCAAACTGCCGCCACGCTTGAGCCGCAGCGCGCTTTGCTTCGCAGCTACCTGGGGAAAGCCTTCGCAAACGAAGGAGACTATAGCCACGCGGAAAATGAAATGCGCCTGGGCCGCAGCCTGGACCCAAAGGATCCCACTGCGTGGCTTTATTCTGGCTTGCTCAACTTCCAGGAGAATCGCATCAACGATGCGGTTAGGGATTTGGAGCGCTCCAGCGACTTAAACGGCAATCGCAGTGTTTACCGATCACGTTTGCTTTTGGATCAGGATCAAGGAATGCGCAGCGCGAACCTCGCCCTCGCTTACCAGGATGCTGGCATGTCTGATTGGGCTTTGCAGGAAGCGGCGCGTTCCGTCGTTTATGATCCAGCGAACTACTCCGCTCACCTGTTCCTCGGTAACAGCTTCCAGCTTTTGCGCGATCCGAACGGCATCAATCAACGCTTCGAAACACCTGCGGTGAACGAGTACCTGCTGGCCGGATTGCTGGCACCTCCATCAGGTGGCATCCTTGCCCAGTCCGTCTCGCAGCAGGAATATTCCCGATTCTTTGAAAAGGATGGCGCTGGACTTTCGTCATCCACGGAATATTTAAGCCGTGGCGATTGGCTGGAGGCTGGTTCGGTTTATGGTTCAGTGCCAAACCTCGGTTATGCGCTTTCCGGTTTTTATCGCTCTCAGGCCGGTTGGCGGACAAATAATGATTTGACCCAAACGGAACTGTCGCTGCAGCTCAAGCATCAGCTTACGTCCAAGGATAGTTTCTACTTTCGAGCCAGTTGGGGGGAACTGGAGAGCGGGGATCTCCTGCAAAGATATGATCCGGCAACTGCCAACACAGGTCTGCGCGTCAAGGAACGCCAGGAACCGTTGCTCCTGGCGGGTTACCATCGCGAATGGCAACCCGGCATGCACACCCTGGTGCTGGGCGGCTGGTTCAAGGATGATCAGCGTGTGTTCGATCCCCAATCGCAAACCCTGGTGCAAGGGCGTGACGCCTCCGGCGGTATCACTGATGTGCTCCCGGTTAGTTTTGAGCAGCACTATAGGGCGAAGTCGGACCTTTTCACTGCTGAAGCGCAGCAATTGTGGCAAACGGAAGAGCACACCCTGATTGCGGGTGGCCGTGTGCAAGGCGGAACTTTCCAAGTGGATAATCTCCATACCAATGCCACGTTCCCGTTTCCATTTCTCTTTCCTTCCACGAATGTGGACACACGTTCGTCGATGCAGCGCTACAGCCTTTACGCCTACCACCAATGGCGTCCCTTTTCCCCCATTCTTTTCGTCGCTGGCCTAAGCTACGATCACCTGCGTTACCCGAGCGATTTTCGCTTTGCTCCGCTTACCGTCAGTGAAAGTCACACCGACCAAATCTCTCCAAAGGGTGGGATCGTCTGGACCCCGAGAGAGCAAACCGCCGTGCGGGCTGGCTATTCCCGCTCATTGGGCGGGGTCTCCTTTGACCAAAGCTTTCGCCTGGAGCCAACCCAAGTGGCGGGCTTCAACCAGGCATTCCGCAGCCTGATTCCTGAAAGCGTCGCCGGTGCCAACTCGGCCGCGGACTTCGAAACCTGGGGCCTTGCCTGGCAGGAGCGTGTCCTCACCAACACCTGGTTAACGGTTTCTGGAGAATGGCTCAACTCTCGTGTTCGCAGACAACTGGGAGCTTACGATTTTGCCGCCTTCACTGTGACTTCAGGTTCCACCAGCGAGAAGCTCGATTTCCGGGAACGCTCCATTTCCCTCTCAGCCAATCAGCTCGTGGGAAGGGAATGGGCCTTTGGCGCCCAATACCGCTTGAGCGAAGCGCAATTACGGAGCGTTTTCTTAGATGTGCCAGCAAACGCGACTGTTTCCGGGGGCTTTCGGCAGAACAGCGCTCCAGAGGCGCTTCTCCACCGGGTAAACCTGTTTGCCAGCTACAATCACGCTTCAGGATTCTTTGGGGAAGGGCAGGCTCTTTGGCTTCATCAGAGCAACCGGGGTTACTCCCAAGCGTTGCCCGGGGACGATTTCTGGCAACTGAACGCTTTTGCGGGTTATCGGCTCTGGCATCGTCGCGCGGAAGTCACGCTAGGAATTCTAAACATTACCGACCAGGATTATCGGATCAACCCGCTTAATCTGGCACCCGAGCTGCCTCGCGAGCGCACGTTCATGCTCGCGTTGAGATTGAACTTTTGAGAAGATGACACCATAACAGTGAAGCAACTCCCCTCCATCTTCGCAAAATGGCGTGGCGCGCTTGTCGGCGCTCTGGTGGCTATTATTGCAGGCTTCATGTTTCTTTGGTTTCCGCAGTTTGATTCATTGGTGAACCTCTCCTACGACCTCGGCTTTCTGTTTCGTGGAGTCCAGAAGCCTGATGGCGTGGTGATTGTTTACATGGATGATGACACCCATGAAAAACTACATGCTGGCTATTATGATCGTTGGGACCGCTCGTTGCACGCCCGCCTGATTAAGCGCTTAGGGGACATGCATGCCAAGGCGATCGCCTTCGACGTGCTTTTCTCGGACAGGACCACTCCTGAGGCAGACCAGGCCCTCGTTTCGGCTGCCAAGGCCAATGGTAAAGTAGTGGCGTCCGCCAGGATGGCCGCGGTAGTTCATCAAGGTGAGATCATTGGCAGGAAGCTCAGCCCTCCTTTCCAGGAACTGCGAAGCGTCACACGCATGGGAGCAGTGGAAGAAGCCGAAAGCGATAAAACCATCCGGCGTCACTACTCGAACCGGCTTTATAATGAGCCGAGCCTTTCCTGGCGAGTTGCCGAGTTGTTGTCCGCCCGTGCTCTGCCTGAGCCGTTTGCGGAACGTTGGCTGAATTATTATGGTCCGCCCGGCACCATTGAAAATGTGAGTTATTACGAAGCACTTGAGGAAGGCTCCAAACTAAGCGCGGTCCTATCGAACAAAGTGATCTTTGTCGGGGCAAGATATGATGTGGGCTTCACCGGCGGGAAGGGCACCGACGATTTCGCCACACCCTACACCCGATGGACCGGGCGGCGCTCCCCAGGCGTTGAGGTCAACGCCACCGCCTTCCTCAACCTAACGCGCGGGGATTGGCTTAAACGATTGTCTCCCGTTATCGAGACAGGGCTTATACTCGCTGCCGGTTTGCTCTTCGGCGCAGGTCTGCCATTTCTTCGACCAATATGGGCGGTTGCTGCTGGCGTCCTTGGCGCGATTGCCATTGCCGTTCTCTGCATCCTGACCCAATGGCAGACCTCGATATTTTTCCCCTGGATAATCGTGTGTGGCGCGCAGATCCCCCTTGCCGTGGGGTGGGCTGTCCTCATTCACACTTGTTTCCTGCAGCAGGAGAAACGCTCCCTCGAACAAATGGTCGCTATCCTGAGCCGGGGGAACATGAAAGCCGAGGAGAGCACCGAAGAACAGCCAGCTTTCCGGAAATTGCGCGAAACAATGGCTCCCGATTCTCCTGTGCGTGAGGCGCTGTCGGCCGCCGGAAACCAACAGGCAACGCCTGACGGCCCGGCTATTCCTGATCACGAACTGATCCGTTGCATTGGCAAAGGTGGCTACGGGGAAGTATGGCTGGCCCGGAACGTCCTGGGCTCCTATAACGCGGTGAAGATCCTTTATCGGCTGAATTTCAAGGACAGTCGTCCGCTGGAACGCGAGTTCAATGGCTTGAAAAAGTTTACACCTATCTCGAGGGGACATCCCAATTTTGTCCACGTCCTCCATGTGGGAAAGCACGCGGTTCCCGAATACATCTACTACGTCATGGAACTGGCCGACGATGTTGCCCAACCCAACGTCGTCGATCCAGCTTCTTATAGAGCGCGAACCTTGGCCCACGATTTGCAAAACCGTCGTAAATTCTCACTGGCCGAGGGTCTGCAGATTGCCATCCCTCTCGCTCAGGCTTTGGAATTCCTGCACCAACACCAACTCATTCACCGGGACATCAAGCCGGCCAACATCCTCTTTGTGAATGGTGTTCCCAAGCTGGCTGACGTCGGCTTGGTCACGGACATTGAATCGCCGGGGAGTTCCATCACCTACGTTGGCACTCCCGGGCGAATCCCGCCGGAAGGGCCCGGCAGTCCTGCGGGTGACATTTTCAGTTTCGGGAAGTTGCTTTATGAAATTGGCGTGGGCCTTCCCATGGAACGCTTTCCCGAGCTGCCCACGACCCTGGTGGAAGCGCCGGACGAAGCAGGATTTATGCTCTTGAATCGAATCATCCTCAAAGCATGCGATATGAACGTTCGGCACCGTTATCAATCCGCAACTGAACTCGTTGCTGACCTTATGGATTTGCAGAACAAGACCTGTTCGATTTCCAAATGAATCCATCTGGTAAAAACAACCAAAACGCAGTAATCTTAAGCCGCTCAACATGTCCACCTCACCTGCGGAATTGATTCCGACGCGCGCCAGTCTGTTGGAGCGTTTGAAGAACTGGGACGATAGTGCCAGTTGGAAGGATTTTTTTTATACCTATTGGAAGCTCATTTACGGCGTGGCGCGCAAGGCAGGCTTAAGCGACGCGGAAGCGCAGGATGTTGTGCAAGAGACGATCATTTCCGTGGCCCAAAAGATGCCGCATTTTGCTTATGACCCGGTTGCCGGTTCTTTTAAGGGCTGGCTCATGCGGCTCACGGAATGGCGCATTACTGATGCCTTCAGGAAGAAGCAGTATGAGAAAGGCGGCCAGCGCTTTCCACGTGAGCAATCCCTGAGCGAGGCGGAACTCGAGCGCCATGTCCAAACTCCCGATTCGAAGTTCGAGGAAGTATGGAACCAGGAATGGGAACGTCACGTCCTGGAAGCCGCCTTGCAAAAAGTCCGGAATCAGGTGGACGCGCTCCAATTCCAGATGTTTCACCTGCACGTTATCAAGGGCTTGCCTGCAGACGACGTTGCCAGGCGGCTGGGCGTAAAGCTGCCTGCTGTTTACTTCTCAAAATATAAGGTTTCCGCGCTGCTCCAAAAGGAAGTGCGCTCGTTGCAGGACAAGTTTATCTAAACCTTTTCTCCTTCAAGGGCTTTGTCCAGCGCATGGGCAGCGCTGATCAGACCCAAGTGTGTAAAAGCCTGGGGAAAATTTCCCAAATGCTCCCCTTGCGCCCCAAGTTCCTCTGAATAGAGCCCCACATGATTTGCATAGCCCAGCATCTTTTCGAAAATGAAACGGGCGCGCAGGGGATCACCTGCCTTGGCCAGGCATTCAGCGAGCCAAAAGGTGCAAACGCTGAAGGTGCCTTCCTTCCCTGGCAAGCCGTCCGGTGCCGCTTCACCGATTCGGTAACGATGCACCAGGGAATCTTCCACCAATTCTTTGTAGACATGGCGCAGGGTCGAGAGCCATCGGGGATCCTTCGGCGCAATGAACTTGACCAGCGGCATGAGAAGGCAGGACGCGTCAAGCGTGCTGGAGCCTTTGAATTGCACGAAGGCCTGCTTTTTTGTATCCCAGAAATGGTCAAACACGTCCTGGTAGATCCGGTCGCGGACCTGAATCCATTTTCCTAGCGGGGCCGGAAATGATCGCTTCAAGGATAGGCGGACCCCTCGGTCAATCGCCACCCAGCACATGACTCTCGAATAAAGGAATTCTTTCATCCCGC
Source organism: Verrucomicrobiales bacterium (assembly GCA_028293425.1). Lineage (GTDB taxonomy): Bacteria > Verrucomicrobiota > Verrucomicrobiia > Limisphaerales > JAQGOV01 > JAQGOV01. Next base: position 13,208 of record JAQGOV010000409.1, read on the forward strand.
CTCGCACTTCCCAAATGCCTTCGTCCGGCCTCTCCCAGTTCGCGCAAACCCAATTAATCAGGCGCACCAGGTTATGCCACAGATCATGGCTAATCGGGTCGCTCCATTTATTGTAGAGATAAACTGAATCCATCAACTCGCCATGGATATCGAGTTGCAATTGCTTGTAAGCTCCGTTGCCAATCCGCACCGGCCCCGAATTGAGATACCCGCGCAGCTCGGGCAGAATTTGTTCATCCAGGTTATGTTTTCCGTCGATGCCGTACATGACCTGCAGGGAGCCGTCCGGGTTCAGTTCCGCGCACCGGTGTTCGATCCACCGATTAAACGCGGTTGCTTCCTCCGTGTATCCGAGGCGAAGCAGCGCATAAATCGTAAACGATGCATCCCGGATCCACGTGTAGCGATAGTCCCAATTCCGCTCCCCCCCGATGAGTTCCGGCAGCCCGAACGTGGGCGCTGCCACAAGCGAACCATATTGGTGCGAGACAAGCAGTTTGAGCGTCAGCGCCGATCGATTTACTATCTGTCGCCAGCGGCCCTGATAGCGGCTGTGGCTCATCCAATTCCGCCAATAGTTGAGCGTATTCTTAAATGTCTCAGGCACGTAGCGCTCCTCCAGGCACGGCGTTTCTTCTCGCGCATTTTCCAGAACAAAATACGCTGAATGATCGGGCTTTAAAGAAAAGGACGCCACCGCCTCTCCATTTTCCAATTTCAGCGGAATGGAGCTGCAAAGCCGAAGTCTTGTGTTGTCCTCACCATCGGAACTGAAGCAGACCTGGTTGCCTCTTTGTTCACAGTGATGGCTGGATCGGGCATAATTGAATCTTGGCGCACAGGTCATGCGGATCCGAACCTCTCCGCGCACGCTCTTGACCCGGCGAACGAGATTGTGGATGGGCGCCACTTCGCCCACCGGCATGAAGTCCGAAATCTCCACCACGCCGTCTTCTGCCAAAAAACGTGTCAGCAAAATATTGGAATCAGGCAAATAAAGCTGCTTGCGGCGCGCGCCATTGAGTTCGGGCGAAATTCGAAACTCCCCACCGTTTTCGCGGTCGAGCAGTGAGGCGAAAATTGACGGTGAATCGAAGCGGGGGAAGCACATGAAATCAATGGCTCCATTCAAGGCCACGAGTGCAATTGTATTCAGGTTCCCAATAATCGCATGATTTTCAATTGGTTCCGGTGCGTCCATATCCTCAAGATCTCGGCAATCCCTAAGTAACTTCGCAACATCAGTCCCGCAACGGGGGTGAATTGCTGAAGCTCGGTGCTTTCCTGACGCGCTGGACAGATGGCCGGGGTTGCTTTTTTTCTAGGCCGGGTAACTTGTCTGGTAGTTTTGGGATCCTTTGGTTGAACCCTGGTTGATGAATCCAAAACTATTGCGCCGGGGGATCCAGTCCGGATCTTGAATTGGCCTTTCTGCCGGGCTGGAACCCTCGCCGCGCTTCTCCCCCGCTCTCAAAATTCTTTTCGGCGGTTTCAGGATCTTGTC
>JAQGOV010000688.1 GCA_028293425.1 Verrucomicrobiales bacterium
AATACGTTCCGGAACAATAAATTCAGTATTGAGTACCGTAAAAACCGGATGGGTGCCTACCGCAGCGCTGTTACCTGTACCCGCTACTGACATTCAAAATGATCCTTTCTTAACGCAAAACCCGGGATACTAGGTGTCACGAACAACGATCAGTTCTTTATTTATTGAAAGTTGATGCTTTGTAAATGATGAAGGTGGGCCCTTCGAAATCGACGTGCAGGCGTTGGTTTCAAACTACTTCTAAGCTGCTGCGGTTAAGTAGCCGCGGTGGGGAGCGTTAGGAGAAAAGGCATCGTTAAAGGTGTCAGGTGAGTTGTAAGAAGACGAACGCAAGTGATGGCGCTGTGCAAAGCTCGTGAGGCGGGGATTTGAAAAATGAAACGTCTCAAAACAACCCGACAGGTAAACAATCCTGTTCGACAAGGTCTAGTCAACCAACGGAAGCGAGTCTTGCGTAGTTGATAGAAATATCAGCACGAAGCGTAGACAGCAACTGCTAAAGGTATGTGATAGAGTCTCGAAAAGTTCGTAAACGTTGAAGCCTTAGTTTTTCACTTGGCTGGGGCAATATCAAACTGGCGACAATGACGAGTCAGGGCGATTCGACCGGGGCCTGAGAACATATCAGAAGCAGACAGGGGTTGTACGGGAACACAGGAGAGCCTAACGTCTCCATACGAAACTCGGTTGAGGGATGACCGAACCAAAACAGACCAAGTCACCAGGGTCTGTATTGCCACCCTGGCAGGCGTTAAGAAAAGGCGATATCGTAATGGTATCCGAATCGAGAGAAATCGAAGATGAAGAGAAGGACGAAGGCAGTCTTAGCATTTTCATAGTACCGATAGAACGGTGGGAAATCGCCTCCGCGAAAGCCATCTAGTAGGGAAGGGAAATGCCTGTTTACGGAACTGCATTTTAGAAACATTTAAAGCACCAGTGGCATGAAAGAAATGTCAACAGTAGAAATGCAGATAGAGGCACGGGCCAGAAAATATCCGAATGTAGCCTTGACGAACTTGCATGAGTTTATAGATGAACGATTTTTGTACGAGAGCTTCAAGGTGCTCAATAAGAAAAGTGCCAGTGGAGTAGATCAACAAACATGGAAGGATTATAACGAAGGAAAGGAGAATAGAATACCAGAGTTACTGCAAATGTTTAAAAACGGAACCTACAGGGCGCCAAACATCCGAAGGGTGTACATACCTAAAGGAGATGGAAAACTTAGACCCCTTGGTCTGCCAACGATTGAGGACAAGCTAATGGGAACGGCAGTGACACGAGTATTAACACCGGTATATGAACAAATATTTTATACAACATCGTATGGGTTCAGGCCAGGCAAATCGCAACATCAAGCACTGGAAACGGTGTCAAGAGAAGTAAGCGTTGGAGGGATGCGCTATATAATAGATGCAGACATGCAGAATTATTTTGGAAGCATAAATCACCAATGTTTACGGAATTTTCTGGACCAAAGGATAAAAGATGGCGTAATTAGAAGAATGATTGACAAATGGTTGAAAGCAGGCGTTATGGATAAAGGGCAAATAGAGTATCCAGAAGATGGTACTCCGCAAGGTAGTTCGATATCACCTTTAATTAGTAATGTTTATTTGCACTATGTGCTTGATGAATGGTTTATTAAACAAATCCAACCATTGTTAAAAGGTAGAAGTTTTATCACAAGGTTTGCCGATGATTTTCTGCTTGGGTTTACTCACAAGGAAGATGCGCAACGAATGATGGAAGTACTGCCGAAACGACTAAATAAATATGGGCTAACCCTTCATCCGGATAAAACCAGATTAATAGAGCTCGATGCTAACGTAGGTACAAATAAACACGAAAAGAAGACATTCGACTTCTTAGGGTTTACCCACTACATAAGCAAAAGCAAGAAGGGCAAGCGCATACTCAAACGTAAAACCAGCAGTAAAAAGCAAAGTGCTGCGCTGAAGCGAATGGGAACCTGGATAAAAGAAAACAGACACCAATCTTCAATAGTAGTATTGATAAAGGAATTGAACGCCAAGCTAAGAGGACACTATGGTTACTACGGAATTACATTTAATGGAAGGAGTATAGGTTCATTCTACGATCAAACGAGACGGAAGCTATATAAGTGGCTAAATCGTCGCGGCGGAAAAGAAGTATGGACGTGGGAGAAAATCACTAAGCTAACGAATGAATGGATACCACTTGAAAAACCAAGAATCTATAAACGCTATGGATTATCGAAACCGTAAATGGAGGAACCGTGTGCAGGAAAGCTGCTAGCACGGGTCTGCGGGGGTGCAGAGAGGTAACAAACTGCTCTACCCGGAACTGTCATCCGAGGCGTCGAAAGGGTTAGACGGTGTCAAAACCAGGGTCCAGTATCGTCTCTGGGACAAGCAGCAAGGTCACCTGATTACTGTTGCTGCGGCATCCGGCGTATAGACAGCGCGAGACTGACAACAGGCATTTACATGGAACGTGAGAACCTGTCGTTGCGATGGCAAGAGAAAACTTCAAGCAAGAGACACTGCAAGAGGGAAAGTAT
>JAQGOV010000508.1 GCA_028293425.1 Verrucomicrobiales bacterium
GCGACGTCAACGCCCAGGTCGGGTTAGGGAATGTTTTTGCGGAAGGGCTTTACGGTGTGCCCAGGAACGCTGACGAAGCAGCTCGCTGGTACCAACGAGCGGCCCTTGCCGGAAACTCGGTTGGCCAGTACATGCTGGGCTCCTGTTACGAACAGGGTAAAGGCGCTCCCAAAAACCTGGAACAGGCAGCGAACTGGTACCGGAAATCAGCCAACCAGGGCTATGTTTCAGCGCAGGCTGCCCTTGGAAATTTGTATCTCAATGGCCAGGGAGTGGAGCGGGATCAACTGGAAGCCTATAAATGGCTGGCCTTGGCTGCAGCTCACGGAGATGTGCAGGCAAACGATGCGAAGCTAAAACTTGCAAAAACTTTGCCGCTTCGGGATCTCGTCGACGCCGAGTATCGCGCGGGGTCTTTCCGCCCAGTCGATAGCTCCCTGGCAGGCCGCAAGCCACAGGATGACAGTCCCGCTCCCAGGTCGCTGGAAGCCGGGTTCTTTGTTACAACCAATGGCTATTTCCTCGCGCCGCTTCATGTCATCAAAGATGCGAAAAAGGTCATGGTTAAAACAAGAACCGGGCTCTTTCCCGCGCGCCTGGTCAAAGCGGATATCTCAGCCGATTTGGCTTTGTTAAAAGTGGCTGGGAGTTTTACTTGCCTGTCGGTCGCTGCACAGCCTAATCCCGCATTGACGGTATCGGTGCCACAGTTCAACAACGAAGATTGGAAAGCTGTGCGAATTTCTCTTCAACCTGCCAAGATCGTCGGAAAACCAGCCGACCTGACCAACACGTTCAACGTTCAACTGGATCGTTCCGCTGAAAATGCAGGCGGATGCCTTGTTGACCCCGCGGGCTCAGCCGTTGGGCTTGCAACTTTCCAACAATTCCCCTCCAATCTGAATAAACCACGGTTCCAGGCATCAACCTTCGCTGCCCTCAAACGCATTCTGCAAACATTGCCCGAGGCACGGGCGGGCGTGAAATGGGCTACTCCGGCCCAACAAAATGCGGCTTTCAATCCTGAAACCGTTCTGAATGCGTCCGCGCTGGTGCTGGCCTACTAAGCTGAAGATCGGTTTTAACGTTCAAACCAACAGATTGATGGACGGCGTCCAGCGCATGTAGATACAAAACATGCTCACACTTCTGGCGTCTTGCGGTCCACGCTCCGTTTCCTCAAGGACTTACGGCCTCAGGCCAGTGAATAAGTCGGTTTTGCTAAGTCATGTGAGAAGGTGAATGGTGCTCCATGGCAGAAGGACGTGGTGAAAATAGGGTGGTCCGGCTGCCATGTCACTTTAGCTCAAGGGGAGCTGCAAGCGGATGAAATCGTCCACTGGCACATGGCACGCACACCTCTTGGGCATTTCTTTATGTTGCGCAGGAGTAAGATGGCAGACAGACAAAGGAGAGTCGTTGGTTCAAAGATAAGTTCGGGGCAGCGCGCCCTGATTGCTGGATGTCCACGCGCGTTGCCTTCATTTATTCCGCCGATGAGTTGTAAGTTGGTAGACCGCCTGCCCCGGGGAAATAATTGGACTTACGAAGTGAAACTGGACGGTTTCCGTGCTCTGGCAATCAAGCGCGGCGAAACAGTAAGTCTTGTATCAAGAAGCAAGAAGGATCTTTCTCTGCGTTTCCCGGAATTGCTTGAGGAGTTCGCTCATATCCTGGTGGATGACATCGTGCTTGATGGTGAAATTGTGGCATTCAATGAAGATGGAGCTCCCTCGTTTGAAGCGTTACAAAAGGCGGCGCAATCTCGTCCCCCTCACCGCAATTTGGTTTTTTATGCCTTCGACGTCCTGAATCTGGAGCGCAGGGATTTGCGCGGGCTTAACTTGCAGGAGCGGCGGAGATTGCTGGAGGAAGTTCTGCCGGAGTCCTCCTCCTTGCGCATTTCGTTCTCGACCCAGACAAACCCCGAACTTCTCGTGAAGGAAGTTCGGGACAACTGCCTGGAGGGCTTGGTCGCCAAGCAACTGCCTTCCAGATATGAATCCGGATTGCGTACAGGAGCCTGGGTGAAATACAAAAATCTCCAAGGCCAGGAGTTTGTTGTCGGCGGGTTCACCAGCCCTGAAGGAAATCGGAAACATTTCGGTGCCCTCCTCGTCGGCTACTATCAAGGCGGCAGACTATGGTATGCCTCGCGAGTGGGCACCGGCTATTCCTCCAAGGAACTGCAGGATTTATCCAGGCGAATGGAAAGTCTAATCGTGAATGAGTGTCCATTTGCAAACGTGCCCGAAGCCCGAACTGGCCGATGGGGACAGGGCTTGACTGCATCGGAGATGAAACAATGCAATTGGGTTAAACCGGAGCTTGTGGTGCAGGTGCACTTCACCGAATGGACGGCGGGTGGACATCTGCGTCATCCCGCCTACAAAGGCTTGCGAGAGGACAAGCGTGCGAAAGAAGTGTTGAGGGAGGTCGTGCCCGCTCATTGAACAGCTTTCCCTAACGGGAGTTTTAAACCGGTTGTGCAGGCGAACGGTCAAGGCTAAGCTGCTTTCAGAACTTTTGAACGTAAAGTCCTGTTGGTTAGCCTGAATGAAACCTCATAACCTCGATGACTTGGAGTCCAAGAAACCCTCAAGACCTTCCCCGGAGATTCAAGCCATGGCCAGTCCGGGCGAGCAAGACCGGATTCATTTGGAAGGACCGCGCTCGCGAATCGGTGAGCTCCTGGATTTATTTCGCATTATGCGGGATTTCCTTCGGGGGAACCGGGCGCTCTATTTTGTTGGCCCTTGCGTCACTGTCTTTGGGTCAGCGCGCACGCCGGAGGACAGCCCCTATTACCAGCTTGCACGAAACATGGGGGGAGCACTGGCAAGGCTGGGCTTTACAGTCATGACAGGTGGCGGCCCCGGCATCATGGAAGCGGCCAACCGTGGTGCAAAGGAGGCTGGTGGATCCTCGGTCGGCTGCAATATCGAACTTCCTTCGGAGCAGCAGCCGAATGTCTATTTAGATCGCTGTGTGACCTTGCGCTACTTCTTCGTTCGTAAAAATCTCCTGGTGAAGTATTCCTATGCTTTCGTCGTGCTCCCCGGAGGGGCTGGCACGATGGACGAATTGTTTGAAGCTTTCACGCTTATTCAAACGGGAAAAATAAAAGGTTTTCCTGTTGTCATCATGGGAACGGAGTACTGGAAGGAAGTGATCGAGTTCATCAGGAAAATGAGTTCCTTAGGGACCATTAGCCCCGAGGACGTCAAGTTGGTGTTCGCGACTGATTCGGTCGATGAGGCGATTTCCCACATTCAGCAACATGCCATCGAGCCTTTCGGTTTGAAAGTGACACATTCCAAGCCTCAGCCTTGGTTGGGTGAGCGAGCACTCAAGTCACGTGCCGATGCTCACCGCTCAACTTTATCCTGATCCACGAAGCCGGGAAAGATTAGGTTCAGCGCTTCCTTTTGGTTGGTCAGAATTTTACGCAAGCTGTCGGGGATGTCGCGGTGCCGGAAGATGGAGCAATAATCAACAGGCGCCGATTGCATCCGTGCAGCGCTATGATAGCGTTCATAAGGGTAAAGGAGAAAACTTATGGCTACTATCACGACCATGCGAACCACTATGAAGGCGGTGCGCATTCACTCTTTCGGAGGTCCGGAGGTTCTTCAATTGGAAGAGGTGCAGATCCCGAAACCCCAACCGGATGAAGTATTAGTGCGCGTTCATGCGGTTGGGATCAACCCAGTGGATTGGAAAATCCGCGAGGGCCATATGGGAATGGGACCGTTGCCGCAATTCATCGGAAGTGATTTCTCAGGAGTAGTGGAACTCACTGGATCATCGGTCCGGGATTTTCGAACGGACGATGCTGTGTTCGGGACCGTGGCCGACGAGAGCGGTAGCTACGCGGAATATGCTTTGGCCACTGTCTCGCAAATCGCCCGGAAACCTCTGTCACTCGATCACGTGCATGCCGCGGCGCTGCCAATCGCCTCACTGACGGCGTGGCAGGCGCTAGTGGACCATGCGCATCTCCAGGCTGATCAGACCGTGCTCATCCATGGGGCTGCCGGTGGTGTGGGAAGTTTTGCGGTGCAGTTTGCGGCGTACAAAGGGGCGCATATTATCGGGACGGCATCTGTCCAAAATCACCATTATCTCCGGGAACTTGGAGCTGACGAGGTGATCGATTACCGTTCGGTTCATTTTGAAGATGTCGTGAGTGATGTGGATGTGATTTTGGATACGCAGGGTGGTCAAACCCAGGAGCGCTCCTGGCGGGTGCTCAAAAGGGGTGGAATTCTGCTTTCCATTGTTCAGCCTCCGGACGAACAGCGTGCGAAAGACTTTGGTGCCCGCGCGATGTTTGTACGGTGCGACCATCGCAGGGGGGATCAGCTTGCCCGCATCGCCGACCTGGTCGCGAACGGACAGGTGAAGGTGAACGTGGAGAAAGTCATGCCCTTGAGCCAGGCCAGGGAAGCTCAGCAGATGAGCCAAGGCGGCCACCTGCACGGCAAGGTTGTGCTGGTGACAGAAGTAAGCGGGCATTGAATTGTCCTGAACCAGGGTGAGAAGTTGTT
>JAQGOV010000577.1 GCA_028293425.1 Verrucomicrobiales bacterium
GCCATCCACGCCGAACGCGGCCATGCCTATCGACCAGGCGGAGTCATCGTAATTGGTCCATGCCCACACGTTCCCGAACCCGGCGGGTCTTGTCTGGACGTAACGCCAAAGATCACTCAAGGTGACCCACGACTGCGGTTGAAATGCGATCCCCACGGTCGCATTGCTGCTGATTTCCGTTTGACTTCCGCTCATGACGGCCACCGAGTAATAACCGGAATCGGCGAACAATGGATTTTCCAAGACATAGCTCTGGCGAGTGGCGCCGGGGATCGGAACTCCCCCTTTGCTCCACTGGTATGTAAAAGGACCCGCGCCATCAACTCCTACCGCCAGCGTCACCGGCACTCCCTCCACGGCACTTTGGCTTTGAGGTTGATTAGTGATAATAAGAGCCTCGGCGCAACCAACCCATACAAGCAAGAGCCCCGAGAGCACAAACGGCATCACACCTGGGCTGCGGCGGAATAGAAACAATTTTTTGGTTCGGTTGTCTAGCCGTGGATCAAGAGGGTAGGCCATGGTTCGACGTATCGAGGTTAGCGCGCTCTTTGACAGCCATGGCATGCGCGAAGGCTAACGGATTTCGCCCTGCGGGTCAATCCTTGCACGGCAGTGTGAAATATGTGCCGAGGAATGGTATGGAAGCGATCATCGACTACCAAGCGCGTCGGAGAAACTCTGCTTGGCCTAAATGGTGCTGGTGCGAAGCGCATGAAGCGAGCGATGTCGCTGGTGACGGTTTACTGCGTGAGGATTGTGGGCGCCATGGCCCAACAGCCGTAAGAAGTATCTACTCTTCCAGGGTTGGCGGAGCAGTTGAGGCCGCTGCACCGTGCTGCCAGCGACCGCACCAAACCCACCGAGGAGCGAGATGCAGCCCTGGCAAAGATCTTTCAGGAGTGCCTTAAGTCTGGGTTTGACTCAGGGGAAATCTTATCCGTGGTGAAAGGGGCTTCATGGCTGAATCAAACCGAGTGGTTCATTACGGTCCCAATGGCATGGCCGAGTATGACATGGCCTGGTGAGGGATTCGCTCGCTCTTTATGATAACGCAGAGGTAAGGAACGAAGACATAGAGGTCCGATTTGGGAGCGCGGTGCAGAGGGGATTGCATGCGGTTTGAGGACGTGATCATTCAACGCAAAGGTGGGAAAGAACGCAAAGGGGTGTTGACTCGTGCTTTGCCCAAAGCACTGCGCCTATGGCCTGGACGCAAGGTGCATTCGTTTCGCCTGCTCCCCAGCGGGGCGAAATTCACGGGACGTCGCGCCCAGCGTATCCTGGATAAAGAATGACCAAAACCGAATTAACGAATACACCCTAGTTAGCGAGGTCGGCAGGCAGGGTGGTGCCCTGCATTGCTACGCGGCCTAGATCGAGCGCGAAGTTGCGAATATCGATCGGCCAGCCCGCCATTTGGAGACGGAAGGCCTCAAAATCTCCAGCGAACAGTGCGCGTGTGGCCTCTTCGTAGCCAGGCCGGTTGCCTGCCATGGTGGTGATAAATCGATAGGCGGCCTCCTGGGCGCGCCGCTTACGGCTTGCGTCCGCGCCGGTGCGGCGAGCTGCTTCTACCAGCTTCCGTAAGGCTACAGAGGCACCGCCCGGCTGTTCTCCCAGCCATTCCCAGTGGCGTGGCAGCAATGTCACTTCTCGGGAAACGACGCCCAAGCGCGGCCTGCCAGGTCCTCTTGCGGCTTCGTCAATCGCTTCCGCGCCTTCTTTCCGGAGCAAGGAAGTGTCGGGCTTCGGCAGCCGGGCCAGCACGGCGCGTAACGATCCGCGAAAGTCCACCTCGATTTGATGGGCAGTGATCGAGTCCAATATCAAGAGCGTTGCGCGGCTGCCCTGGCGATCCAAGACGGTCTTTGCTTTGGCTACCACCTCGGCCAAGGAACCTGTCGCCAACCGCCGGTCGCCATCAAACGCCGTTGATAGTGTGGCTTGGTTCCACTCGCAAACCGTGATCTTTCTTTTTAACATAGAAACGTTTTACCCGGGTAAAATGCTCCCGTCAAGAAATTTACCCGGGTAATAATGATGGTGGGAGAGGAAGGTCGGAAGTGAGTGCGGTAATATTCTTGGTTGCACGTTCGGAGAAAAGATTAACCTTTAAGGCTTGATCTTCCTGCAGGAAAGGTTAAAGAATTAACCTAATGAAGGATCCAATTCAGCTCAGCCGCCGGGAGCGGGAAATCATGGACATCGTCTATAGCCGAGGGACAGCTACTGCTACGGAGGTCCTTGAACAAATGCCCGATGAACCCAACCGCGCGACCGTGCGCACTCTTTTACGCATCCTTGAGGAGAAAGGCCATCTGAGCCACTCCAAGAAGGGAAGGGAGTTTGTTTACGTTCCAAGCCGGCCGCGCGAGCGGGTTGGTCAGTCTGCATTTCAGCGGGTGCTGCGGACCTTTTTCGATGGCTCTCTGGAGAAGGCTGTGGCGGCGCACCTTGCCGACCCTGGATCAGGATTATCAACGAGCGACCTGGAGCGATTATCAGCCATGATCAATGCAGCAAAACGAAAGGGAAAACAAAAATGAACGGATTATGGGTATTCATCAGCTCGGCAATCGTGGATGCCGGGCTGCGTAGTTTTTTCCTAATCGGACTAGTGCTTGTCAGTCTGCTGCTGTTGCGTCGGGTCAACGGGGCCACTCGGCACCTCGTCTTACTTCTGGCCTTCATTAGCCTCCTCGCGATGCCGGTTCTCAATCGTGTAATGCCAAAGGTAAGTATTGTGCCGAGTCCAATCCCAAGGATGTCCGTGCAAAGCGCCGCCCAAAACGAGCCGAGGGTTGGGCCTGCCCCTATTTTGCGTTTGGAGGAGCCTTTGGTGCCCCCGATCCATTCGATTTCTGGTAATTCACCTAAGCTTTCTAAAATGATTTTGCCTAGCGGTCAGAAAGATCCCTTTCAAATCCAACGATGGGTTGTGGTCATCTGGGCAGCAGGGGCAGTCGTTGCGCTGCTACCTCTGACATTGGGATGCATGAGCCTTCTTAGGCTTTCCCGCAGGGCATCCCGCGTAAATAAGCCGGAAACTCTCGTGTTGCTGGAACAATTAAAAGACCAACTCGGCATAAAAAGGAACATTCAGTTGCTCGAGCATCCATCCCGCAGGATCCCAATGACATGGGGGCTGAGTCCAACAATTTTGCTACCGTCCGGAACCGAGGCGTGGCCGCATCAACAACTCCGTCAAGTGCTCCTCCACGAGCTCGCCCACGTTCGGCGGCTGGATTTTCAAACCCGTCTTTTCGGACACTGCATTCGAGCTCTATACTGGTTTAATCCTTTAGTGTGGCTTGCATTGGCACGCCTCATTGCCGAGCAGGAAAACGCGAGCGACGACCTCGTGCTCGAACAAGGAACGAACCCAGTTGATTATGTTGAGAACATCTTTCGACTTATTTCGACATCACCCAGTCCCTGGGCGGAGTCGAATGCTGCGGTGGGCATGGCTCGTGTCAGACAAATTGAGGCCAGATTACAGCTCATCTTAGACCCCGAGCGGAACCGGCAGGCGCTACGCGGATGGGTTATTGGTGTTGTTTCTGTTATTTTCCTGGGAGTTGTTTTGCCCTTGGCACTAGCGGATACAAAGGGACCAGATCAAAAACTGGCAACATCCGAGATGCCGCTTCCGCAGAGACCCGCAGAGCTCCACCAATCCGCTGTCCAAGTCGTGGTGGGGACGAACAGCATAACTTTCGAAGGGAAAGAAACGACTTGGGAAGAACTGCCCCTGTTGCTGTCGAGAGTACAGAACAGAAACCAGAGGATCCTCGAACTGGCTGTAAACACGGACACTTTAACTCTGCGCCAGTTAAACGAAGCCCAGGCCGGAGTGGACAGACTTCGTGGCGAATCTGGTTTTCGCGAAATGCGGTACGTAGGGGTTCATACCCAAAAACATCAGGACATCAAGGAGACAAAAGCTGCGGAAGCGACCAGCCCGAAACGAGCTGCGACAAGCGAACCAGAACCCGCCTCCGCAAGGCTAGGACAACTGCAACAGAAAGTGACGCAAGCTGCCTACAGAGTGACACGTATTCAGGAACTACAGACGTTGGGACCTGAGACGGACTCGGCTTTAGAGAATTTAAGAGCAGCGTTGTCCGCACCGTCGATCAAAGCCGAAATCAACACCTTGCGCGCGGACCAAATCAGAGAACAACTGGAGCGGATGGAGGGGATGTACTCGCGAATGGAGACATTGGTCGAGTCGGGACTTGAACCGCGCCCCTCGTTGGAAAGTGTCGGGGAGGAGATTGAACTCCTCAAGGCCGAGCTTTCCCAAGATAAGAAACGGTTAGCTGAAATCCAATTGCAGCGAGCGGCAAAGAAGGTTCAGCAACTCTCGGAGGCGGTACGAGAAGCACCCAGTAGCAACATTCCCGAGAGTTCAGCACCGACGGTTCACTTTTATTCCTCCAACTCAAATCAACTGCGACAAGCCAAAATTGAGCTTGAAATGAGGAAGCTTGAGTTCGAATTGCTCAAGAAGTAGGAACAACGTCTTTTCCTTAACGCAAGGTGCCAAGGGGATTCGGTTTGGAGTCGAGTGTGAAGGGGGCCGCGTCTGGTTTGAGGACGTGTTTATTCAACGCAAGGATCGAAAGTGAGGAATGGCTACAGGGTGGCGTGATTCGGCGTTGTCTGCTGTTTCTTCCGTGTTCGGAGCAGGCAGGAATTTGGATTCGAGGTTATGTGTCGGCTGCCTAATGGGTGGAGGCAACGCGATGCCTTGCCCATAGTAAAAAACGTTCTAGCGAAATCATCATTGACTGCCGAAACCAGAATGACGGAATGCCAAAGTCGCGGAGGGAAGGGTTATGTCGCCCTTTCAGGGCTTTGGGTTTGATGGGAACAGGATCCTAGGGCGGTGCCCTAGGCTAAGAAATTGCCGCCCCGTTGGGGCTCCAATAGATCGTCCGCGTGGGTGAGTTGGTTCGACATTTGAACGGACTCTTGGCAATAGTCTTTGAAGCGGGAGCAAATTTTTCAACATAGAGGTAAGGCGCCGAGACACAGAGATTCGGTTTGGGAGTCGAGTGTGAAGAGGGTCGCGTCTGGTTTGAGGACGTGTTCATTTCATTTCCGCTAGGGACCGGTTGACGGGGATCTCAGATTTAAAATTTGAGATCTCAAAGAGGACAAGCGCCCCGTTTTGGGTTCAACGCAATGACGCAGAATCTTATCGTGGCAGAGCCGCAAACGGAATGACCATGACGCAAGCGAAAGGAACTGTGGTGTTGGCTGGTGTCATGTGAGAGGCAGTGCATCGTCTGGGCTGGAAGAGGCTCCTATAACCCAGGTCGCTGAGGGTGCTCGCAAAGGCAAAGTCTTTTTTTTCAGCGGCGGGGATAGGCCCGCGGCGAGGATGTTGGCATGGACGAAATTGCGGACGTGCTCCTGAGGAAGAAAAGCCGGGCGAAAGTCGTTTTGCCCGCGCCGTTATGGCCAGCAATGATCCTTGGTGTTCATCGGATGTGGGGGAGCTTAACCACGGATTACGGGCGAACACGGATTTTTTACTGAAGTCTTCATGGGCTGGCGCTCACCACCGGAGATGAAAACTGTGCAATTTCGGCACATTTCCAGATTCTCGAACGCCATTTCAGAGGAGACTTTTTCGAGCTGGTCCGGCTCATATTTTTGCATTTCGCAAACGCAATGCGTTGGCCACTACGGAGACGGAACTGAAGCTCATGGCGGCGCTGGCAATGATTGGGCTGAGGAGCAGGCCGAAGACTGGATAAAATAGCCCTGTGGCAATCGGCACCCCGAGCGCGTTGTAGATAAAGGCAAAGAAAAGGTTTTGGCGGATGTTCTTCATGACATTCCGGCTTAGGTGAATGGCTTTCACGACGCCCATCAAGTCACCTTTCAGAAGCGTAATGCCTGCGCTTTCTATTGCCACATCGGTGCCGGTGCCCATGGCGATGCCGACGTTTGCAGCGGCAAGGGCAGGGGCGTCGTTGATTCCATCACCAGCCATAGCAACTATGCGGCCTTTTTGCCTGAGTTCCTGGACTACCTGGTACTTCCTTTCTGGTGCCACTTCGGCCTGAATATCGTCCAGCCCGAGCTTTCTGCCGACAGCGGCGGCAGTACCTTTGCTGTCGCCAGTCAGCATAATGATTTTCAGGCCCAGGCGGTGAAGTTCCTCGATGGCTCGTGGAGTGGTCGGTTTGATGGGGTCCGCGACAGCCAACAAACCCGTGATCGTGTTGTCGACGGCCACACCCATGACGGTCTGGCCTTCGTCCTGCAACGACCGCGCAACATCCTTGAGGCTATTTGTGGCCGACACGTTTCTTCGTTCCAGAAACGGCAAACTACCAACCATGACCTGGCGGCCTTTGACGCGGCCCAAAATCCCTCCGCCGGTGACGGACTCAAAACCTTCGGCTGAGCTGATGTGGAGCCCCCGATCGCGGGCGCCCTGCACGATCGCAGAGGCGAGCGGGTGTTCACTGCTCTGTTCCAAAGCGGCGGCCATTTCAAGGACATCGCTTTCCGCAGTGCCTGTGGCAGGCACGACACGCGTGAGCCGGGGTTTTCCTTCAGTCAAGGTGCCCGTTTTGTCGACCACAATGGTATCCACCTTTTCCATGGTTTCGAGGGCTTCGGCGTTTTTGATGAGGACGCCGGCATGGGCGCCGCGTCCTACCCCGACCATGATGGACATGGGAGTCGCCAGGCCCAAGGCGCAGGGACAACCAATGATGAGAACTGCGACCGCATTGACGAGGGCATGGGCGAGACGGGGCTCCGGCCCAAACCACGCCCACCCTGCGAAGGTGAGCAGAGCGACTGCTACCACCGCAGGCACAAACCACGCTGATACCTTGTCCGCGAGGCGCTGGATCGGAGCGCGGCTCCGTTGGGCGTCGGCGACCATTTGGACGATTTGGGAAAGGACGGTTTCTGCACCGACTTTTTCCGCTCTCATCAGGAAGGCTCCGGTTTGATTGATCGTGGAACCTGTGACCGCGTCCCCGGGTGCTTTGCTGACCGCGATAGGCTCGCCGGTAATCATGGACTCATCCACGCTGCTCTGGCCATCGATAAGCGTTCCATCCACGGGCACTTTTTCGCCTGGTCTCACACGGAGAACATCCCCTTTCTTCACCTCACCCACGAGGACTTCTTCCTCTTGTTCCCCGACGATGCGGTGAGCGGTTTTGGCGGCTTGATTCAAGAGGGCTTTGATGGCAGAACCTGTCCGGCTGCGGGCTCTTGCTTCCAGCATTTGCCCAAGCAACACCAAAACGGTGATGAGGGCGGCGGCCTCGAAATAAACGGGCACGGCGCCGTGCACCTGGAAGGAAGCCGGGAACGCTTGTGGGGTGAAAAGAGCAACCAGGCTATAAAGGTAGGCTGCGCCCACCCCGAGCAGGATTAAAGTGAACATGTTCAGGTGACGCGTGCGAATGGAGTTCCAACCCCGGACCCAGAATGGCCAGCCGGCCCACATTACGACGGGTGTGCTCAAGAGGAACTGGAGCCATTGGTTTGTTCGAGGCGCAACCCAAGTGTCGACTTGGAACCCAGGGATGAGATGTCCCATGGCGAGGACCAGCACCGGCAGGCTCAAAACCGCTCCGATCCAAAACCGCCGGCTTAAGTCCCTGGATTCCCCGCTTTCCTCGTCCATATTTGCGGTGATGGTTTTCGGTTCCAGCGTCATGCCGCAGATGGGGCAATTTCCCGGTTTATCCTGTTGGATTTCAGGATGCATGGGGCAGGTGTAAATCGTTTTTCCATGCTCCACGTAAGCTGGGTTTCGCTCCAGTGCCATGCCGCACTTTGGGCAATCTCCGGGCTTGTCGCTTTCCACTCCTGGGCACATCGGGCAGAAATATTTAGCGGTGCTGGTCTTTTGAACTCCATGGGCTTTCTGATGATGGTGCTGGTGGTCATGCTCTTGGTGGTGATGCTCATCCTGATTGACAGCCGCCTCGGTATGGCAACAGGAGTGAGGGGTGGCTTTGTGGTCCTGCTCATGGCGAGGTGCCTTCTGCTCGGAAGGAGGCTCGCAACAAGTTGCGCCGCCATTTCCACCGCAGCATCCGCCTTCAGCACCCGCAGGAGCCAGCGCCATATTTTTGAGTGGCAAGCCTTGGGTCAGAAACTTGGCGCGGCAATGTTCCGAGCAGAAATAATGGGTCTTACCAGCGCGCGCCGCTGTTAATGCGGTCTTTTCGTCGACTTCCATCCCGCAGATTGGATCTATTTTCATACTCATTCACCCTTGCTGACGCAGCAGCCTACAAAACATTACACCTCGTTTGATTAAATTTCGCACGCGAGCTTGCACTTGCGGAATGAAAAGATTTAGGGCGAAATGCCACCAATGGCTAAAGCCCAGAAAAATGAGGAAATTGCGGCGGCGCTCATGCCGAGCCTGGATGCGTTCGTCAACTTCGTGCGCGAGCGAGGTTGCGATCCTGAGCTGGCTGCGGATGGTCGAGGACAAGTTGTTAGCGGTTATGCGGTCGGGTGAAAGCTTGCGGGATAATGTGATTGGACAGCGCTCCCGATTCGGGAATTTCCTGGTGCCATTAAGTGGCAAGTAAAGCCTTTCGGATTGCGTCATAAAAAGTCTGTGCTTATGATCGGCTGTGTTCACGAGCCTGATCTGCGGAAAATTCCAACGCCATTTTCAGAATGAGCAACCTGAAGGTTGGACGCCCGTAGAGAGAGCAGGACGCTCTGGAAATTTAGCTCGGCGAGCCTCGCACTGGCTGAGACTGGCAGTGGCAACGGCGGTTCAAGGGCTGGCCACCGGCCGCGCCCAAGCGGAGGATCAGGTTGGCTATCGCTACGAGTACTATGGCGAGGAACACGGGCGCATCCAGGTGGACACGCACTCAGTTCACTTCGAGAAAAAGGTAAGCGATGCCATTGCCGCCAAGGGCGACTTGATTTACGACGGGATTTCGGGCGCTACTCCGAACGGTTTGCCTCCAAGCCCTGGTTCAACACAAGTCGCGCTTACTCGATTGCATGACATACGGCGGGCTGGCGATCTGGGAATCGACGGACGATGGGGACGCCAGCTGCTTTCACCACTGGTAGCCTATAGCCGGGAAAGCGATTACGAATCGATCGGCCTTTCGCTGAACGACGCGATTGACTTCAACAACAAGAACACCACTTTGCGCCTTGGGGTGGCGCACAATTTCGATCGGGTGCTTGATTTCCCGGAGGGAGCGCAGCCGCGCAGGTGGCAGAACAAGGAAGCCACCGAGGGACTAATCGGCATTTCTCAGTTGCTGGGTCCTAAGACGGTGTTCACGGCCGATTTTACTTACGGAGCGGAATCGGGCTTTTTGAGCGACCCTTACAGGAACGTCCTTTTCCGGGGCTGGCTGGTTTTCGGCCCAAATTTTTATATTCCGCACCGCGAAGTCCGGCCCCACGACCGAACGAAAGAAGTTTTTCAGACGTCGCTGACTCACTTTTTCGACCGGCTGGACGGCAGCGTGGAGGTTACTTACCGCCTTCACCATGATTCTTACGACGTATTCAGCCATACGGCTGCGGTCGCGTGGCATCAAAAGGTTGGCACACACCTCATATTGGAACCTATGTTTCGTTTTTATGAGCAATCGGCAGCTTATTTCTATTTTCCGGAGGGCGTGCCGGGGTTCTCACCTGCCGATGGAGATTTAACTCGGCCGGCAGTCTATTCCGCCGATTATCGCCTCTCCCATATGTTTACGCTGACATACGGAATGCAAGCCACGATCATCCTTAAAGATTGGCTGCACCTCGACATGGGCTATCACCGTTACGAAATGCACGGGCTCGACCACATCACAGCAGCGAGCGCTTATCCAGTTGCAAACATCGTCACCGCCGGCCTCCGATTATGGTTTTAAACGCAGGCAACTCCAGACAAGAGGCGATCACCCGCGTGGCCGACTCCGCGCGCCTAGTCGAGGAGTCAGGCCAGCACAAACTCATTTTCCGCGCGATGAGCACGGAATGCCGGGTGCAGGTCCACGGAATTTCCAAGGACAAAGCGCAGGACTTTTTTCGAGAAGTGGTGGGCTGGGTGGCGGAATTTGAAGCGCACTACTCGCGATTCATACCCGATAGCCTGATCGGCCGGATCAACGCCGCCGCTGGAATGGATTGGGTGGAAATCGATCCTGAAAGCGAACGGCTGTTTAAATTTTGCCAGGAGCTGGTTTTTCTGACGGCAGGGGCGTTCGATCCGACAGCCCTGCCTTTGATAAAACTTTGGAATTGGAAAGCACTGCCCCCCAGCATACCTGAAGAGGCTGCCATCCGGGCGGCCAGGGAGTTGGTGGGTTGGAATAAGGTGCAGCGGCGCTCGGGCGGGATTTTTCTCCCTCGCGCCGGCATGTGCCTGGACCTGGGCGGAATTGGCAAGGAATACGCTGTAGATCGAGTCGTGAGCATGGGACAAGAGCGAGCCATTCCGAATGTGCTGGTGGATTTTGGCCACGACGTCCGGGTGCAAGGCCACGCACCCAACAAGAAATTCTGGTGGATTGGGCTTGAAGATTCGAATCAGCCGGGCAAGTGCTGGACCGGTGTTGCGGTGACCGACAAGGCCGTGGCGACTTCCGGCGACTATGTTCGGCATTTTGAAATCAACGGCCGCCGGTACGGCCACATCATTGACCCGCGGACGGGCTATCCCGTAGACAATGGCTGTCACGCCGTGAGCGTGATTGCCCCCTCCTGCACAATGGCGGGAGTCCTCTCCACGAGCGCACTCATCCTGGGTGCAGAGCAAGGATTGCGGTTGATCGAAAACACGGTGGGAGGCGCAGGGGTGATCACCACCGCGCGTAACCGCCTATGCACCCGAAAATTTCATGAATATGCGCCTCCCTCATAAAGCACTGGTGTCCTGTTTCATTTGCCTCGCGGCGATCCTTTCCGCGCCAGCGGCGTGGAAATTGGGCGACTCCCTTCCCGATCTGCGCGGGCAGCAACTGGAGGGCACACTTCCCGACTCGCTCAAGGGCAAGGTCGTGCTTTTGGATTTTTGGGCGTCGTGGTGCATGCCGTGCGCCGAATCGTTTCCGGTCCTGGAGGAGTTCCACAAACAATACCAAGATCAGGGCCTGGTCATCCTAGGCATCAACACGGATGAGAAACGCGGGGATATGGAGAAGTTTTTGAAAAAACACCCGGTTTCCTTCACCATTCTGCGCGATGCCGCCCAAAGATTGGTGGCCCAGGCGGACGCGACGACAATGCCCACGTCGTTCCTCGTTGGTCGAGATGGTAAGGTGCGCTTCATGCACGCGGGCTATCACGGTCAGGCGAGCAAAAAGGAATACATCTCCGAGATCGAATCACTTTTAAAGGAGAAACCATGAAGTGTCGCTGGCTGTATTTTCCCGGTATTCTGGTGCTGCTGCTTGGCAGCGGTTGCACGAACGTGAAACCATGGCAGCGAGGAACCTTGGCCGATTACACGATGCGCGGCGATCGCGATCCTCTGGGCGCCTCGCAACTGCAGCATGTGTGGTTTTCGCGCGAAGCAGCGAATGGCGGCGGTGGTGTGGGGGGCGGCGGCTGCGGCTGCAATTGAATCCATTCCAACAACCTTAATCAAAGTTAAATCATGAAGTTCACCCGGTTTCCGGCCCTGTTTCTCGCAGCGGTGCTGCAATTTGTGCCCATTTGCCGCACGGCAACAACCAGTCCTGCCTTTGCCTCGACCCTGGCCATGATTTCGCGCTGGACAGCCGGGACAGTCGCGGCCCTGGGTGCGTTCGACGCGGTTTCAGGCGCCAGCCAGGTTTATTTTGATGGTCCCGCCACCGCTTCGGGCACCGTAGGAGTTCCCTTCACCTACTACATCACTTTGGGAGGCACTGTCGGCACGGATGGGGGTTCAATTGTCGCGGCAGCGCCCCTTCCGGCAGGTTTGACGAATTACACTGGAACACATTTGACTTCACCCGCTTCCGAGTGGGGGGTGATCAGCGGCATTCCGGGCGCAGCCATGACGAACGTGCTCGTAAACCTTGCAGCCTCGAATCCACATTACCAGGGCAACGTGCCCATTACCGGCTCGCTGCGCCTGACAATCTATCCCTCTTCCACTCCTGTGGTCATCACCAGCAACCCGACAAACGTCATCGCCACGAACGGCCAATCGGTTTCGTTCCGAACAACCGCCACGACGACGATTGGTCCCCTGAGCTACCAATGGTACAAATCGAATACGAACATCTGGAATCACATCCAGGGCGCCACCAATTCCACTTACACCTTCACGGCCAGCACCAATTCCGCCACGAGTTCGTTCCCGGTCAATGCCGGAAATTATCTTGTCCGGATTGCCGGGGCCGCGGGAATGGTTTTGAGCACGCCTGCCAGCCTCACCTTTGCAGCTTCAGGCATTCCACCTTCCATCTCCATTCAACCAACGAACCGGACCGTAACCGCCGGCTGGCCCACAACGTTTGAGGTCGCGGCGAGCGGCACTGCGCCCCTCAGCTATCGCTGGCTCAGGCACGGGACTAATTTTTCAGCCATCGCCACAAACGTCACCTTTTCGATCCCGAACGTTAGAACCAGCGATGCGGATACCTACAGCGTGGTCGTGAGCAATTTCGCGGGGACAAACACGAGTTCTGAAGCGCAGCTCACCGTGACCATTCCGCCGGCAGTGGTCCTTGCTCCAGCCGCGGCAAGCTCGAATACGTTTCTGCTTACATTCACCCCAGCGGTTGGTTTGACAAATTCGGTACTCACGAACGGCAGCGTTGCAGATAGCGGTTGGGGTATTCTCACGAACATTCCTCCCCCCTCGAGCGCTGCCAGCATCACCCTCACCAATCCGATTGAAAGCACCTTGAAATTTTATCGCATCTCTTTCTGGCCATGAGGAAGGCGCCGGTTTGTTATATGTTATAAACGTTTGGCTGTGCTTCTACACTGCCAAGCGCCGCCATCAGGATAAGCGACAAGAGTAACTGTTTTTTCATAACTGGCCATAAAAGGTCAGAGCCAATGAGATTGATCACGATTGCAGTGCACGAGCACACTGCGACTATGAGGAAGTCTCAGATGGGACGCGTTATGAAAGGAGGGAAGGGGCCCGGACGGGAAGGACAGCTCTGAGAGCGAACTGCCAGCTTTGGGGGAGCTCAGGAGGCGCAACGGTTAAGGCAGGAGCGGAGAGGAAAACCGGCTTGAATTCTTGGTCAATAGACACAGGCACGAACGTCCGAAGGGCGGACGTGAAGGAAACCGTTATCTCCAGCGCATTGGAGAAACTCCAAGCCGGGCAGCTTTTCGAGGGAGCAGTGAGCGGTGATGGGCGCCCAGCACACCATCAGCAGGAAAGCCACCACTGTATAAACCCGCTTCACGAGCATTACCTTACAATCGACCGATTTGAAATCAGCCTAAACCGATGCATGGAGATTAAGCCTTGATTGCTTATTACCTAAGGATCTTATGAAAAGCATCCGAAGATCTTGTAATTGGCTTGAAAGATGCCTGTTACGCTGCCAGTCTTGGGTCAGTCCCATTCTTAAATACACCAGCACTGCAGGCCTGTTTCCGGGGCGCCCCGCAGCGTGAGCCGAAAGTCGTGAATTGAACCGCAAGGGTTTGAATATGAAGATGTCTCGAAGTCACAATGCAGGATACCAGGGACGATTGTTCCCCAGCTTGGCGGCGATTCTCGCGCTATTGCTGTCGCTCCCTTTCCTCGCTCATGCCGACGTTTCCGGTACGCCAATTAGCCTGCGTGCGGCTGGGACGAACAGCGAGGGATTGCAAACGTTTTCGCTTGGTTGGGCGGCCATCTCCAATACGCCTTACCAGGTGCAACAACGTGACAGCCTGGATCCGGGGTCGCCCTGGCGAGCCATTGATCTGGCTCTGCCCACCAACACCCTGGGCGCTTACCGGATTTCCGTGGCTGGACCGGCCTCCGATTCGCCAGGGGCGCAGCAGCGCTTTTTCCAAATCCTATCCCCACAGCCCAGGATAATCCGGATCGAACCGGCGGTTGGGTCGACGACCGGGGGGACAGTTTACCTGGTTGGCCAATGCCTGGGCACCAATGGGCAGGTCCGAATCGGCGGGGCCCTGATCACGCCGCAGATCGTAGAGACCGGCACGCTTTACCGCTGCGTCGTCCCGGCCCTGCCAGAAGGCACTTATGATGTAACGTGGTTGCAGGACGGCCAGGTGGTGGCTCAAGCTTACAAGCTTTTCTCAATTACCGCCGAAGTGCAGCCGGCGGGTTTTGTCCAGCGTCTTATGGAAGTGCCGGTGGAGCCGCCGGCCAGTCCGAGTTCCGCCCGCGGCAAAAAGCTTTACGTGGGGAACCTGCCTTTCGTGGAGGGCGGAGATGGCAGCACGTCCCAATGGCCATTGCGCAAAGGGAGCAAGATGACTCACTCGCTTCAAAGCCGGCAGGACATGCTTGGGGGGGCGAGGCGGGTTTCCGGTGAAGATTGCGACGACAGTGACCCAGCGGTGATGCCGTTTTCAGGCGAGGTGCGCGTGCAAACGGTGGACATGGTGATTCCAGGCCGGGGCTTGGATTTCGTGTGGGCGCGCACTTATCGGTCCCGCACCGGGCGGCCGACCCCGATGGGGAATCGCTGGGACCATTCCTACAATATTTATTGCGAGCAGATTGGGAATGCGATCGCTGTTTACGACGGCACGGGCCGGCGGGACCTCTACTTCCCCGGCACGAACGGAGTTTACGCTTGCA
>JAQGOV010000605.1 GCA_028293425.1 Verrucomicrobiales bacterium
CAGGATAATCAGGCTCTTCGCCGTCGCGTTATACAGAATGTTGGCGGTCTCGCACATTTCCACCATGAAAGTCGATTGGCCGCGCGCAAGATCGTCGCTCGCGCCGAGGCGGGTGAAGACACGGTCCAGCAAATCCACACGCGCTTCTTTTGCCGGCAAAAACGAGCCCGTGTGAGCCAGCAAGGCGAGCAGGGCCACCTGCCGGATGTAGGTGCTCTTGCCAGCCATGTTGGGCCCGGTGATAAGCGCAATCTGCGTGGCTGGGTCGAGTTGCACATCGTTGGGAACGAAACGTTCTTCGGTAAGGTTCTGTTCCAGGACAGGATGGCGGCCATCGATAATCCGGAGAACTCCTTCGCTGCCGACAACCGGCCGGCAATAGCTGTAAAGCCGAGCCGTTTCAGAGAAAGCGGCGAGAACATCGAGTTGAGCCAACGCGGAAGCGGTCTGTTGAATTTCCTTGAGGCAACCAAGCGCTTCCTCACGAACTTTGAGAAAGAGTTCGTATTCGAGTTTCACGCTTCGTTCCTCGGCTCCCAGAATCTTCCCTTCCATTTCCTTCAACTCGGGAGTGATGAAACGTTCACCGTTGGCGATGGTTTGTTTGCGGATGTAATGCGCCGGAACCTTGTCGAGGTTCGATTTGGTGACCTCAATAAAATAACCAAACACCGAGTTGAAACGAACCTTCAGCGAAGGAATGCCGGTGCGCTCGATCTCATCCTGCTGCAACTTGGCCAGCCAGTCTTTACCTTCGCGGTTCGCGTTGCGCAATTCATCTAGAGCCGGATCAAAGCCGTCTCGAATGATGCCGCCCTCTTTTAAAGCCAGGGGTGGTTCGTCGGCAACTGCTCGGCCGATCAATTCCACAAGCGCTGGTAACTCGGTGAGTTGGCCCTGCAACGTTTGAAGCAGGCTGAATCGAGTGGATTCCCCACGGCTGTTTTCCTCCACCGTGCCTGGCAAATCGTCTGCCAAAGCCGAAGGCTGAGCCGCCGCGGCTGATGCCAGATCAGAAAGAATTTGCCTGAGCCCTGGAATTTGCTCGAGGCCCTCGCGCAACGCCTGAAGGTCACGCCCGTTGCCAGACCCGATGCTAAGCCGCCCAATGGTGCGTTCCAGATCACGGACGCCGCCCAATTTGGCGCGGAACCGCTCCAGCAGGGTGGGCGTATCCAGCCAAATCTGGATAGTCTCCTGTCGCTCACGGATCATCTCCGCGTTCGACAAAGGTTGGGATAGCCAGTCGCGCAATCGGCGTGCGCCCATGGGTGTCACGGTCCGGTTTAAAGCACCATACAGCGTGGAGTTACGGGGAGAATCCCTGTGCAAGGGCTCGAGAATCTCCAGATGGCGGAGCGTCACAATGTCCAGATTGAGAAACTCGGCTGGCTGATAAAACGAAAGGGAGGTCAGATGCGCCACGTCCCTTCGCAGGTTCTGTGAAAGATAATGGAGCACGCCTCCGGCAGCGCCGATTGCTGCGTCGCGGTTTTTCAAGCCAAACCCGTCCAGTGCCGCCACTTTGAAATGATCCCGAACCGTGAACTGGGCCGTTTCTGGCGCAAACACCCAGTCCTCGTAAGGACTCAGGATCGGAAACTGATTCTGCAAAAGTTTCTGGAGGCTCGCAGCTTCAGCAGGATAGACGATTTCTGCCGGTCGTAATCTTTCCAGTTCGGTCAGCAAGTCGGATTCGGTATCGAGTTCGGTCGTCCGGAAATTGCCAGTGGTCAGGTCTACAACCGCCAAACCAAATGACTTTCCTGCCCCGTAAACCGCGGCCAGGAAGTTGTTCTTTTCCGCCGTGAGCATCCGTTCATCGAAGTGCGTGCCGGGGCTCAGGATTTGCGTCACTTCGCGCTTCACGAGTTGTCCTGCCTTCGCCTCCTCCAACTGCTCGCAAATTGCTACCTTGCGCCCCGCCTTGAGGATACGGGTGATGTAATTATTAGCGGCGTGAAAAGGAATGCCGCACATCGGAATGACTCCGCGCTTGGTTAGCGAAATATTGAGAAGCTGCGACCCGACCTGGGCATCCTCAAAGAACATTTCATAGAAATCTCCCAGCCGAAAAAGCAGCAGCGCATCCTTGGGCAGTTCGCTTTTAATGCGGCGATACTGCGCCATCATGGGAGTCAATTGGCCGTCGTTTGCCATTTAGTCGGGGTCTCTCTTAATTGAATTTCCGGCAGGCTTCCACCAGTCCATCCAGGCGGGCGCGGGCCTTTCCACTGTCAATTATCTCAGCCGCAAAGTCCCAGCCTTCAGCCAACGTTTTGACTCGACTAGCCACGAACAACGCTGCCGCCGCGTTGAGCAATACGGCCTCACGCTTGGGTCCCTGATCCTCGCCACAAAGAATGCGCCACACAATCTTTGCATTTGCCGCCGCATCGGCCCCACAAAGGTCCTCCAGCCTCACCGGCTGCAAAGGAAATTGGTCCACCGCCATCACGGAGGAATGGAAACCACGGTCCTGGTAAAACTCGGCAATGGTATTGTCGCCTAGGGTGGACAGTTCGTCGAGGTAACGTATGACGGTCTTGCTGCCCCCAGCCTCGTCCTTTTCAACGCAGGGAACCTTGCCCGTGACCACCATGCCACGCCTCACGTCAATCGATTGTAGCACATGCGCGATCGGCTCGCACAACTCGGGGCGCGGTACGCCGATGAGTTGTGCCGATGGATGAGCCGGATTTAAAAGCGGGCCCAGGAAATTGAAGATGGTCCGCTGGCCGCGTTCGGCACACAGCTTGCGCGCCGGAGCAATAAACTTGAACGCAGGATGATATTTCTGAGCAAAGAAGAAGGCGAACTGGTGATCGCGCAGGAGCGCCGCCGCATTTTCAGGAGAAAGGTCAATCCGGATACCCAGGGTTTCGAGCACGTCAGCACTTCCGGCTTGGGAGGTAATCGCCCGATTCCCATGCTTTGCGACTGTCACGCCGCCAGCAGCTGCAATAATGGAAACGGTCGTTGAAATGTTGAAAGTATTCAGCCGATCGCCACCGGTGCCGCAAACATCCAGGATTTCGCGGGCGCGAGTTTCGGCGTCAAGCGGCGGCTGAATCGATTTCGCCCGCAACGCGCGAACAAATGCCGCAATTTCATTCGCCGTCTCACCCTTGGACGCCAAGGCAGTCAGAAATGCGGCCTTGGACTCAGCGGAGAGGCCTTCCGACACGAGCGCGGCCACGGCCAAATTGACCTGGTCATCCCGCAAAGGTTGGGATTGTTTGAGTTGCTGGATTAAGGGCTCAAGCACAGCCGCTATGTTAGATTTAATTAGGCATTTGGAAAAACAAAATTGAAGTCAGCCGAAAATCGGCAATTCTCTGGGCCGAATGAGCGCATGAAGGGCAATCACATCGGTGAAATTATATCAACGCACACACCCGAGTTGTTCAAAGCCGCGGTGGAGAAAGCGGCCGCCCTGCTCAAAAGCGGCAAAGTAGTGGCTTTGCCCACGGAAACTGTCTATGGCCTCGCAGCGAATGCGATGGACCCAATTGCCGTGGCAAAAATCTACGAGATTAAGGGCCGCCCGGCTCATAATCCCATCATTGTCCACGTTTGCAGCCGCGAAATGGCGGCCCGATGCGTTCGTGAGTGGCCGGAAGCGGCCGAACGGCTGGCGCTGGCATTTTGGCCAGGCCCCCTTACCCTGGTGCTGCCTCGCTCTGCGCTGGTGCCAGACATAGTGACGGCGGGTGGCCCGACTGTTGGCGTCCGCTGGCCAAGTCATCCCTTCATCCAAGCCGTCATCGCCGCCTGCGATTTTCCTCTGGCAGCCCCCAGTGCCAACCCATCCAATGAGTTATCACCGACCAACGCGCAGCACGTCGCGCAAAAACTCGGCTCCAAAATCCCCTTGATCGTGGATGGAGGACAGTCCCAGATTGGGATTGAGTCCACCGTGCTGGATTTAAGCAGCGGCCCAGCCCGCATCTTACGCCCTGGAATCATTCACGAGGAATCCTTGTTGGCAGTGCTTGGACCCGGCGGCTTGGCCAGAATGCCGGGTGAAACAGCCCCTTCGCCACTTCGCAGCCCCGGGTTGCTCCGCAAACATTACGCCCCTAAAGCCAGGGTCCTGATCCGTAACTGGACGAGCGAGGAGGACCTGGCGAGCCAACTCGCGGCCGAATCGTTTTCGCCGGAGGAAGCCTACGTCATAGCACATACCCACATTCCACTAAGGCAGGATTTTTGCCGGGTCTGCGTCATTCCACACGATGCGGAAGCTTATGCTCGCGCCATTTACAATGAACTGCACCGCTGTGATGAAGAAGCAGCCAAACTAATTGTTCTTGAAAAAGTGCCTGATACTTCCGAGTGGCAAGGCATTGCGGATCGCCTAAAACGCGCCTCTGCCGACGAAGAATGAGCGATTTAGGCCCGCTAAATTCTTGCCCTTTTCAGCCGATAACACGGTTGAAATCTGAAATTTGTTACGATTGTTTGACGAAACCCGCAAAATTTTGCAATCTCCCGCCCCGATGCAACTCACGAAACATGCCGCGATAGTGTTATCCTGCATAGCTGTCGGTTTAAACGCACAAACGCCCATCACTCCTGGAGCCGTTTCGGCCGCCGAGGCCAGCAACAATCCCAATGTTCGTGTTCTCTCTCTGGACGAAGCCGTTCGCCTTGCGCTTGAGCACAGTTTCGACATCAAAATTCAGCAACTGAATCCGCAAATTGCCCGGTTCAGGCTCCAGTCCAGCTATGGTGTTTACGATCCCCGGCTCAACATCGTGGCGTCTCATCGGGATTTTACTCAGGAAGGCCAGATTGTTGGCGGTGTGACCAATGCCACCACTCACCAGCGAGTCGACGGATTTGGGATTGGAATCGCATCATTCCCAAAAACGGATAGGACCGATCCGAACTTTGTCGCCGGGCTTCTCCCCACCGGCATGAGGTATGAACTTTTCGCCAACGCCAATCATCGCACCGGCAGCGTGGCTAAAGGGCCCATCGATCAGTATGACGGCGACGTTGGGTTCAATCTGCGCCAACCGCTTTTGCGCGACATGTGGATCGATGATGCTCGTGCCACCATCGCGCTCCGCAAAAAGGACGTGACTATTTCCGAGTTCGACCTGCAGCAGGTCATGATGGACAAGGTGCTCGCGGCACGTCAGACCTATTTCGATCTCGTGGCAGCCAACGATAACGTGAAGGTTTACGAAAAGGCTCTTGAACTGGCCAACCAGGCTGTTGCTGACACCAAAAAACGGGTCCAGGTCGGTACCGTCCTCCCGCTCACCGAGACATCCGCTGAATCCGCAGCCGCAACCTCCCGCGCAGACCTGCTCGCCGCTAAACGCCAGCGCGACTTGCAGGAGAACATCCTCAAGTCGATGATCACCGACAATTACGAAAAGTGGCACACCCTTTCGATTGCGCCCTCGGAACGTTTGCTCGCCGTGCCGCAAGCTTACAATCTCGAAGCAAGCTGGTTGGATGGTCTGACTTTGCGGCCGGATTTCAATCGCCTTCGTGCCGAGGTCGAGCAACAAGGCATCCAGGTGAAGCTGGCAAAAAACCAGAGATTCCCCTGGCTGGATTTGACTTTCAGCGCCGGCCGTAGCGCTGTCGCCTCAACTTTCACTGGCGCAACCGATGACGTAGGCTCCGGGCGCG
This sequence comes from Verrucomicrobiales bacterium, assembly GCA_028293425.1. Taxonomy (GTDB): domain Bacteria; phylum Verrucomicrobiota; class Verrucomicrobiia; order Limisphaerales; family JAQGOV01; genus JAQGOV01. The sequence goes on from JAQGOV010000605.1 coordinate 5,653, forward strand.
ACCCGTTCTGGGCGGGCGGCCTTATTTTCAGCATTCCTTTCACCTTCACTCAGGAGCGCAACAATGTGAACGCCGCTCGCACCAGGATGCAGCAAATGGAAATGCAGCTCCAGCGAGCGCATCAGACGGTGATTATTTCAATTGATGATGCAATGAAACAGGCCCAAAGCGCATATGAGCGCGTTGCGGCTACTCGCGAAGCTCGCAGTTTTGCGGAGCAAGCGCTGGATGCCGCCCTAAAGCGTTTCGAACAGAACAAAATTACCAGCTACGAAGTTCTCCAGGTCCAAAGGGATCTCACGGCCGCCCGCGGACAGGAAATTCGCACCCTGGCCGATTACAACAAAGCGCTCTCAAACCTTTACCTGAATGAGGGCACCATCCTGCGCCGCAGCGGGTTGGAACTGAAGGTCAAGTAGTCCTCTAAAGACTTTGGGCCGGAGCGTTTGCTTTGCACGTTCCGGCCTTTTTCTTTTAACCCTATTAATAGCTATCCATCATCCCATCAAGATATGTTGATTTAATTATAAAATCATGCATTGTTCCTCTGGTTTTGCAGTATGGACTTAACCTTGCTGGTATGTCTTAAGTGGCTGATATAGAACGTGGATTTCTAAAAAAGATCAAATGAGTAACGTAAAGGATTCAACAGGCCGTTTGGAACAGTTGCTGAAAGAGCGCATCGTGATCATCGATGGCGCTATGGGGACTATGATTCAGCGCTACAAACTGGACGAAGCTGCCTATCGTGGGGAGCGGTTCAAGGATTGGACAGGGAAAGACCTCAAAGGCAACAATGAACTGCTGCTGTTGACCCAGCCCCACGTTATTGAAGAGATCCATACCCAATACCTGGAAGCCGGCGCGGACATTATCGAGACGAATACTTTCGGGGCAACCACCATCGGCCAGCACGATTTCTTTTTTCAGGAGGAACTTCAGGGCCGCAAAGATCAGGAATATTTCCAACGGGTCGTGGAGGACAGGTTCCTCCGGGAATTGGTTTACGACATGAACCTCGCAGCAGCACTGGTGGCCCGGCGGAGCGCGGACAAAGTGTCAGCTCAAACTGGTCAGCCAAAGTTTGTGGCTGGCGCTATTGGGCCCATGCCCGTCACGGCTTCCCTTTCACCCGATGTGAATGATTCCGCTTTCCGCACTGTGAACTTCGACCAATTGCGGCAATCCTACTGCGAGCAGGTCGAAGCATTTGTTGAGGGCGGAGTTGACGCCCTCCTCGTAGAAACCATTTTTGATACGCTGAACGCAAAGGCCGCTCTCTTTGCCATCATGGAAGTGTTGGAGAAACACGGGATTCTGCCTGTGACGCCCAACACCAACAGGGTGCCGGGCGAGCGCTATATGCCGATCATGGTTTCGGTGACCTTTACCCAGGCGGGGAGCAATCGGACGTTGACCGGCCAAACCGAAGAAGCCTTTTGGAACTCTGTTTCGCACGTTCCGCTGCTCAGTGTCGGCATGAATTGCGCGCTGGGGCCGGAACAGATGCGTCCGCGCCTGGAGGAGCTCTCCCGGGTTGCCCCGGTTTACATCAGCGCCTACCCGAATGCGGGTCTTCCTGATCCTCTCTCGCCCACGGGATTTCCTGAAACCCCGGAAAGTTTGGCTCCAAAGATTCAGCCCTGGGCTGAGGCTGGCTTTCTGAATATTGTGGGCGGCTGCTGCGGCACCACGCCTCCTCACATTGCACAAATTGCGGAAGCGGTTCGCCGTTTTAAACCTCGCGCGTTACCGAAGGCCGAAGCTTATCTGCGGTTATCAGGGAACGAAGCCTTCACGCTCACTCCCGAAATCAACTTCGTGAATATTGGTGAGCGCGCGAACGTGACCGGTTCACCAAAGTTCTCAAAGCTCATCTTGGCCAATCAGTACGAAGAAGCCCTGGCCATTTGCAAACAACAAGTGGAGAACGGGGCTCAGATCATCGACATCAACATGGACGAAGGAATGTTGGATGGTGTCGCCGCGATGACACGCTTCGTCAACCTCGTTTCATCCGAGCCTGACATCGCCAAGGTCCCGATCATGATCGATTCCTCCAAGTGGAGCGTCATCGAAGCCGGCTTGAAATGCCTGCAGGGCAAAGGGGTGGTGAACTCCATCTCACTGAAAGAAGGCGAAGAGAAATTTCTGGAGCAAGCCCGATTGGTGCGCCGTTATGGCGCCGCGGTAGTGGTAATGGCCTTCGATGAGCAAGGCCAGGCGGATTCGCTCGCCCGCAAGCAACAAATCTGCAAACGGTGTTATGACCTCTTGGTTGAGAAGGTTGGGTTTCCCCCGGAAGATATTATCTTCGATCCAAACATTTTGACCGTGGCCACGGGCATGGAGGAGCATAACAACTACGCCGTCGATTTTATCAATGCCACTCGCTGGATTAAACAAAACCTGCCGCTGGCAAAAGTGAGCGGGGGCATTTCCAATATCTCCTTTAGCTTCCGAGGCAACAACCATGTGCGCGAAGCCATGCACAGCGCTTTCCTTTACCACGCCATCAAAGCCGGGCTGGACATGGGTATCGTCAACGCAGGAATGCTCGAAGTTTATGAAGAGATCCCCAAGGACCTTCTGGAACTCGTGGAGGATGTGTTGCTCAATCGCCGTCCAGACGCCACGGAGCGCCTGGTCACTTTTGGTGAGGAAGTGAAGAAAAAGCAAACGGGCGGCAATGCCGCGGCAGAGAAAGCCGACGAAGCTTGGCGCAAAGCGCCAATTGAAGAGCGCCTCAGCCATGCACTGGTGAAGGGAATCGACACCTATGTAGCCGAAGACACGGAGGAAGCTCGGCAAAAGTATGGCAAGCCGCTCCTCGTCATTGAAGGGCCGCTCATGGCTGGCATGAACATTGTGGGCGATTTGTTCGGGTCCGGAAAAATGTTTTTGCCCCAGGTGGTCAAATCCGCCCGTGTGATGAAGAAATCTGTGGCGTATCTCCTCCCCTACATGGAAGCGGAGAAAGCAGCAGCGGTCGCCGCCGGGCACGCCGTCCGCGCCCAGGGCAAGGTCCTGATGGCCACGGTCAAGGGTGATGTCCACGACATTGGCAAGAATATCGTGGGTGTTGTGCTCGGGTGTAATAACTACGAGGTGATCGACATGGGGGTCATGGTCTCCTGCGACAAAATCCTGCAAGCGGCCAGGGAGCAAAACGTGGACGTCATCGGCCTCAGCGGATTGATCACGCCATCGCTCGATGAAATGGCCCATGTCGCCCGCGAAATGGAACGAACCGGTTTCACCATTCCCTTGTTAATCGGCGGCGCCACCACCAGCAAAGCGCATACGGCCGTGAAGATTGCGCCTGGTTACAGCCACCCCGTCATCCACGTGCTGGATGCGAGCCGGGCCGTCCCCGTGGTCAGCAACCTCGTCAGCCTCGAGAACAAGCCCCTTTATGTGGAACAAATCCGCAAGGAATACGACCGCCTCCGCGCGCAACACGCCGGGCCGAAGGCCAAGTTGATCCCTCTGGAAGAAGCCCGCAAACGCCGGATCGCCATCGAGTGGAAGGAGAGCGACTTGCCGCAGCCTTCGTTCACGGGAGTACGCGTGCTCAACAATTTCCCCATTAAGACCCTGGTGGATTACATCGATTGGTCACCGTTCTTCCATACCTGGGAATTGCGCGGCCGTTATCCGCAAATTTTTAATCACGAGAAGCATGGCGAAGAAGCAAAGAAACTGTTCGCCGACGCCCAGGAATTGCTCCAGCGCATGGTCGACAAGGGACTGATCGAAGGACGAGCCGTTTACGGTCTCTTTCCTGCCAACGCCGTTGGTGACGATGTGGAACTGTATGCCGGGCCCGATCGCAAACAAGTGCTGACGCGCTTCCACTTTCTGCGGCAGCAGGCTGACAAGAAAGCCGGAGAGGCCGAATTCAGCCTTTCAGATTTCGTCGCTCCTAAAGAAACCGGTCTTAAAGATCATTTGGGTGCCTTTGCCGTGACCAGCGGACACGGGCTCAAGGAGCTCGTCGAGAAATTCAAGAAAGACAACGACGATTACAACGCCATCATGGCCGAAGCATTGGCTGATCGTTTGGCCGAAGCTTTTGCTGAATACCTGCACAAGCGAATTCGAGAAGAATGGGGCTACGGCAAGGATGAGAACCTCTCCACCGAAGCACTGATCGAAGAGCAGTATCGCGGGATTCGTCCCGCGGCCGGCTACCCCGCCTGCCCTGACCATACCGAGAAAGCGACTCTCTGGAAGCTGCTCGACGTGGAAAAGAACACAGGCATCCAGCTCACTGAAAACTTCGCCATGTGGCCCGGCAGCAGTGTGAGCGGCCTTTATTTCGCTCATCCGCAGTCCAAGTATTTCGCGGTTGGAAAACTTGACCGCGACCAGATTCTTGATTACCACCTTCGCAAAGGCATGTCCCTGCAGGAAGTTGAACGCTGGCTTGGAACGTATCTGAATTATGATCCCGGCACAGCCAGCCCTGCGGCTACCGGCTGCGCCTGCGGCAGGCCTCATTAAAATTATGAAAAAGGCAATTTGGCTGTTACTGCTCTCGGCTCTCACCATTCGCGCCGAGGTGCGCACCAAGGTGGTGGAATATCAACAAGGCGATACGACTCTCGAAGGCGTGGTGGTTTATGATGACGCCGTGACTGGGAAACGGCCGGGTGTTCTCGTGGTCCATCAATGGAAGGGCCTGGGCGACTACGAGAAGAAGCGGGCTGAAATGCTGGCCAAGCTCGGCTATGCCGTCGTCGCGGCAGATATTTATGGCAAAGGCGTGCGCCCGGATAATCCCAAGGACGCTGGAGCCATGGCTGGCAAATATAAGAGCGATCGAGCCTTGCTCAGGGCCCGAGCCAACGCCGGGCTGGAACTCCTGAAGAAGCAGCCGCAAGTGGACGCCACCCGGTTGGCGGCCATGGGCTATTGCTTCGGCGGAACCACCGCGCTCGAACTGGCCCGCAGCGGCGCGGATATCAAGGGCGTGGTCAGTTTCCATGGCGCGCTCAACACTCCGACTCCCGAAGATGCCAAAAATATCAAAGGCAAAATCCTCGCCCTGCATGGCGCGGATGATCCATTTGTTCCCCTTGCGGAAGTGACCGCCTTCGAGGAAGAGATGCGCAAAGCCCACGTCGATTGGCAATTGGTCGCGTATGGTAACTCCGTGCATTCCTTTACTGATTGGGGAGCGGGCAGCGATAATTCCAAAGGCGCGGCCTACAACGAAAAAGCGGACAAGCGATCCTGGGAAGCCATGAAAACCTTCTTCGCCGAAATTTTCAGATGACCGCGCTTCTCCCTCCCTTTCAATTGCTAAATTGGAGGATGAGGGACGGGATGCATTGCCATTGAGTTAAGCCCGGACGCTGACGACGTTGCCTGTCTCCCTCCCCGCCATTTGATAAAATGGGGGGGAGGGTACGGGGAGAGGTGGTGCCGAGCTGCGCAGACCAGCGACGTTGAACACTTCCAGAGTGATAAATCGCTCGTGGCCCTCCTACCAGCTGCTCTTCTACTGAGCAAACCGTGGAACGGGCTACACCGACATAGCCACCTGACGCGGCAGATGGTTCTCCCTCTCCCGCTTCCCTTCTCCTATCCTTCTCCCGGGAGAGATGCTGGCGCAGCCGGATGAGGGCGGATTCAAGCCGCTTGGGTTTCGAGCCCGTGGGAAGGGAGAGAAGGATTTGCGCATCGCAAAGGCCGCCAGGCCGACCGAGTGGGCACGAGGGAGCCAACCTGCACAAGGATTCGCACCAGCGAAGGCCCATCGAGGGCCGACCGAGCGGACGCGAGGAAGCCACACTGCCCTGTCTCATTTCCCTGCGGGAGGGGAAAGGGAGCGTTCGACTACACGTGACTGTAGCATATCCAGCGGACTTGGCGATAATGGCAGTGAGGCTCCACGGCCATTAGTTAAGCCCAGACGCGGAAAAAACGCGGTCTTCTCCCTCCCCGCCATTTGATAAAATGGGGGCGGAGGGCTGGGGAGGGGTGGTGCTTAGCTGCTCAAACCCGCGACTCTGGAACCATCTAAATCAGGAAACGATCCACCGCTTACCTGCACAGCTTTTCCCTTTTCCCTTAACTAAATGGCAGTGCAGTCGCTCCCGGGTAAGTGGGAACGGAGCTTCCGATTACAAATGGCTGTATTACATCCAGCGGATCCGAACTAAAAGGCACCGGCCCTCAGGGCCCTATCGCGCGGAAAAATCGATACTGGGGCGCATTGGCATTCGTCAGGGTCAATTGATAATTGGCCCCGCCCAGATTCGTCGGCGTCCCTACCGTTACCCAATCCAGCAGGTTCGTGGAAGCTTCCACGCTGTAAACCTGGCCTGGGAACCCGGCGAACGTTACCCGGTAGCTGTTGATCGTGAGCCTTTGCACGGTGGTAAGGACCGGGGGAGGCACCGTGACTTTCAATTGCATCAGGGTCTGGCCTGCCACCGGCGCATTCGTCCCGAATTCCCACGCCACCACATAATACGTTTGGCCATTGGTCAGCATGGCCGACACCATCGACCGATTCGCTGAACACGCCCCATCATTGCACGCCACAGCCGTCAAAGGCCCCGTGCATCCGTTGGCGGACTTGTAGACCGCCAGGATCGTGTCCTGCACAGTCGTGCCCGTGTCGGAGCAAGTGGAGAAAGTGTAAGCGACCGTGTTGCTGGGAACGAATTTGTACCAGACGCTGCGGGAATAATAGTTGGTAAATTGGCAATCGCTCATAGGCGGATCGTTAATCGTGGTTGCGAAAGTAATGTCTGTTTCTGGCGTGAGGTAAGGAAACGGCCCGAGAGATGGAATGGTCTGGGCTCCGGAACAAAGGTCATTTGCAGGGGTCGCAGGTTTGCTCACCCGCAGCTGCAGCCAATCCTGCTCCGCCACCGGGGGATCCACATCATAGATCCACACCACGATAAAGTACATCGTGCCTGCAGTCAGGTTCGTGCTGAAGGCCGCCCGCATATCACCGGGCTCGTCATCGGCGCAGTAGCGCTCGGTAAATCCGCTCGAACAGTTGTTGCCCGAATACAACCCCATCACCGTGTCGGGCAGCGTCGTCGCCGTATCCGCAGCCGTGGAAAACGCGTAGGTTCCGGAGACCGCTGGCGAAAACCGAAACCACACACTCCGTGACTTGTTGGCCGAGCAGGAAAGAACCGGGTCCCCCGTGATGGTCGCCTCGGAAATATTTGTGATCACCTGCGTCAGGTACGGAAAAGGTCCTGCGCTTGGGATTACCAAAGCTCCGCTGCAAAGATCATTGGCCGGGGCCGCCGCCCTGCCCTCTTTCGAAGTCAGCACGCAGACCAGTGACAATAACAGCCAGCAAAATATCTTCTTCACAGATTCCAGGATGGCCGTCAGGCAACTGACATCCCTTATCTGGTATTCGGCATTTCCCACAATTTCCCAAGGAAAAAGTGCTTTGCGGCATGCTCGCCTTTCAAATTTGCACAAACCAATCCAGGAAACCTCAAATTTGACGTTTTACGAGTTAACCTGCCCCAAACTGGGCAAAACAACTTGCCCGAGCCCTAATCGATGCCTACTTTCTTTTTGACGGCTCAGAGAAGTATTTCTTTTCTTGCAATGAGCAGGGAATTGATTCATTTTCGCCGTCCCGTTGCCAAAACAACGAGAGCAGTGGCTGGATAGCTCAGTTGGTAGAGCAGAGGACTGAAAATCCTTGTGTCGCCGGTTCAATTCCGGCTCCAGCCACCACTTCTAAAACCCCAATGTTTTTAAGGTTTTCTCCCTCCTGACTCCCGAAAGTAAGAATACAGATAAGAATATTTCCACCTATGTCAGGGATGTAATTTTGCGCTTTACACTCCTTCTCGATTCCCCGTTAATCCCGTCA
>JAQGOV010000608.1 GCA_028293425.1 Verrucomicrobiales bacterium
CCGATTCGGGCTTGCAGCGCGGTCATTCCTGATTTCTGCAAATTTCGAAATTGTTTTAGCGACACCTGCACGGCGAACGCGGATTTGAAGTGCACGCAAAGCCCGGCTGCCGGAACACCGGTGGGCCCGGGGAGTTACATCATTACGATCACGATAACCGACACGGACGGCAACACCAGCCAATGCCAAGTGCAGTTCGACGTGATTGCGCCGACGGACACGAGGGTGTGGCATACTGGCGTTTCCGGCGCACAGGCGGCGAACTTTGTGGTGGTGCAAACGCCGAGCGGGCCGGTGAATACTCCGTCCGTTCTAACGACCGTTCCAAGCGCCTGGCTGGCCAATGATGCCACCTCAAAATGGGTGAGCTTCATTTCGAATTCCGGCAATGCAGCGCCTGGGGTTTATATCTACCGGCTTAAATTCACCCTGCCTTGCGTGAAAGGCGCGAGCATCACCGGGCGTTTCATGTCCGATGATGCGGCGCGGATTTACCTGAATGGCGTACCGACAGCGGCATTGTCGACCAGCTTCAACACCTGGGCGCCCGTCAACCTGACCTCCGGCTTCGTTCCAGGGGTGAACACGCTGGATATTTATGTGACGAATGCCATCATCTGGACCGGCATTCGCACGGAACTCACGAACAACTTCAACTGCTGCTGCCCTGAGGCGCTCGCGATTCGGTGCCCGGGGTCACAGTCGGGTTGGGTTTGCGGAACGGCAAACAGCGCGCAAGTGCCTTACACGGTTTCGGCTTTCAGCCAGTGTCCGTCCTCCAATATCACAGTAACGGTGGTTTGTGTTCCGCCCGCACCTGGACCATTCCCGTTGGGGACGACAACAGTGAATTGCACCGCTACCGACAGCCTTGGAAACAAGGTGACGTGCTCGTTCCCGGTGAAAGTGGTTCGGGACACGACTCCCCCGGTGATAACCTGCCCCGGACCGATCACGATCGCGACCTGCTCGAACAAGGTGCCTGCGTATTACAAGGCCACCGCGAAGGACGATTGCTCGCCCACGGTGACAATTAGCTGCGTGCCCTCTTCGGGCACCCTCTTCAATGCGGGGACTACCACAATTGTGACCTGCACGGCCACGGACGCTTGTGGCAACAAGTCCACTTGTTCCTTCCCAGTAAAGGTGATCAACAATCTCCTTTGGCAGACACTGCCGGCCGGGATTGCGGATTGTTATTCCCTTGCGGGGTCGGAACCTGCAACGCCGGGGGCTTGCCTCATGTCGGCTTACCCAGGTGTTTATTGGAAACCTTTTGATAATCCGGCAGTGGATCGTTCGGTGGGTTATACCTGGAACTTCCCGGTGTCGTGGAACATCCTGGCGGCGAACCTGGCCACACGCGCCCGGCCTCCGCTGAACGGCTGCGACGGCAATTCGATGAATGATTCGATTCAACTTGGGCTCACTAATTGTGCCACCCCAGGGTGGCTCTGGGCGCGCTACTTCGGGAGCGGGAACCTCAGTCCCGGGCTGGTGGAATCAATGTGGTGCAATGGCAGCGGCTGCGCTTTCAACTTCAACTTTGATTTGGCCGCCCTGCCGCCGGTTTCCGGACCGCCTATCAACCTGTTGCCGCACATGAACAGCGTGAAACGACTGGACTACTTCTCGCAAGACGACACCACGGTCGATTATGCGGACCTCCGCGTGCTGCGCTGCGCGCCGCAGTCGGTCTTCGGCGGGTTCGAGGCGACCATGAACAATGCGAAGCTGGTGCGCGGACCGGTGGGCAATTGGTGCATCATCCGAGATGATATCAAGCTGCCGACCTGGACGGCTCAAGTGACGCTCGGCAGCGCTGAAGCCGTTGCTCAACCGATGAGGTACAGGTGCAAGCCTTCGGCTTGGGATTTGAAGAGTTCGACCAAGGCCCGGTTCGCTTCCGGGGAGGAAGGACCGTTTGCGGGCTTCAGCCTGAGTCATGAGAGCAACAGTCCAATCGCAGAACTGCGATTGACGGATATCCCGCCCGGTGTGAAGGAGGTCCAGGTGCTGCTCCTGGAAGATGGGTCGCCCATTTCCTGGGATACTTTTCCGGCCGACCCAAGTATCGTGCTGCAAACGTTCAGCGACTCGACCGAATATCATGGGGTGCTCTTTACCCGGGGCGAAGGCTTCTTTGATCTGGCAAGGGCAGTCGGAGAGCCCGGGAACCAAGTGTGCGTGCGCTTCCTCCCAGAACCGGAAGCGGTTTCATTCACCAGCCTGGAGATTGAGGGCACTGGGATCGACGAGTTCGATGTGGCTGAGCCACAGCTTCGCACAGCGTCCAAGACCTCCGCTATTACTCTAACGGGCGAAGGGATCGGCCTGGCGCTGGATGGCCAAGCTTCCATCAGTCCGCTGGACCCGGACAGCGGCGGGCCGATCGGCCTGAGGTGGCGCCGTCCGCAAGGGCTGGGATCGCAAGGGCAGGACGGAGTCAGCTTCATGGCCACGAACGAACTGACGGCTTATGTGCAGACCGTGCTGAAGGGTACGCCGGTAGATACCAACAAACCACGGGTAACCTTCACGGCCACGGCGACGTTCAGCGACATGACCAGCCGGGTTATTCCAGGAATCACGTTCACCGGCTCGTTGTATGGGTTCGGGGCGAGCGCTATGATTGACGGCGCTTCCCGTCCGATTCACCGCGTGCAAGTGTGGAGCAATGCTACGCTGGTGGTGGATGTGCCGAATCCCGTAAGCGTGGAGTGCCGTGATCTGCCTCCCATCTACCGCATTGGCAGTTCGCCGTGGTATGTGGATGCGGACATCTGCCACCGGTTCCCGTTTTACAATCGGAGTGTGGTGCGGATTGACGGGCACGAATATGAATGTTCGGAACTCCGGCTCAACGTCTCCAGCGACGCGCCAGCAGGCGAGGTGGTCGAGGGGATTGCGGGTCTGGATATCGACGCTTCCGGCATCGATGCGCTGGTGCTCTCGCGGGTGATCGAAGGCACTGTACCGGTGCGTTTCCATCCTCCAATTCGGTTTACGGTTGATGATGGCACCGGGGTTTCGAGCGAGCAGATATTAATTGGTTGGGATCAGCCTTGGCCAGCCCTGGAGGGTGCCTCGGGCGTCCTGGGCCCATGGATCCAACTGCCCACGGACGGAACGCAAATTACGGTGCCGGTGAATGGCGCGGGGAATAAGTTCTTCCGCCTTCGAGAATAAGCTTCCGCGTTGTTTCCCAAACCGGTCCTGGTGTTTGTAGCGCCGGGGCCGGTTTCTTCCAATCAGGGGATTGCAGGGTGGTCCGCTTTAATACAAAAAGTCTCACTCGTTTCCGGCACAGCGGGTTCCGGAGGATACAGTTGCGGGCGCAGGCTGTGCCATAGATCCGTGACCAGCAAATCATCCAATTGTTCCTGGAGGATGAGCCCTTCGCTCAATTGATGATGTTCCTGGAGGGCTTTGTTTCTCCTGGGCCCATAGTCGTAAAAGCGCTGGACGCTTTCCAAATCCGTTGCCTGCATTTGTTGATAAAAGGCGGAGGCGCTCTGGTTCAGGCGGGATTCAAGCCATTGCCTGAGCTCGCAGGAAACGCCACAAAAAAAATCCATAACGTGCTGCCCGAGTTCCGAGGCCGCACCGTGCGCGGTGCGTGGAAGGGGCAATTCAAAATACGCAGGGGGGCGAGAGAGGAGCAGGGGTCTGGGATAGGCGGCCATGTTTTCCGGCGCATGCAACGCAGACCACAATAGCCTGAGCAATGCGTGGTAGCCGTAAGCGGCCCCTGTCTTGAAGGCTCCGAAATATCCCGCACCTGATACTTCCTGGCGGGTGAGGGAAAACATGAAAATCTCCGGTTGGCATCGCACGCCAATAAAACAATGGGCCTTCGGGAAGGTATTCATCCGGTTGAATTTGGGGCGAAGGGTACGGAGAAGTTCGTTTTCCCTGAGGCGAGCCTTTTCCGGTGTTCCACATTCTTCCCAATGGATGTTCCGCACCTGGTGAACCAAGCGAATAGTTTTCCTCGAAACGTGGTCCGGGTGTGCGTTCTTGTAGCTATTGAGGCGGGAACGCAGGTTTTTGGATTGTCCTACGTAGAGGGGTTTGCCGCTTTCGCCGTGCATGAGATAAACCCCGGGGGTGCGCGGTATTGCATGGAAGAAATCCTTCCCAAACCTTTCGAGGAGAGGCTTGGGATGCTGCTCAAATAATCGCAACTGGCGTTCCGGCACATACCTACTTAACCGAACTTTTAGGCGGCAGGCAAATGAGTTTGGACTAAAATCCGTTCAGAAGCGAAAATGCTCTTAGGTACGACGGTCTAAAACCGAGAGCCCGGGGCCCTTGTGAAAACGGGCGGAGCAGCTGTTCGTGGTCCAGCCACACCAATGCCAGAGGAAAGGCCTGGCTGTCCACCTGGCAGGGCAGGCGGCAATCCAGGCAGAGGAGGAGGTGAAGTTGCTACTCCGGGCGTAGATCCAAAAGGCGCGGCTGTGGTTGTCGCAGGAGTAGTTGGAGTTGGAGTTGGCACGGTTCCCACTGGGGAGTTCCCTATAAATGGAGGATAACCAATTGGAGGTGGAGGAGGGGTGATCACAGCGGGTTGGTCCTGACCCACGGCCTGGTTTTCCAGACCAGACGGAACAAGCGGCGCGGAAATTGGGAAACCTGCCACGGAGGAAGTAACAGAACCGGCAGCAGATTCCATGGGGGCAGGTGGGACCGGTTCTAAGGGTGCGGATGACACGGGTGCGACCGCTTGACCGCCGCCCGTCACTACCCCGCTTCCTGGAGTAGCGATTCCTGCTGCTTCAGGCATTGGATCCGGTCCAAAAGCGGAGTGCCTTAACGATGGAATTATGAGCGGCTCGTAACTAGTGGCATTCGTGGAACCACTCAGGACCAACACGCCGCCTCTTTGCGCGTGCGCGCTGCCGAGCGAAATTAACAGAAAGGCCAAGCAACCTGCTGACCCAGCTCCAGTTCGAAATGCCCATTTCCTCATAAGCCCAACGTAAGCCTCTCCGGACGGCTTTTCAAGAAACGGAGGTCGCCCTATCCGGTTTATTCGGCATAGTTGGCTTTTGAATGAATGAGAACAGTCGTAATCTCTCCATTACGAACTTCTCCGAGCTATCGATCTGCGGCTTATTCGTAATAGTTGGATTTCCGTTCCTGGACGAAAGGCTATTTGTGGTCACTTTCTCCAAGCCATAGGTCCCACAAAGAGGACGCGAGCGCCTTTTTGTCGTTGAAACAACTACAAGCGGAGGACCTGAAATCGCGACGTGATAACAGCAGTCTGGCCGATTTTTTGAGCGCGTCAGTTCAGGGATAATTTGCGAATGATAAAGCGAACCGGATTCTTGTTTCTCGCGCTGTACCTGATGCTGGCGGTGCAAAGCGCCCGCGCGGATTCCACATGGGTGTACACAGTTCAGATTACGGCCAGCGTGCAAGTGTCTCCTCCGAAAATCACGCTCACCTGGGCACAAGATCAATATGGCGCGAACTCGTATACGGTTTATCGCAAAGGACCTTCAGATACTTCGTGGGGCTCAGGGACCGCCTTGAGCGGCGCGACGACTACTTTCGTGGACAATAACGTGGCAGTCGGAGCGACCTACGAATACCAAATCGTTAAGGCTGCCACGGTTGGATACACGGGTTACGGTTACATTTATGCTGGGATCAACGCGCCGCTGAACGACAATCGCGGCAAGGTGGTGCTGGTTGTCGATAATACTTTCACGAGTTCCCTTTCGAATGAACTGGGCCGGTTGCAAAGCGATTTAGCGGGAGACGGCTGGACGGTTTTGCGGCGCGACGTTTCACGCAACGATACCCCGGCGAATGTGAAGGCGCAGATCACGGCCGCTTACCAGGCAGATCCTCAAAATGTGAAGGCGGTGTTCCTCTTCGGGCATGTGCCGATTTTACGGAGCGGAAGCTTGAATGTTGACGGCCACCAGGCCCGGCCGATGCCGGCGGATTCCTATTATGGCGATATGGACGGGTCGTGGAATAACCCAAGTTATCTTCCTTCCGACGTGGAACTAATGGTTGGGCGCGTGGATCTTTGGAACATGCCAGGGACTGGGTCCGCCAGCCCTTGGCCAAACGAGCAGGAAATGCTGCGAAATTACCTGAACAAGGACCATAACTGGCGGCACAAGCTGACCACTGTTCCGCGAAAGGCCCTGCTTGGAAATCGGTTTGGCGATTTCAACGGAGAAGCATTTGCGGCCAGCGGTTTCCGAAATTTTGATCCGCTGGTGGGAGCAGGCAACACGGTGCTGGCGAATGAGCAGGATGTCGTGCCGCTTGCACAACGCTGGACCTCGATGCTCTCAGCAGGAACTTACCTGTGGGCTTACGGCTGTGGTGGCGGGAGCTATACCAGCATGTCCTTCATGGGGAACCACGGCATCTATGCGGACGCATGGAGCACCGACATTGTGGACGGGGATGCAAAGGCGGTGTTTGTGATGATGTTTGGGAGCTGGCTCGGGGAATGGGATAGCGCCGATAACCTGATGCGAAGCGTCCTCGCGACCAAGAGTCTCGGATTGACCTGTTCCTGGGCTGGGCGACCGCACTGGTTTTACCATCACATGGGGTTGGGAGAACCGATCGGCTACAGCGCGCGCCTGACCATGAATAACAATGGCCTTTACCAAAACCAAGTGAACAGCCAAGCGCGCGGTGTGCATATTGCACTTATGGGAGATCCAACTTTGAGAATGCAGCAGGTGGCGCCCCCGTCGAATGTGAGTATTTCCGGCAAAACAGTGACCTGGGCGGCTTCCGCGGATAGCGTGGCCGGGTATCACGTTTATCGGGCTGCCAGCGCTGACGGTCCGTTTACACGCATCACCACCGCTTTGGCAAATGACACTAGCTACACCGATGCAAGTGCTCCATCGGGCTCGGCGGTTTATATGGTGCGTGCCGTAAAACTGGAGACTACTCCCAGTGGGACGTTTTATAATCCGAGCCAGGGCGTTTTTGCCAAGGCAGGTTCGGGGGGCGTCGCTACGGCTCCCAAGCTAAGCATCTCCAAAGCTCAGAACGAACTCGTGCTGAGTTGGACCAGCCAAGTGGGAAAGACCTACCGGGTCCAATCGAAAGATGGCCAGGCGACCACCTGGACCGACCTAAGCAGTTTAATCACCGCTACAAGCGCTACGACCTCATGGAAGGACAGCAATGCAACAGTTGGTTTTGCAAGAGTTTATCGGATCTACGCCCCTTGAGCCGGGATTCAATCATCCAGGACCCTCCTGGATGTAAAATTGTTGCTTTAAGCCCTCGTCGAATCCTGCGCTGGCATGTAGGTTTCCCACGGACACCCGGGGTTCATGACAGATCCAGGCTTTGGCATGAAAGTGTGCATTCATAAATGCGAAACGGACGAGTATTTGGCAGGCGACCGTACTTGGCAGCCGCTGATGAGGGCGGTTTACTTCGAGCGCGTGGTTGAGGCCGTGGAGTTTTGTGGCGAGCAGACGGAAGTAAATGTGGAAATTGTGGTCAGTTTTGGTAAAAAAGAGGAAGTTCATATACCTTTGCACCAGAATGACTGCTGATGAACGATAAAAACCTGCCGAACCCCGCTTCTTCTCAATCCAAGCAGCTTTTACTTCATCGCTATTGGGAACTGCCCGAAGAAGCTCAGGCTGAAATTCTGGA
>JAQGOV010000664.1 GCA_028293425.1 Verrucomicrobiales bacterium
GAAAAGTAAAGATGGAGCCCATCTGGGATTGGAACCTGAGCTTCGGCAACGCCAGCGGCAAAAATGGCTGGGAGCCCGAGGAATGGTACACGACCGAACTCCGCAGCACGGAATATCTCTGGTTTCCGCGGCTCTTTCAGGACCCGGACTTTGAACAGAAATATATCGACCGCTGGGGAGCGCTGCGCACAAATGTCTTCGCTGCTTCAAACATTCTCGCGCGCGTCGATGAAATGGCTTTGCTGCTGAATGAAGCGCAGGACCGGAATTTTAAGCGCTGGCCCATCATAGGCCGTTATGTCCATCCGAATTATTATGTCGGGAAATCCTACGCCGATGAAGTGCGATGGATGAAGAACTGGATTAAGATGCGCATCACCTGGATCGACCGGCAGTTCCTCCAGGCACCCGTTGCTTCGCTCGGCAAGGGCAAGGAATCCGCAAACCGCCAGCTCACGCTGTCCGCCACCGGCGGTAAAATTTATTTTACCGCCAGCGGTGCTGATCCGCGATTACCAGGTGGAAAAATCGCTCCCGATGCGAAAGTGTATTCGACTCCCATTACGCTGGCCAAAGACGGCAAGCTGATGGCTCGGGTCCTGGCTGGGAATCGTTGGAGCAGTCCTACGCTGGTTGATTAGCTTGGTCAGGCCTTTTCGCCATTCCGGGCGAGGTACTTCTTTCTCCATTCGTTGCGGGAAAGCTTGCCGCGCTGGTTGACCCCCAGCGTTTCCACGAACCACCAATCCCGTGGCACCTGCCAGGCTGGCAGCCGCGAAAGCAGAAATTGCTTTAGGACCTCGTTTGTCACTCTATTCCGAGTAGCCACGCAGGCAACGATCTCTTCCACTCGACCGGCATCCTGGCTTGGGACGCCGAATACCAGGCAATCCTTAACCTGCTCGTGAACAGCTAGCACTCGCTCAATCGCTTCGGGTGAAATTTTTCGTCCAGCGACATTGATTTGATCATTCAACCGGCCTCGCAGAAAAACGCCTTCTTTGCTGAGTTGGGCCAGATCATTGGTTCGGAAGCAACCCTCGCCAAGCCCAGTCTCCGCATTCGGCCAATAGGTTTCGCCAACCGCGGCTCCGCGCACCTCCAGGCAGCCGTCGGGGTTCGTTGAAAGCAGCACATTCGCCATGGCATGGCCCACAAAGGCGGCATCCGTTCTCGCTTCGGATGACCGGTCATACGCGATACCCCCACATTCGCTGGACCCATAAAAATTGTGCAGCTTGAGTCCTGAGCGGCTCAAGACCTCCTGTTCCAAAGCAATGGGCAAAGGCGCCCCAGCGGAAATCGCGAGCCGCACATTGGCGGGAATGGATCCTGCGTCATTCCAGGCACGCCACATGGCGGGGACCGCCGGCAAGGTGACGTGGGGCAGGG
The DNA here is from genome assembly GCA_028293425.1 of Verrucomicrobiales bacterium. Lineage (GTDB taxonomy): Bacteria > Verrucomicrobiota > Verrucomicrobiia > Limisphaerales > JAQGOV01 > JAQGOV01. The sequence continues at coordinate 1,393 of JAQGOV010000664.1, forward strand.
AGGCGGCTGCTGAACGCACGATTTCTGGCAAAGGGGAGGGAAGAACCATCAGGGGGATTCCATGCAGCAACAGTGGGGTCACCAAATTGGAGAACCCATAAGAATGCGCCAGGGAAATGGCTCCCAGATTTGGCCACCCAGGCTGCAGCCCCATCGTTTGCACGATGTTGTCGGCATCCGCTTTGAGTTGCGACGCCGTCATGGCAACCATGCGCGCTTTGCCACTGGTGGCGGAAGTAGTTTTGAGATGCACAATGCCTGCAGGCCTGGGAGGTAATTGAGGAACCGCCTGGCTGGTTTCCAAAGGACAAACCACCTGGCCGATCTTCCAGGCATGCAGCACAGAAATCACAAAATCGGCGGAAAGCCCGTGAGGAAAACAAATCGCTTCTTGGCTCGAAGGCAAGCGAGCCACTGCTTGGTCCAACTCGGAAAAAGTCCAGCGCCGGCCCGAAGCGAAATCGCAAAGGGCCATCTCGTCTGGACGCTGGCGCCAAACCGCTTGCCAGTGCTCGTAAAGCATTGCGCCTTAGGTTGCTTGGTCATACGCTTGGGAGCAAGCGTCTGTTTGTTGCGGCATCGGGCAGAGCCGGCTTGAGTTGAAATGCAGAAACCGAAGAATTGGTCACAGATAATGATTGGCTCGGCAACCATCGGGAAGTGCCTGCGCCTGCTCAACTCGTTCGTTCTGGTGCTTTTCCTGTTCCAGGGATGCGCAACGCGAACGGACCGAGCGCCTGGAAGCCGGCCTTTCGTGTTCAGGCAGGACAGTCTCTCCTTTTCAAATGAGCTGGTTTGGAGCTATTCGTTTGATCCGGTCACGGACAAGGCTTCGCACACTCCCCGGCAGCCGCCGCCCACCTACAGCCATCACTGTTTTGTGGTAGCGCGGTCAGCGAAACAATTTTTCAAGCACGCTCATTTTGCACCTGAGCTTCCAACTGCGGACGATCAAACTTACAGAAAATTAGTCAGGAAGATCGTTTCCACAAGTCCCGCGGTCGATCTCCCGGAGAAAGTAGTTATTCCTGGGTTCACCAATTTGTATACGTTCAGCAGTGTGCATGCGAACTTGCTCAAAGAGGAATCCGGCGGAGCTTGGAGAAGCTATTTTCAGCGCGGGCACTGGCGTATGGTCTGGCCATTTAGTCGCACTCAACAGCAGAAAACGGCGGAGCAGTTGGTTGCGGATATCCGGCGGAACAATCCGCCAGTCATCCATGTAGTCCGGTTTCCTCAACTAAAAATTAATCATGCGGTTGTTCTCTTTGATTTAAGGGAAACGGCCGAAACGATTGAGTTCGCCACCTATGATCCGAATGTGGCGGAAGGTGCCACCGTGCTCACCTTTGACCGCAAAACCCGCACTTTCAGGTTTCCGCGGAATGACTATTTCGTCGGCGGAAAGGTGGATGTTTATGAGATTTACCACCGTTGGAACTATTGAAGGTTTTGCCGTTTTGTGATTACCCGAACCTGAGTTTTGGGCCACCGCTTAAAACAATATTGCTTGGGCTCCGGAATTATGTTACGCATCTCCTAGTAAATCAGTCGATCAATCCCCGTTTTGTGCTCTATTTCCCTTGCGCATTTCAGAAGCGGGGAATGACGTCTCAAATGAGCAACCCGGATTTAATTTTATTGGCTGAAGATGAGGACAATGATGTGTTCTTCATCACGCGGGCTTTTCAAAAAGCTTCCATATTGAACCCCATACTTCGCGTGAAGGACGGGGAGGAGGCCTTGGCTTACCTCGCTGGTAATGGAATTTTCAAGGACCGGGGAGAGTACCCTCTTCCCTTGCTGGTCCTGCTGGATATGCGAATGCCAAAGCTCTCTGGACTGGAAGTGATCGCCCGTGTGAGGGGGATTCCGCAATTGGAAAAAATTCCTCTGATGGTGCTTACCTTTACTAAAGACTCGCCCGATTTAGATCAGGCGCTCAAGGCTGGGGCCAATGGATGGTTGCTCAAGCCGGTAACCTTCGAGGGTATAAACGATATGCTGAGCCGAGCGGGCTTTGGTTTTAATATCGCAGCACGTTGAAGACGCTCCGTGTCACCTTGGGGGCCATTAATTAATAGGCCATGCTCAATTGCGGTTCCGGAGCGGGTTTTTCCACAAGGGTCATCCAGTAAAGATCAACCACTCGGGCCATGTTGACCAGCGCCTCAAAATTCACCGGCTTAACGAGATAGGAATTAGCCCCCAATTCGTACGCCCGTCGGACGTCCACATCATGCCTGGAAGAGGTCAGGATCACAACAGGGAGGCATTTCAGCACTGGATTGTTGCGGATCCATTGCAGCACTTCGAAACCGCCACGTCGTGGCATTTTCAAATCCAAGAGAACCAGGGACGCTGGAGGATATAAATTGCGGTTCCCAAATATTCCCACGCCGCTCAAGTAATGAATCGCCTTCTCTCCATCCGTAGCTGGTTGTAACTGAAAAGATGTCTTGGCTGCGAGACACGCATGCTTCATCAGCGCAATGTCATTTGGGTCATCCTCCGCATGCAGAACAATAGGGCGTATGGCATCCATGTCGTTTTAACGTTTGATCGGTTCCTCAGGCCCGCAACGAGCTCAAATCAGTTCCCCTCGGCGGGACCATTAAGAAATCTCCGCTAACTTTTTCGGTGGTCAATGGGGACATGGCGAATTTTTGTCAGGAATCTGGTCCACATCGAGGTAATCGAAGAGCGGGTGGGTAAATACCCCATAGGTTTTGCATGCCTCAAAAACTAATCTGGGCACCGTTCAACGCGCCAAGAGGTTCTGGCAGACGCGGGTTTGAATGACTGTACCGGCGTTCGGTCAGGATGAGTTGAACCTGGAGGCGGCTCAAGGGAAAAGAGCCGCCTCATTTCTTTTTAGCAGCTTCTCTTTTAGGGCCAGAAAAGGAGTGAGCTTCGCCACGAAACTTCTTTTTTGGAACCATGATTCTCTGAGGCACTCCGCTATAAACAACAAACAGAAGCGCCATCGGGGGGGAAGGAAATTGGCGGAGAGAGGGGGATTCGAACCCCCGATACGATTTTACTCGTATAACGGTTTAGCAAACCGCCGCTTTCGGCCACTCAGCCATCTCTCCTGCGAATATGGGCCAGCGAAACTGGACCTAATAAAGCATTTAACGGCAAATGCTGCAAAGGGTTATAGACCCGCCTGCACAAGTGGTCAAGCAGCGGATGCAAACATTTCTGATTTCTTAATTCTCAAGAGCGGCAAACTCCAACGCTGCGGTAACCGCCGCCACGAGGGCTGCCACCCGCGTGTTCATCGGAAAATCCGAGGGACTTTCCAGCGTATACGTCGTTCTGGTTTTGTGGTGAATGAGATAAAAGGCCTCAGGCCAATCCGGTCGTTTCAAAAGATCCGGATTTGCACAGATGATGCCGCCGCTTGCTTTTCGCCCTTCAATTTCGGGCGAGAGGTCGATCGGGCAAACCTTTCGGGCCGCCTCGATCATCTTCTCCGAAATGGAAGGGCGCAGATCCGGGTTCAGTTCGTAAAGGTAAAATCCGTGTGCTTCCCAATCCTCATGCAGGCACAACGTGAAGTCAAAGGAAGGTTGCTTTTGCAGCCATTGAATGTGACCGCGAGTCACTGCGGCTTTGAGGCTTTGGTAATCCCTGTTCAGGTCTAAACCATCCTCGTTTTCACGGGTGCCGAGATCGAACCCTCTCGGATTAAGGCAAGGCAAAATCCACAGATCCAAACCCTTCGGCCAGAGTTTTTCTTGGAACATTTGACACAAGGCAAGCACACCCGCCGGTTCATCGCCGTGAATTCCCGAAGAAATATAAACCCGCGAGCGCGATTGAACTCCAGCCCGGCGAAAACCTGGCAAAATAAGGCCGTTTTCCAACGGCATTGGCTCTTTTTGCCATCCTTGAGCAGAGGCGAACTTCTCGATCCGAGCGAGAACTTCCGTCGCCTGAATTCTGTCACCCTGGTAGGAGCCAATATTTTTCCCCAGGCGCTGCATGACCATTTCAGCTTTGCGCAAACTCCGGTGCAACGGGCTTGCGAAATTCGATAGGCTGCGGCTGGTTCGTTTCTTCCTGACCAGCAAAACCGTGGTCGTCCCAATTTGGATCCAGTCCAAGGTCCTTCAACATCTGCAAATCCTTCTCGACGGGCTGATTCAAGGTCGTCAGATAATTTCCCACCATTAAGGCGCTCGCGCCGGCCATAAAAATCATACTTTGCGTATCGCGCAGGTTCACGGTGCGTCCGCCTGCAATCATAATTTCCTGTCTCGGCAGGATAAACCGGAAACAGGCGATCGTCTTGAGGATTTCCATGGGTGCCAGAGATGGAACGCTTTCAAACGGTGTTCCCTGGATGGGGTTAAGAATATTGATGGGCACCACATTTGCCCCGATCTCTTTGAGCGAGAAGGCCAGGTCACAACGGTCTTCCCTGGTCTCTCCCATGCCAATGATTCCCCCGGAGCAGATCTTGATGCCCGCATTCTTCAGGTGCCGGATGGTTTCCACCCGGTCCTCGTAGGAGTGGGTGGTGCAGTGGTTCGGGAAAAAGCGCTTCGAGCTTTCCAGGTTATGGCCATAGCATTCGAGGCCGGCTTCTTTCAAGCGTTGCGCCACCTTCGGATTCTTAATTATTCCGAGTGAGGCATCGGGCCGGGTCTTGCCGCTTTTTGCAATCTCCTGAATTCGATTGCATACCTCGTCGAGAATAGGACCTTCCTGCAAACCCTTCCACGCTGCCACCATCCCGACGGCGGTCACACCATTCCTGCCAGCCTCGTCCGCTGCTTCCAGCACGGGCGGAACATCGACAAAGCCATATCGGGGAGACGCGGTTTGATGCGAGGCGGACTGCGCACAGAAGCTGCAGTTTTCGGAGCAGCCGCCCGCCTTGACATTCACGATCGAGCAGAGGTGGATTTTATTCCCTTTGTAATGCTCGCGAATCCGATTGGCCCAAGCCATCAGGTCGAGAATATCGGCAGTGGATTCCAGTTCAAAAAGCCGCAATGCCTCATGGCGGCTGATCTGGCCTCCATCCAGCACCCGGCGTCCCACTTCGGCAATATTGGCATGTGCGTCAACCTGTTGTCCGTTCATGGTTGACAGCGTAATTGGACTCTGGATTTAGGCAAGCTCCTATCATTGCAGATTCCTCTGGAGATTTAATCGTGGGTTCCCGTCTAAATACCACGTTTTTGAATTCCATAAATAACTTGCAAAATAGACTATCCGGCAGATCCTTGAGGCGAATCACGGAAAGAGGAAAAGTCATCCACGACGTAATCCACAATTATTGACGCGAAGTTTTCATGAGAATCTTTATGAAAGGCAAGGGCCTCTTTCTCCTGCTCGCCACGTTGTTCTGCGTGGTTGAGACTGCGCGACCGGCCAGCGGTCCACCTGTCGTTCTCGAGCAGCCACAAGGGCAATACGCTGTTTCCGGGAGCAATATTTACTTCTCCGTGGTTGCGGACGGCTCCCCTCCTTTGCGTTATCAGTGGCTTTTCAATGGTTACAATATCCCTGCCGGCACCAATGCCGCTCTCCTGTTGCCCAGCATCACTTTTACCCAGTCGGGTGTTTATTCAGTATTTATAACCAGCCCTTCTGGTTCAATTCTTAGTGATGGTGCTCTGCTTCAGGTGGATCCGCAGCTTACGTTTCGAATCATGGCGTTGCGGACTAACGGGGTGTTGCTCGCCGATCATAGCGCGCTGACCGGCGCGGACCGGCCAGGGATCGCCGTATCCACCAATGGCGTTTTTGTAAACGGTTTGACCGCCACAGCTCGATTTGATTCGGAACTCCTCACCGGAGGACAAACACTGGGGCGGCGTTACCAGGCCATAGTCAGTGATCTCAAATCGGAAAAGGTTTACTCCCTGGCCGCAGGAACAAACCTGCTCACCTCTGCCGGAGACACCGTTGACTCCCTGGTTGAAATCGACGGCACCACTGGCGCCCTCACCACGAACTTTATTCTCCTCTCTACCAATATCGTCGTTTCATCCAGCAGCGATGTCGGCATTTTTTCCGGGTATGGCCGGATCGTCATTCATCTTGGCTATCGCGCCTACAATATCATGATGCCCTCCGGGCAGGTAACGGACCTCGGCTCGGCCTATTACCTGGATCATAATTATTCCAGTTCCTGGGCTTACTGGGGCGTTGCCGAATACCTTGGAGGCCGGATCTATCTTCTGTACGCGCAGTACGCGCCTTCCGACGTTCAATCCATTGTCCGTGCTAGAATCCCGGATTACGCCTCCACCACCACTGCTGCCACTTTCCGTGACATGAATGATCTGGCTTCATTTACCATGTCTCCCTCTTTGAGCCGGTGGTTTTTTCACTTCGAAGGCGTGTCGTCCCAATTAGGTGGTTTTTCGCAGACGCTCGGCTCCGCCAAGGCTCTTTACACGACGAATCAGCAATTCCCGGTAATCTACTCCGACCCCACGTATCTTTCGTTGTATCCTGGCTCGAACGGCACATTCCAGGCACAGGTTGCCAGTTCCCTGCCGCTAACCTATCAATGGCGGTTCAACGGCACGAATATCCCTGGCGCGACCAACGCGGCGTTACTGGTTTCGAACGTAAACACCAATGATGCGGGCCTTTACAGCGTTGCCGTGAGCAACAGCGTGGGCGTTGCCATCAGCGGGGAAGGGCAGCTCTCAGTCATTACAAGCCCGGTGGTTTACGGAAACCCTGGCAGCCGCTCCGTTTATCCCGGAGCGAACGTGACTTTTTCTGGTTTTGCCGACGGCGCCCCGCCGCTCTTTTACCAGTGGTATTTTAATGGCCAGGAAATCGGTGGTGCCACGAATAGCACGCTGGTTCTGACGAATATCCAGCCCCTTCAAGCCGGTTCCTATGGTTACGGTGTCAGCAACCAGTATGGAACCGCACTCAGCGATCCGGCTATCCTGACCGTGGTTGCCGAGCCGATAATTATTTCTCCGCCAATCGCGAGATCTGTCAATGTGGGAACCAACGCCTCATTTTCTGTGACAGTCGATGGAGCTCCGCCTTTGCGTTTCCAATGGCAATTCAATGGCACGAATATCAACTTGGCTACGAACCGAACCCTCAACTTGACAAATGTGCAGCCCGCGATGGCCGGGCCCTACACCGTGATGATTTCCAATCTCTTCGGCATCGCAAGTGCCTCCGCGGCTTTGACCGTCATCACCGTCCCAAGCATCGTGACGAATCCTGCGAGTCAGTTCGCCGTTCAAGGAGAGACAACTTCCCTGTCCGTGACCGCCCAGGGGCCTGGTCCGCTTTATTACCAATGGCGGTTCAACGGTGCGAACATCCCCGGGGAAACCAATCGAATCATCTCGATTAACAATTTTCAGAGCCCGAACACCGGCGCTTATTCCGTGCTCGTTTCCAACAGCTACGGTGCTGCCCTGAGCGCGCCCGCCGACTTAACTCTTTTTCCAGTTCATCCGGAGGGGGCTTCGTTCCGGATTGCCACATTGACAGCCAACAACGCAAAAGTCATCGATCACGATTCATTGACCAGCGATGACCGCGGAGGCATTGCAACGTCTTTGGATACTGTGTTCGTGACCGGTGATAATGCGACAGCAAGGTTCGACCTGGATTTGACCAACGCTGTGCGATTAAACCAGATTTATGATGGGTTGGCTTCCAACCTCCGGAACGGGAAAATTTATTTGCTGGCCAGCAACGACGTGCCCGTCCTCTACAACTTCTCCGGCAGTCTCCTCAACCGCTTGCTCGAACTGGACGGGAGGACTGGCGCGCCAACCGGTAATCAGATACCGCTCAGCCAGCCGATTCCAATATATACTGGAGGCAGTCAGAACGGAATTTTTTCCGGATTTGACCGCATTATCGTTCATAATGCGACCAACGTTTTCCAGATCTCCCTGCCTTCGGGTGTGGTAAGCAATCTCGGACCGATGACCATCGCCAGCCATGCCAGTTCCGAAAGTTGGGCCTACTGGGGCGTGGCCGAAAATTTTGGAGGCAGCCTTAACCTCGTTTACGTGCGGAATTCCACCACGATTTCCAGAACGCATGTGCCCGATGGCGCCACAACAACACTCGCAACCTTTTCCCGGCTTTCTGACATGGCCAGTTTCACGGTGGCGCTCTATACAAACCGATGGTACTTCCATCACGAGGGCTCCTCTCAGTTTGGCGGAGTGAGTGAGACGCTCGGTTATGCTGCGGCGACTTTTGACGTGAATCCTGTCGCGTATTTCGAGTGGAGCGCGTTGGATCCTGTGCAAATTGTTGGTTCTCCGTTCACGGTAACCATTACCGCGCGAACTTCTCAGAATGGGCTCGCCACCACTTTTAATGGGCCCGTGACCTTGCTCGGCACCAACGCAAGCGGGGGCGGACTCGTTGCCATTTCACCTGCCGCCAGTGGAACTTTCACCAATGGCGTTTGGTCAGGTCAGGTGCGCGTGCTTCAGCCCAGCTCAGGGATGTTCCTGCAGGCGACGAACATTTACGGCAGCACGGGATTGAGCTCCCTTTTGAGAGTGCTCCCGACCGACGATGTTTCCGTCACCATTGTTGACTCGCCGGATCCGGTCCCGGTCTTTACCACTCTCACTTATTTTATCGTGGTCACAAACACCGGCCCTTCACAAGCAAGCGGATTGTTCCTGACCAACATCCTTTCTACCAACGCATTGCTTCAAACTGTGAGCAGTTCCCAAGGTGCCTGCTCAAATGATTCTGGCGTAATCCTTTGTAATCTGGGAACGCTTGGTGGGAAAGGCTCGGCTCTCGTAACTATCCAAGTGTCGCCTCTGGTGCCAAGTTCCATGACGAATAGGGTCACCGTTTCTCGCGCGGAGGCCGATGCAAACTTGACTAATAACACCGCCGTGGCTGTTACATTGGCAACCCTGCCATTCGTCTCAATTGCCGATGCGAGTGTCCTCGAGGGAAACTCTGGCACCAACAACATGGTCTTCAATCTGTCGCTTTATCCTGCTTCGACCAACACGGTCCGTGTTAACTACATCACCTCCAGTTCCAGCGCGCTGAGCGGTTCTGACTTTGTCTTTAAATCAGGGACGGTGACCTTTGAGCCGGGAGAAACAAATCAGGCGCTTGTCGTGGGCGTGATTGGCGATAGCCTCTACGAGTTGGATGAAGCCTTCAATGTTCTGGTGTCCAGTCCGGTGAACTGTTTCATTACCAGGAACACCGCCAAAGGTTTGATCCTGAATGATGATATCATCCCCTCCCTGACCGTGAGTGACGCCTCCGTGCTGGAGGGTAACTCCGGAACAAACAACATGGCCTTCTCTGTTTCGCTCTCGAGTCGCGCAGGTCTGCCGGTGACCATGAGTTACACCACCTCCGACGGCTCTGCCAAAGCCGGACTCGATTACCTGGCCCGCTCCGGAACAATCACCTTTGCCGCAAGCACATCCGTGCTCACTCAAACTGTCCTTGTGCCCGTCCGCGGGGATGTCACTACGGAGCCAGATGAAACTTTTTTCCTCAACATTGTCTCGGTAAGCAACGCGATCGCCAATCAAAGTAGGGCAATCGGGACTATCCTGACTGACGACGGAGTTGGTATTCTGGACCATTTTAGTGTGAGCCTTTCCGGCACCCAACAAACGGTGAACGTTCCCGTGCCAGTGGCCGTCGTTGCGAGGGATTTCTTTGAGAAAGTAATCACGAATTTTGAAGGTTCGGTAAAATTGCAGGCCGGGATTGGCACGGACCCCGAACAAAAGAATATCCTCGGCGATCTCCTCCATACGGACACCTTTGAAGGCGACTATACCATCAGCTATGGCTTTACTCCTTCTGTCGATATGATCGTCACCGGCGTGCGCCATTATGTGGGTACCAAGGTTTCGATTTGGACCGCTGGGGGGCAGCTCGTTGCTGCCGTCCCGGTCGTGAGCACGCTCGGCACCTGGCTGGAAACCCAGCTTCCCGACCCGGTCGTTCTGCTCGCGGGCGAGAATTACATTGTAGGTTATTATTCCGGTGGACCAACAGGGCTCAATCCGTTCGGGCTTGATAAACCGACTGAATTCGCGGACGGCGTGATTACAAATGCCTTTTATGGTTTCGGCGACTCCTTTCCCGACAATAGCATCAATGGTTCCTATTACTTCGCCGATTTGATTTATTACACAGGGGATGGCCTGCAGCCCATCCCGTCAACTCCCCCGAATTCCGGTAATTTTGTCAGTGGCGTGTGGAACGGAAACATAACCTTCCTGGATACGGCCAGCGGCGTGCGGGTAGTTGCTTCAGATAATGCGAGACATAACGGACACAGCACACCGATTGAAGTCGTGGGCGTTCCCAACGCGAACGTAGGGCTCTTTATCACGGTCGATAAAAATCCCTCGGCCGTCGGCAGCAACCTGGTGCTGAATCTCACGGTGACTAATCAGGGACCGGCTCACGCCTCCGGGCTGGTCGTTTCAAATGTTTTGCCCGCGGGCTTTCAGATGGTCTCTGCCAGCCTGAGCCAGGGTACTTGGTCGAATGCTGCTGGAATCATTTGGTTCGCTCTGGACAGCCTGCCCAACAAAGCCTTCGCCACGGTGGCACTGACTCTCAAACCTGCCCAAACAGGCCTCTTTACTAACTTCGCTGGCGTGAGCTTGGCTCAGAACGATCCCCTGCCGTTGAACAATACGGCGATGCTTCAGCTCACAATTTTTCGCGACTCAGATGGCGATGGCATGTGGGATGATTGGGAACGGAGCGTTGGGTTGAATCCGTTGGACCCTTCAGATGCGGCGCTCGATCCGGATGGAGACGGCTTTACCAACCTCCAGGAATTCCTGGCCGGAACTGATCCGCACCAGGCCACCAGCGTTTTGCGCATTTCGCAGGTTCAACTCCTCGGAGGTAATTTTCATATTCTGTTCCAAGGGATCACCGGCAAGAAATATCGGCTCGAACGTATGGATCTCCCTGGCTTGGGCGGATGGACCACGGTTTTTGATTTCAAGGTTGGCCTCAGTCGTGACATGGATCTGACGGATCCTTTCACATCCTCGACTTCAGGCCGGTTTTATCGGCTCAGGCTGCTCGAGTGAAATCGCGGGCTCCCTTCGTTGACGTCTGGCATATTTGGAACCAACAGGATCCTTTCGGAACGACTTTCCACGCTCAGCCTTGCTACCGTTGAGCAATCGTGACTAAACTACGGTCCGTGAAACCGAAATCCATTTTGCAATTTTGTGCTGGATGGGTGTTGGTTTCAGTCCTGCTTTTCGTGCAGTCCTCCGCCAGCGGTGCCGGGGTAACCATTATCACTCATGGATTGAACAGCAATGTGGATGATTGGGTAATTGCCATGGCAGATCGAATGGCTCATACAGGCCGCCTGCCTGGAACGACCTCCACATGCTACGAAATTTATTTCGTCTCCACAAATTCCAGCTATGCCCTGGCATGGAAGCGCCTGTCTGGGGCGGCTCCGACGAACACCGATTCCGGCGAGATTTTTATCAAGCTGGATTGGCGACAACTGGCGAACAATAGCTACAGCACCTTCCAGGTGGCTTCGATGGCGCTTCCAGCTTTGCTCCAAACAAATTTCATACCGGAAATGGGCGGGCATGCCATTGCGGAATTGCCGTTGCATATGGTGGGCCATAGCCGGGGCGGCTCCTTAATTTGCGAGCTGAGCCGGTTGCTCGGGACCAACGGGATTTGGGTCGACCATCTTACCACGCTGGATCCGCATCCTTTGAACAACGATGGATTCAGCGACTTCTTATATACGGTGGTCGATGCCCCTGCGCGGACCTATGAGAACGTTCTCTTTCACGACAATTATTACCAGCGGCTCGACTCCTTCGCCTTTGGAGAACCAGTCGCGGGAAGCTGTGTGCGCCAGATCACTAGCCTCAATGGCGGGTATTCGGGCCTGGGTGGCGCGCATTCGGATGTCCACCTTTGGTATCATGGAACGGTGGATACAAACACCCCGCTGACTGACACTGCCGCCACAATTACTAGCTCGGAACGCCAAACCTGGTGGAACGCCTTCGAAAGCGCGGGCCTGCGGGCCGGTTTTGTTTATAGCCTCCTGGGAAACGGAGACCGCCTCAGCACCAACCAGCCCGCAGGGCAGGGGACAAGCCGGATCCGGGATGGTTACAATCAGAAGTGGGACCTGGGAGCTGGCAACTCCGTGAACAACCGAACGGCTCTGCCCGCAAATAACGGTTCATGGCCAAGCCTAATCACGCTCCGATTGGGAGGGTCAAACCTGGTGGCATTTGGCCAAAGCAATTCGATTTCGCTCAGCTACCAACTGGCGGCCACCAATCTAAGCAACGCAGTCCTGGGATTTTATTTGGACAACGATGCAAATCCTTATAACGGGAACGAACAGTTGATTCGCCAACTAACCCTGCCCGCAACCGGTTCAAACCAGGTCGCCTTCGTGAATGCCACCTTGGAGTGGAATGCTCAGAATGTCGCGCCAGGGGAGCATCTGGTCTTTGCCCGGATCAGCCGGGCAGGTAACGCTCGCTATTTCTATGCACCAGAAAAAGTAACTGTTTTATCCAGTTTCCAGCCGCCGTTGGTCGTCATCAATCGTTTGGGCGCGGCGAACATTCGAGTGGATGCATTTGGAGTTCCCGGGCAGAGATTAGTTTTTCAGGGCAGCACGGACTTTTCCCACTGGCAGGCTCTTTCCACCAATTGGTTCACTTCGAACCTGGTCAGTTTTAGCGAAAGCGCCGGAATATCGGCAAGATTCTATCGGGCTTTCGTACGATAAGGGCCGAACGATTTTCTCCATTAGGCAAAATATCTTGCCTCAGGGCGTCGTCTTTGGTTAGGTGAACATAATGAATTGCAAGCGCATTCCGTGCTTTGCGCGGGCCGTTTTCGGCGGCGCACTCGCTTGCATGATTCTTCTCTGCTCATTCGCCGCTTTTAGCCCTTCCCTGCATGAAGTGATGCACGCCGATGCCAAAGCGGCGGATCATTTCTGTCACTTGGCCCTTTGGGGTAAGGGAGACCTGTTGGCCGCTGCGCCTCCTCCAGCGTTGCCTCCGCTGCTTCTGCATGAAATTTTATTGCCTCCTTCAGAAGCTCAAAGCTTTTTCAGCATTTTCGATTCGTTGAGTTTTCCCACCCGCGGTCCTCCTGTTTTGTCCTAATCCAACCTGTAGTCGGTCCGTTTCAAATAAACCTTGCCCCATTTTTTTCGGCTTGGGTGCGCAGTTGAGATTTGGATGAATGATGAAACATTACATAATTTTAAGTTTAGTGATTGGTTTAAGCGCTGGCCCGCTGTTCGGGCAGGACGCAAATGAGGTGGAAACCCTCAGGCGCCAACTGAAAGAAGCCAACGAGGGTTTCGAAAAAGCAGTGCAGCAGCATCGGCTGGCGATTGATGCCTTGAGCAAAAGACTTGAGGCGCTCCAGAGCCAGGCATCAGTCACAAACTCCCCGGCAGCCCCGGAACCGTCTCCCTCTACGCCCCCGCCAGGTTCATTGGAAGCAGCCCTTGCTGCAGACAAGGCAGCCGTGGCGCCTCCCGCTCCGGCCCTTGCAAAACCATGGTCACCAGCGGATCCAATTCGAGTCGGGAGTGCCCAAAATTACATCAGTCTTTCGCTCGACGGCCTTTTTTCTGCCGGTGGTTCCACGGCGAAGGACATCGAGCTCCTTCAGCCTTTCGACCACGATCCGAGGCAGAATGGATTCACCGTTCAAAACCTTGAGCTGACCCTCGATGGGAAAGTGGATCCTTATTTTCGCGCGCAAGCCAACGTGGTCATGAAGATTGACCCGCGCGGCGAAACTACCCTCGAAGCGGAGGAAGCCTACCTGGAAACCATGGCCTTGCCTTGGAACCTGCAAGTCAGGGGCGGCCAGTTCCTTACTGAATTTGGCCGCGTTAACCAAACCCATCCGCACACCTGGGATTTCGTGGATGCTCCCTTGGTTCTAAGTAGGATGTTCGGGCCGGAAGGGCTGCGCAACCCAGGCGCAAGGGTATCATGGCTGGCTCCCACGCCATTTTATTCGGAATTGTTTCTGACCGTTCAAAACAGTCAAGGCGGCACGGCTTTCAGCTTTCGCAATGATAACGGAGGCGAGCGCCTTTTTGGCCGCACTCCCCTGGACCGTGGCGTTCGTGATGCCGGGGATATGCTCTACGTAGGCCGTTACGCCGCAGCTTTTGACCTCAGCGATGCCCAGACAATCCTGCTCGGAACCTCCGCTGCCTTAGGCCCGAACAGCACAGGAGCGGATACCCGCAGCGAAGTCTATGGCGTGGATGCCTTTTGGAAGTGGAAGCCGGGTAACCAGCATGGTGGGTTTCCTTTTGTCACCTGGCAGAATGAAGCGATGCTGCGCAGATATCACGCCGGGGCTACTTTGGAGGATCTTGGGGGCGTCCCTGTCGCTGTCCCCCGCGAGACCTTGACAGATTGGGGCTTCTATTCGCAGGTTGCCTATGGTTTTCATAAGGGGTGGATCGCTGCTCTGCGCGGTGATTACGTCGCGCCTACGGGAAGGGGACTTTATGAGGATATTTTGGGCGTGGATCCCGAACGAGCTGCACGCTGGCGGGTCTCACCTAATCTCACCTGGTATCCTAGTGAGTTTTCCAAGTTGCGGTTGCAATATAACTTTGATCACCGTTCGGGAATTGGGCCGGACCATTCGGTCTGGCTGCAATTTGAATTCCTGCTCGGCTCCCATGCCGCTCACAAATTTTAACTATCGAATGAACTGATATGAAAAAGCTTTTTCTCTTTCTGATTTTTACTTTGCCAGTCATCGCTCAAGCGAAACTAAACGTCGTTGCTACCCTCCCGGATTTCGGGGCGATTGCCCAGGAGATCGGGGGGGACAAGGTCACCGTTACCACCATCGCCAAGGGGACCGAGGATCCTCACTTTGTGGATGCGCGACCCAGCTTTATCCGGGTGCTCAACAAGGCTGACATCTTGATCGAAGGCGGCGCGGAACTCGAAATTGGATGGCTGCCACCCTTGGTGAATGGGGCTCGCAATGCCAAAATTCTGGCCGATGCTCCTGGCCATCTGATTTTGTCTCGCCATATCCACCTGAAGGATCTGCCCACTGGCCCGGTGGATCGCTCCATGGGGGACGTGCATCCCCTTGGCAACCCTCATTACTGGCTCGACCCCGACAACGGCAAAATCATGGCCACGGATATAGCCGAGGCGTTGTCGCGGCTGGACTCCCCAAATCAGGCCTTCTACCAGGCTAATCTTAAACGCTTCTCGGAGCACTTGGACCAAAAAATCGTCCAGTGGACCAAGGCTCTGGAGCCATTCAAAGGCACCAGGGTGATGACCTATCACAAGTCTTTTGACTATTTCCTGGATCGGTTCGGCTTTGAACTTGCCGGCACCGTTGAGCCAAAGCCTGGTGTGGAACCTTCGCCCACTTATATCAACTCTTTGCTCCCGAGAGTGAAAGGTGCCGGAGTGAAACTGGTCATGGTTGAACCATTTCGTCCCCGCAAAACCCCGGAGTACATTGCGCAGGCCATTGGCGCAAAGTTGCTGATTGTTCCGGAGAAGGTCGGGGCGAATGATAAAGTCCGGGACTACTTCAGCCTCTTTGATTACAATGTCACGCAAATCTCGATAGCCCTGAAACAATCAAAGTGACAACTGAAACCCTTATAACCCTGCAGGAGGTGGGGGTCGGGTACGATCGCCAGGCCGTGTTGCGGGGAGTGAACCTCCAGATCCGGCGAGGAACGTTCACCGGGTTGCTCGGCGCCAACGGCACCGGCAAATCCACGCTTCTTAAAACTTTGGTTGGGATCATTCCCGCAGTTGAAGGCGTCATCCAACTCGGCAATGTTGAAGGCCATCCTGCTGTCTTTGGCTATGTGCCGCAACGGGAGGCCCTCGACCCGATTTTTCTGCTCTCCTCATTTGAGGTGGTCCTAATGGGGGCCTGCGGCCGGGTGGGGCCCGGCCGCCGATTTTCACATGGGGAAAAGGACTTGGCGCACGATTGTCTCAGGAGAACCGGCGCAGACCAACTCAGCCGGAAGCGCTTTTCCCAATTGTCCGGAGGCCAGAAGCAGCGGGTCCTGATTGCAAGGGCGCTGGCTGCGAGGCCGGATATGCTGCTATTGGACGAACCAACCGCGGGGATCGATACTGCCGCCACGCAGGCGATTATGGAGTTGCTCCGCCAGCTTCACCGGGAGCAGAAGTTGACCATCCTCATGGTGAACCACGACCTTCCTGTTGTTCGGAGGTATGTCGATGAAGTCATTTGGCTGCACGAGGGCAAGGTGCTCCAGGGCAGTGTTCAGGAATTGCTCAGTCGTGAGAAAGTGGAGCAGATATTGGATTTGGAGCTGAGCTGACATGGAAACACTTCGCGAAGTCCTCGACCCGGATTTTCTGCTCCGCAACTCTGTATATATTAGCTTGCTCGTTGGGCTGGCCTGCCCGCTGGTGGGAGCTTACCTTGTATTGCGGCGCTTAATCTTTTTGGGCGTCGCTCTGCCCCAGGTCTCCTCCTGCGGCATCGCCTTCGCTTTTGCTTTGCATGCCTGGAATTGGATCCCGCATCTGGAAGAAGGCTCCGAGCACTCCCTCGCTTTCGTTGGTTCAACGGTCTTCACCTTGGTTTCCATTCTGCTCCTTTCGTTTCTCGAAAAGCGGGGCAGGGGAACTGCCGAAGGGAGAGTGGGCACGGCCTACGTTCTTGCAGGGGCCTGGAGCATTCTGTTGCTCGTCAAAAATCCTTACGGAGAACATGGATTGCTCGACCGGTTGAAAGGGGAGATCATCGCGGTATCCAATACCGAACTGGGCTGGACAGCCCTTGCCTTCGGTTTGGTGGTGGTGTTGCTCCTGGTGTTTCAAAAGGAATTCTTGCTCGTCTCCTTCGATCCGGATATGGCGACCAGCCTGAAAAAAAGCGTGGTCTGGTGGGATTCCTTCCTCTTCCTTCTGGTTGGGCTCACGATCTCGATGGCCGTCCTTAGTGTCGGACCTTTGGTCACGTTTGGATTTCTTTTGCTCCCTCCTCTGATCGCGCACCGGCTTGCCTCGAATATGCGACAATTTGCGTTCATGTCTGCCGCTTTCGGTGTGTTGACTGCCTTTGCGGGATTTCTGATCGCTTATAAATGGGACATTCCGGTGGGACCGACGGATGTGGCTTTGCTGGGTGTTGTTTATGCAATCGTGAATCTCGGTAAAGGCCTCCAAGGTCGTTTCGTATCAGCTCAGTCAATCGGTTCTACAGAACAGGGCCGTTAATCCGCCTTCTAATTGAATGCGGTCGGCCGAATCAAGGCCTGCGCTCAATTAGCGGAACTTAACTTTCTTTTCATCTAAATGATTTTCCCAATCTTTGAAAAAAGATTAAAAAAAACGCTTGTGAAATTTTTCACTATTAGGCAACTTGTTGCGCGCTTTCGGGATTGGCCAGTGATTTGGTGGGGCGTCGTCTCCCTGCCTCTGTTGGGTTAATTCTGACTTTTAAACTCGATGCGATTTTTTCAACTCATTTTGGCTTGGGCTTTTTTGATCGGAGCACCCTTGGTAATCCGGGCTGCGGATGCGGAGCTTCGTGCTCCCGCTGAGCGGGTGGCAGGTGAAGCTGCTGCGGGAGTCGAGGAGGGCCGTGAAAAGGGACTGCCTCAGGCTGCCCCTGTCCTCAAAGACTTTGGGTTCTTCAAGATTACCAATTCCATGCTTGTGACGTGGGCTGTTGCACTGTTCCTGATCATCTTCGCGCAAATCGCAACTCGGAACGTTAAGCAGGTCCCGGAAGGCGCTCAGAACTTTTGGGAATGGTTGGTGGAATCCCTTCATGAGTTTCTGGATAGTATCATCGGTCATGAGCTGGTGCATAAGACCTTTTGGTTTTTTGCAACCGTCTTCATTTTTATTCTATTCTCCAACTGGGTTGGTCTGATTCCAGGGGTTGGTTCAATCGGCTGGGGTGTCCCGGATGCCAACGGAAACCTTCATCACATCGCGCATCCGCTTCTGCGTGGCGCTAACGCTGACTTGAATATGACCTTGGCCATGTCGATGATTTTCTTCGTCTGCTGGGTTGTTTGGGCGTTGCAGGCTAACGGACCTGGTGGATTCATCCTCCACATTTTTGGTCCAAAAGGTGACACCACCGGCTTATTGAAGGTGTTGATGATCTTCGTATTTATGATCGTTGGAGTCCTGGAAGTCGTCTCCATTTTATTTCGACCGGTTTCGCTGAGCTTTCGTTTATTTGGTAACATCTTTGCCGGCGAGAACATGTTGGAAGCCATGGCCACCATGAATCCAGCCCTGGGCTGGCTGTTTCCAATTCCCTTTTATTTCATGGAAATTCTGGTCGGTTTGGTGCAGGCCCTCGTGTTTATGCTGCTGACGGCTGTGTTCACGCTGTTGATTTGCCAGCATGATGAAGGTCATGGGCACGGGGAAACCGCCAAACATTAATCGAGCAATTTCGACGGTCTGACCGTGGCAAGACTGCGGGGGCCATCGGACAAACAAAACAGTAAAGGAAACAAATATGTTAACGCCTATGTTGGCAGAGATGACCGGTAACCTTCATGTGGCTGCAGCCGCCGCTGGCGCTGCGATCGGTGTAGGTATGATCGGTATGAAGGCCTCTGAAGCGGTTGGACGCAATCCTGGTGCCGCCACCAAGATTCTTGTTCAAGCGATTCTGAGCACAGCCTTCGCTGAAGGTATCGTGTTCTTCGCCATTTTCTTGGCGCACTAAACCTTTTCGGGCGCGGGCCTTGTGCCCGCGCCTGAAACTGTTTTTCTGAATTTATGAGTTCTATGTTATTTTTTGCGGCAGCGGGAATTGGCCAAATTGCAAAGGAAACCGGCGAACAGTTCGGTTTTAATAAATCGTTGTTCTTTTCTCAGGTTATCAGCTTTTGCATTGTTGCCTTTTTGCTCCACCGTTTCGCTTACAAGCCCATTCTGAAGGTGCTCGAAGAGCGCCGGCAAAAAATCGCCGAGGGGCTGGCCAATGCGGAAAGGATCAAAGTGGAACTGGCTAAAGCCCAGGCTACCGCCCAGGAAATCTTAAATCAAGCGAACGCTCAGGGTAACAAACTGATTGAAGAGGCTCGACAGTCCGCCGCCAAAGTGACGGAAACGGAGAACCAGAAGGCAATTGCCACAGCCAACGATATTATCGCCAAAGCCCGTCTGGCAAGTGAAGCCGAACTCGCCCGCATGAAAACCGAACTGCGCCGGGAAATTGGCCGCTTGGTTGTCGCAACCAGTGCCAAGGTCACCGGTAAGATTTTGACTCCTGAAGATCAGCAGCGCTTGGCGGATGATACCAATCGCCAGTTGGCTGCTTAAGCGCATTAGACGATGAAGATTACCAAGCAAGCTCGCAGGGATGCCAAGGCTCTTTTCCAGAGCTCCAAAACCAACGGGCTGATGGATGACTCAAAGGTCCGGCAGGTGGTGCAGGAGGTGATAGCCCGGAAGCCCCGCGGATATGGTGGCATCCTGGCCCACTTTCAACGCCTGGTGAAGCTGGATTTGGATCGCCGCAATGCCCTGGTTGAAAGCGCGATTCCGCTGGACGCAGCAGCGCAAAACAGCATTCGGGAAAACCTGACCCGAACCTATGGCCCGGGCTTGAACCTGAGCTTTAAACCAAATCCCGCTCTGATCGGTGGCTTGCGCATCAAGGTCGGCAGCGACGTTTATGACGGCAGCGTGCAGGCAAAGCTGGCCGCTCTCGAAAACAATTTATAAAGCAGCGAAATTTTTAAGACTATGAGTTCCATCCTTCAAGAAATCGAAGCCCAGATCGCGGGAGTGAAGACTGCCGCCGCGAAACAAAACGTCGGCCTTGTCCGCGAAATCTCCGATGGTGTGGCAAAGGTCGAGGGTCTAACCGACGCCATGCTCAACGAAATGCTCGACTTCGGCAACGGGGTTACTGGCATCGCCTTGAACCTTGAGGAAACCGAAGTGGGAGCCATTATTCTCGGCGACTATACTTCGGTCAAAGAAGGCCAGGAAGTCCGCACCACTGGCAAGCTGCTCTCCGTTCCGGTCGGCAAAGGCTTGCTCGGGCGCGTGGTCAACACCCTCGGCCAGCCTCTCGACGGCAAGGGACCCATTACTTCTACCGAATACTATCCAGTTGAGAAAATCGCGCCGGGCATCGTAAAGCGCAAGTCGGTCAACCAGCCCCTTCAAACGGGCATCATGGCGATTGACGCGATGATTCCGATTGGGCGCGGACAGCGCGAGCTAATCATTGGGGATCGCTCCACTGGTAAAACCACCATCGGCGTGGACGCGATGATTAAC
The DNA here is from genome assembly GCA_028293425.1 of Verrucomicrobiales bacterium. GTDB lineage: Bacteria > Verrucomicrobiota > Verrucomicrobiia > Limisphaerales > JAQGOV01 > JAQGOV01. The sequence continues at coordinate 21,714 of JAQGOV010000664.1, forward strand.
CAGGCACGCATGAATCGTGCGGCTGAAACCACGAAGGAAGCCGGGTTCCGACCTGTTTATAGCATCTATGTCGCGGTTGGTCAGAAGCAGTCCAGCATCGCCCGCGTCATCGCCACACTCGAGAAGGAAGGCGCCATGCCCTACAGCATTGTGGTGGTTGCTGCCGCCTCCGACTCTGCGGCAAATCAATACCTGGCTCCTTTTGCTGGCGCTGCCATGGGCGAATGGTTCATGGACAACGGCATGGATGCGCTCATCATCTTTGATGATCTTTCCAAGCAGGCCGTTGCCTACCGCCAGGTTTCTCTGGTGCTAAAGCGTCCGTCCGGCCGTGAAGCTTACCCTGGGGACGTGTTCTACCTGCACAGCCGTCTCTTGGAACGTTCGGCTCGCGTAAGTGAAAAATACGGCAATGGGTCCTTGACCGCTCTGCCAATCATTGAAACCCAAGCTGGCGACGTATCCGCTTACATCCCCACGAACGTGATTTCCATCACCGACGGGCAGATTTATCTGGAAACCGATTTGTTCTACCAGGGCATTCGTCCTGCCATTTCCGTCGGTTTGTCGGTCTCCCGCGTCGGTTCCGCGGCTCAGATTAAGGCCATGAAGCAGGTGGCCGGTCGTATCAAGCTGGATCTTGCTCAGTTCCGCGAACTCGCGGCTTTTGCCCAGTTCGGCTCTGACCTGGATTCAAAGACCCAGGCGCAGCTCGAGCGCGGCAAGCGCATCGTTGAGCTGTTCAAACAGCCTCAATACAACCCGATGCCTGTCGAAATCCAGGCGACAACTCTTTGGGCCATGCAGAATAACATGATGGACGACGTGCCCGTCGAGAAGGTGAAAGACTTCCAGGCCAAGCTGAGCGATTTCCTCGTGACCCGAAAAGCCGATTTGGTCGCAAAAATTCGCGCTGAGAAGGCTTTCAGCGACACCCTGGCCGGTGAGTTGAAGAGTGCTCTGGCTGAATTCAAGCAGACTTACCGTTAATCTTTACACGCCATGCCCAGCACGCGCGACATACGCCGACGTATCAAGTCGGTTAAGAACACCGCCCAGATTACCAAGGCGATGCAGATGGTTGCCTCGGCTAAGATGCGCAGGGCCCAACAAGCTGCCCTTGCCGGGCGTCCCTATGCCACGCTGATGAACAGCGTGCTCGCGGCGGTCAGCGCGGGGGCAGGGGATTTCACTCACCCTTTGATGCAATCCCGTCCGGAGGGTAAACGTGCTCTGATCATCATCAGTACGGACAAAGGTTTGTGCGGCGCTTTGAACACGAACCTGCTGCGCGAAGCGGCCAAGTTCGACAAGGGCTCAACCACGCACATCACCGCGGGCCGCAAAGCCAGTTTGTTCGTGGCCCGCACGAAGCGCGAGTTGGTGGCCGAGTTCACCTACAAGGACAGCCCGCTTTTCAGCGAAGCCAGAGCCATTTCCCATTTCGCCCAGGACCTCTTTCTTGAGGGTAAAGTTGATCGGGTGGATGTTCTCTACACTAACTTCATCAGCACCCTGAACCAGCGGCCGGAAGTGCGCACCTTGTTGCCTCTGGGCGAACTCAAGGCGCTCAACGTCGGCGGAACCCACGGTGCAAATGAAAGCACTGGGTTGCAGCACGACGGCAGGGAATATCTTTTCGAGCCGGATCCGGCTGCTGTGTTGGGGCACTTGCTCCCGCACTACCTGAACTTCCAGGTCTACCATTACATGCTCGAAGCCAAGGCTTCGGAACATAGCGCGCGGATGGTGGCGATGAAGAACGCAACCGATAACGCCAAACAACTCATCAAGGACCTGACGCTCGAGTATAACAAGCTCCGCCAGGCGAACATCACACGAGAACTTTTGGAAATTACCAGCGCCGCCATGGCAATGGGTTGATAGGAATTTACGAGCATGAATAAAGGAAAAATCGTTCAGATTATCGGTCCCGTTGTGGACGTGGAGTTCGGCGACCAACTCCCGGCGCTTTTCAACGCCCTGGAAATTCATTTTACCCCGCCAGGTGGAGTCTCCACCAAGCTGACGCTGGAAACCCAGCAGCATCTTGGCGACAACTGGGTGCGCGCCATCGCCATGTCGACCACCGAAGGGCTCAAGCGTGGCCATGAAGTGGTTGATACCGGCAAGCCCATCTCCATGCCCGTCGGTGAGGGCGTCATGGGTCGTGTATTCAACGTTACGGGCGACCCCGTCGATGAACAGGGTCCGGTCATTGCAGACAAATATAACCCGATCCATCGCGCTGCTCCTCCCTTGGTTGACCAGTCGACGTCTCCGCAGGTGCTAACCACCGGTATTAAGGTTATCGATTTGATTTGCCCTTTCTTGAAGGGTGGTAAAGTCGGCGCATTCGGTGGCGCCGGCGTTGGCAAGACCGTCGTTATCATGGAGTTGATTAACAACATCGCCAAACTGCACGGCGGTGTTTCCATGTTCGCGGGTGTCGGTGAACGCACGCGCGAAGGCAACGATCTTTATAACGAAATGATCGAATCCAACGTCATCAAGGTAAAGAAGGATGCCAAGGGGCACCCGATCATTGGTGACAATGGAATGCCGATCGTTGAGCCCGGCTCGAAAATCGGTCTGGTTTATGGCCAGATGAATGAGCCTCCCGGCGCTCGTTTGCGCGTGGCGCTTTCCGCGCTCGCCGTGACCGAATATTTCCGTGACGAGAAAAACCAGGACGTGCTCCTGTTCGTTGACAACGTCTTCCGTTTTTCACAGGCCGGTTCTGAAGTGTCCGCGCTCCTCGGTCGCACACCGTCCGCCGTGGGTTACCAGCCTACGCTCGCCGCTGAAATGGGTGACCTCCAGGAACGTATCACCTCGACCAAGAAAGGTTCGATCACTTCCTTCCAGGCCGTTTACGTGCCTGCGGACGATTTGACTGACCCGGCTCCTGCAACAACGTTTGCCCACTTGGATGCCACCATCGTGTTGGAACGTTCCATCGCCGAGTTGGGCATCTTCCCGGCCGTGGATCCGTTGGCCTCCAACTCCCGCGCCCTTGCGCCCGATATTGTTGGCGAAGAACATTACAACGTCGCCCGTGGCGTGCAGAAGGTCCTCCAGCGCTACAAGGACCTTCAGGACATTATCGCGATTCTGGGTATGGACGAGTTGTCCCCCGAGGACAAACTGACCGTGTTCCGTGCGCGCAAGATTCAGCGTTTCCTGAGCCAGCCGTTTACGGTCGCAGAACAGTTTACTGGCCGTTCTGGCAAGCAGGTCGCGGTTGCCGACACGGTCCGCGCTTTCAAGGAAATCCTTGAAGGCAAGCATGACGACGTTCCCGAAGGTAACTTCTACATGAAGGGTACCATCGACGAAATTAAAGAAAGCTAAGCCCGGTTTAGCGCGGGATTTCGGGCCACATTTTCGGAATCCCTTCTCTCAATATTGAAATTTAAATCATGGCGCTCAAACTTGAAATCGTTACGCCCCACTCCGTCACCTATTCCGAAACCGTGGATATGGTGACCCTGCCAGGAGTGGAAGGTGAAATGGGTATTTACCCAAACCACGTCCCGCTCCTTACTTCCATTGTTTCCGGGGAAGTGATTGTGCAAAAGGGCGGACAGGAGTATTTCCTGGCTGTCGGGGATGGGTTTGTCGAAATCACCGGTGAGCGGGTCGCGATCCTGACTGACATGGCCATCAAAGCGGAGAACATCGATGAGGCCAAAGCCGAGGAAGCCCGACGTCGTGCGGAAGCCCGGCTCGCCGAGAAAATCGATGATGAGGAAACAGCCATGGTTTCAGCTTCTTTGGCCCAATCCCTGGCTCAGCTAAAAGTCAAAAGACGGCAACGGCACTGATTCGCTCGACATATTTTTCAATGAAAGACGCGTTCGCGCGTCTTTTTTGTTGTTGGTTGCAGGGATAATGTCGTGAGTTAAGTTAAACCAGAGGCGGCCATTGGCGGCTTTGCCAGGGCAAAGGAGTTTAATCTTAATAATTCAAATTTATGGGGAATACTTTAGTTGTCATTGCCGATTTAGGAGCATTCCGTTGCTATAGAATGGATAACACCGAGCTTCTTGGCACACCCAGGCTCGAGTTAATTGAGGAGATGAACCCTCGCGAAATGGATCATCGTTATGCGAACACCTTGACAGCGCGCACCGGCCGATCTGCCCAGGGTAATGTGAATCTTCAGAGCGCCGGAAATAATTCTGATGGCGAAAGCCATAACATGGAGCTTGAGAAACGCCGCCGCGCTTTGAAGCAAATTGGTGAGCGGCTCAACCATTTGCTGGCTGGCGGTGACTATGAACGCTGTTTCCTGGCTGCTCCTGAAGAAATAAACCCCCAGTTGCTCGAGACTTTAACCCCTATGGTTCGCAAAAAGATCGATAAAAATCTGGGCTGCGACCTGACGAGGATGAACAAATCCGAGCTGTTGGAACATTTCATGTCCCATACCGCGAATCGGGCGGATTGATCCCCGCTGTTCCAGCGAGAGTGATATCCACTTGAAGTACCGCAATTCCGTTCACGGTGGCTGTGGCTTGTGCTTGAACCAGGTTGGCTAAACGCCCGGTGACTTTGGCTTCTATCCTGATTATGTCCCCGGGACTGGCCGAACCCAGGATCTTTGCGCCTCTTATGGCAGTCAGTTTCAAGCCGTCGAGAGGAGGTATTTTCGTATCGCTCTGTGCTACCGTTCCTGCGAGCTGAGCGGCCGCCTCCACCAGTAGAACTCCAGGAAAAAGCGGAGCGCCCGGAAAATGGCCCTTCAGAAAAGGTTCATCGCCGCGGACTAGATACTCCCCGGTTCCGGACTTCCCTGGCTCAAGGCTCAAGAGTCTGTCCAAAAAGCGGAACTCCGGACCATGTGGCAAACCAGCCAGCGCGCGAGCCATCTCTTCAGTCAT
>JAQGOV010000032.1 GCA_028293425.1 Verrucomicrobiales bacterium
GCGACATTCAAGCAGTCCTGTTTGATTTTAATGGCTCTGCTGTTGATTTTTTTCTTTACCAAAACCTTCGCACAGAATATTGTCGACGAAGCTTCCACAAATTTAGCTGCCAACCCGGCCAAACTCACTGAAACGGATTTCAGTGAGTTTATTTTGGTTCAGGCTTCCCACAAAATGCCGGCTTCAGCGAAGGCTCGACGCATTTCTGAAAAGCTGGAGAAGCATGCGATCGAATTCCTAGATGGATTTCCCTGGAAACCTTTTCAACACACGATTGGCATCAGCGGTTATGAAGTTTATTTCGAGCACCCTGCCGAAGTTTTTTATTCGCTCAGCCTGGCTAGGCCCTACCTCTCACCCAGGACTTCTGGAAGAGCAAAATCCATTCTGTCGGCTCTACTCACAAACAGTCCTCCGTGGAGCCTGGAAGGTTCCGAGCGTTCCGCGGGGACCCCTCGCGAATCCTATGACGTTCCTCCAAATCTACGGCTCAAAGGAAGAGCCCCGATGTCGAGCGCGTTTGGAGTTTATGCGTTTTGGTCTTATTGCAATGCGTTCAATGACGTCGCGGCGGCGCGTCACAATTGGAGTGTCGTCCGCGATCGCATGCAACCGCTGCTTGCCACCAAATACAAGTTCGAGATTCACAAACGCGATTACAATCACGATGAGGTCGAGATCCTGAATGGTGACCTGGCCGGGTTGCTTGGCTTAAGCCGTTTAGCAAAGCTCACCCAAGATTCCAAAACAGAACAGCTGGCGCTCCGTAAAGCCCGGGAACTCCTGCAACTCCGCGTGGACTTCGAACGGGTCAACGCTCAAATTCTCGAGAAATCCAGCGCCTCGACCAAGCACCTGCACTATTATAAACTGTCCCGTTTTTGTAACCTGACTTTCGAAACTGCCGAGGCCCTCCGCAAGCTTTCGGCTGGGTGTGCCGCAGGGCGACTGAAACCTTTCCGCGAGGAACGTAACGGATGGTTCATCGCTTACGGCGATCGTTTCATCGGAGGCGAGAACTATACGAGCCCTCCTCATTTGGCCCGGGCCTTGTTCACTGGCGCAGCGCTCATTGAGGAGCTTCCCTCGGACGAGCTTTTTGGTTTTGTGGACGTGCCATGGTGCAAAGGGGACCTCTTCTTCATGGAGAAATGCGTTTACGCTCTGTGGGCTGACTCGGGCCGCAACTGGGAGAAAGCCACAGGAGAACCTGTTCGGTAGGTACGAAAACATTGAGCCCGCGGCCGCTTCCGGCCATGATCCACCGAGACGATGCACAAAGGATCAAACCCGGTGAAGCAAGCGCACCTGCTTCCCCTGCCGCTGCGGCAGGTGGATCGCACTTATGTTCTCAGTGGAGGCCGCAAGCTGATCTATTTCGCGGGCTGCGATTATTTCCGCCTTTCCAGCCATCCCGCGATCATCCGGGCTCTCCAAAAAGGCGTGAAATCAACGGGCATCAGCGTCTCCGCTTCGCGTAAGACGACGGGTAATCATCCCTTCTTTGACGAACTCGAGCGCGCCTTGGCGCGGTTTTTCAAAAGCCCCGCCGCAGTCCTTATCGGCACCGGTTATATGACCAATTTGGTGGTCGCACAGGCTTTGGCAGGCCGGTTTACCCATGCTCTCATCGATCAACGTGCCCATCCAAGTTTGCAGGATGCCGCCGCCTTTCTGGGTTGCGCGGTTATTTCGTTTCGACACCAGGACCCCGCTCACGTGGCTCAAATTCTGAGTCGGCTTGGTCGTGGGGCGGTTCCTTTGCTTTTGACGGACGGCGTGTTCGCTCATGACGGGAGCATCGCGCCAATCGGTGAGTATCTAAAAACGCTTCCAGCAAAGGGCATCATCCTGCTGGATGATGCGCATGCGGCCGGGGTCCTCGGCAAGAATGGTCGAGGCACGGTGGAGCAACTAAAACTTTCACCTGAAAGGATCATCCGGACAGTGACGCTCAGCAAAGCCTTCGGGGTTTATGGCGGGGCTATCCTGTGCGACGAATCCATCCGCGAGCTTGTCCTTACCCGCAGCCGGATGTTCACTGGTCATACGCCAATGCCTTTGCCATTGGCCCAAGCTGCGCTGGCGTCAGTCCGGCTTCTCGAAAGAGATCATGCTCTACGGCAACGTCTCGTCAAAAATACTGGGGTGGTGAAATCGGAACTCCGAAAGGCGGGGCTGCAACTCCCGGAGACCCCTGCTCCAATCATCGGTTATGTCCCCAAGGCAGGGGACGAAGTGGCTAAACTGAGGGCAACGTTGCTAAAAGCGGGCATCCATCCCCCATTGATCGATTATCCTGGCGGCCCTGAGCATGGGTATTTTCGTTTTGTGCTTTCGAGCGAGCACACCATGCCTCAAATCACCAAACTCGTCCACAGCATCAAATCCGCGCTCGCTATCCGCTAATCCAAACGCGCGGCTAGTTCTCGAGAGATTCCACCGCGCAACTGCTCTTCATCGATAGTTCCGTTGGTGTTCCACTCCTGGAACCATTTGTCGAAACAGGCCTGGAATTCCTGCCGGGTTACCTGGCCATCTTTGTTGGCATCCAATGCCTGGAGGAAGCTCTTGCCGAGCATGACTCCAGGGCCGAATTCATCGGGCGGCTTGAGGCCGTCTGGCGGAGGGAAGGCGGCTTCGATTCCCGAGCGCAATTCGGCCATGGTCAGTTTTCCGTTTTTGTTCCAATCCCCGTACCATTTGGCTGCCAGCAGGGACCATTCTTCCCTGGTCACCTTACCGTCTTTATTCTGGTCGGCTTTCCCCATCCATTCCGGTGCGAGAAATGTTCCCGGGCCGGGAACACTGGGCCCACCAGGGCCGGAGCGGCTCTCAATCGTCTCTCCCTCGGAGCGTCCAGCGAGTTGGTCCGACATTGAAACGGACCTGGCTTTGACGAATGTTTTAATAGGCTTTAAATACCCGGCGGGCGCACGGGCCGCTCCTCCCGGGTGACGAGGTCCCGGCCGATTGGCGGCAACCATTTCCCCGGCAACGGCTCGATCGAATTGAGCCAATTTGTCCGCGGATTCCTCCTGCACGGCCGGCCTGATGATCGCGGCGAGGTTTTCCACCTGTCGCTGGATGCGCTCGGGTTTGAACAGCATCACCTGGAAGGAGAGCAGGTGCGTTTTGTAGAAGGTTTGAAATCTGCCCACCTTGAACAATCTTTCCAAAAACCGGTTCTCACCTACCCAGGGTTTTTGCAGGCTCAATTGTTCACGTTCTTCCTGCGTCCCCATCATTTGGAATTGGCCAAAAGAATTATCCAGGTCCCACGGAATGAATTGAAAATTCTGGAAGACGGGGTGCAGATGCGCATAAAAGTTTTGGCCCATCCCAAGCAGGCTATCCAGTGTGCTCAGGTAAACGGTGACCGCCAGGAACCTGGAAAATTCATCGATGTCCAGGAAGCTGGAAATGCTCTTCTCGAACTCGCCATCGTCGGCCTTCGAAACGAGTTTGCAAAATTCGATTAATCGTTTGGCTTGTGCCTCGCTCAGTTCGGACTTGGGGTCATAGATCTGCCGGTAGTTGGACCAATCGTCGCCCAGATAATCAAATAGCTTGTGCGTGACCGGTTTGAAGACCGCTCCCTTCTTGCTCCCAAAGTGATCCCAGGCAAAGGAACGATCCACGTCCTCCACCATTGAATATAAGCCGAGGTAAGTCCGATCGTGTTCACCCGGAACTGTCACATAAACTTTCGCGTAGGCCGTTTTCGGCGCAGGCACACCGGCGTCGCGATAGAGCTGATACGAGAGCACCTCATTCATCCAGCTCGGATCGGCCACATTGTTGTGAAAGTTTAGCTTGGTGAGCGAGCCGATCTTTTGCCCCTTCACGAACTCGTTTAGATCCACCTTGAAGGAATATTTCCGTGCTTTGCCCACCTGCATGAAGGACGAATTGCCTTTCAATCGCACCGCCACATCCTTCAAGCGGTTGGTGCCCAACTCAAGGTCGGCGTGGACATACTTGAATTCAATCCCGCGCGCCGCGGAGAGACCGTTCTTCCCGCCGTTGTGTCCCAGCAGATTGGGGCCTTCGGGTCCAGCCATGGGAGGGTGATTTCCTGAGTCCTCGGGCTGCATTGCTTTCCAGGCGTCGGCGGTAAAACGGAGATGCACTGTCCAAACATTCGTGGTTTGAAAATATGTCGCAGCCGTGAACGCATTGCCAGCCTTGTCAGTTCCGCCCTTTGCCGCCGCGTTTTGAATCATCAAACCCAGCACAAGCGCCGCAGCGGCACTCCATCGACAATTTTCAGGCATATTCATATAACAGCGTGTCCTTCAACTGCTTTCTCCGGCGGAAGCGCATGTTGGATCCATGGCCTCCATACCGATTAACTCCTAAACCTTGTAAAAGTTACAGATCTTTTCGAAATCTCAATCGGTTTTTACAAGCCCCTGACACGGCGCTTCACAGCATACTTTCTGCCATCGACCACAGGTTGAGGCGAAAGGTGTCAGGACTTGGACCCTGAGTGCGGTTTCAACCTTGCGTTTGCGGTCCGATCCAGCTTCAAGTAAGGGCATGAAAGCCGCGTCTGCTTTGCTGATGTTCGCGTGGATTTTAGGGTCGAGTGCGCGAGCCGAAACGAATCGACCTTTCTCGATTGAGGTGAGCGAAGCCTCCAGCACCGTCCGCCTTCTAGTTATCAATTACGACCCAGTCCTGAAAAAACACGGGCGCGTTCTCCTCAGCGACTTCTTCAAGTGGAACAATCCCCGGCCCATGGCCACTAACCTGGTCCGCTACATCAAAGAATCGAGCGGCGGCTTTGCCAATTACCAGATCGTGGATTGGGTGGACGTGAATGCCTGGCCACAAAAGCGCGATGGTTTTCGTTATGATGAGGAGAGCTTCCTTGCGATGTGGAAGGACAAAAAGAAAGCGCATATGCCAGACGGCGTGAGTTACGCAGCCATTTTTAAGGAGCTTAATTTACCTGAGCGGATCCGGAAGGAAAACATTGGCGAGGTTTGGATTTGGGGAGCGCCGTATTTCGGGATGGATGAGTACGCCATGAAAATTCCGGGCGACCAGATTTTCTATCCCACGGACAACCCGTGGTTTTATCGTCCCTACGACATCCCGGATTGCGGACGAACCATCTGGGCGATGGGGTTCAACTACGAGAGGGAAGAGGACAATGCCCTGCATAGCTATGGCCACCGTTGCGAGGGTATTCTCTCGCTTACGGTCGGACGCGGAATTTGGAACGGAGCAGCAGGCGAGACAAATGCCTGGAGCCACTTCACTCGCCAGGCCGATAAATTTCCAGACGACGCCCAGGCCGGCAATGTGCATGGCGGACCGAATGCCAAATCCGGTTACGACTACGGGCAAACGAATATCGTGTTTTCCGGAGCTGACGACTGGTTCAACTATCCCAACCTGAAAGGTGAAAAGAAGCCTGTGAACTGCGACACCTGGGGCAAGCCGCATCATCTGAATTTTATGAGGTGGTGGTTGAACCACCTCCCGAAGAGCGCTGGGATAAGCGAGGGGTTCTACAACAATTGGTGGCGCTACGTCGCAGATTATGATGAGGCGGTGAAAGCGCTTCCGCCGCCAGGAGGGCGCCTCCACAAGGCTAAGACGGCGATGTATTGAAATAGTTGACTACCACTAAATGAAAGGCAAAAAGCTTATCCCCATCCACCCAGGCGAAATCCTGCGGGAAAAATTTATGAATTCGCTGAAGCTTTCCCAGAACGACCTGGCTCGTGCCTTTCACGTTCCACCACGCCGGATCAACGAGATCGTTCTCGAAAACGCGCGGCATCACCGCGGACACAGCCTTGCGCTTGGCCCGTTATCTTAGAACCACGCCTGAAATGTGGACGGGCTTGCAGGCTGACTACGACTTCCGGCGGGCTCGGTTTGAAAAGCAAAAGAAGATCGAAAAAGAGGTTGAACCCAGGGCCGACCTTCCCACTGCCGCGTAACGTAAGACGGAATTCGTCATGGCTCATCACAGGTAGTTGAGCATCGCGCCTCGCGCCTTTCCTACCTCCAATCTTGCCAACGCCCGTTGTTCCGATGAAACTCCTTGGAATTGCATGACAAAGTGTTTCATCACCGGCGTGGCCGGGTTTATTGGCAGTAACCTTGCGGAAAAACTCCTGGAGGGCGGTTACGCTGTGGTCGGCTGGGACAATTTCACGACGGGCCAAGTCCGTTTCCTGGAAAAAGTTCGTCAAAATCCTAATTTCCAACTTGTAGAAGGGGATAATCTTGACCTTCCAGCTCTGACCAAAGCCATGGCGGGTTGCGAAATGACTTTCCACCTAGCTGCCAACGCGGATGTGCGTTTTGGTTTAAATCATCCTGAGAAGGACTTGCACCAAAACACCATCGCGACCTTCAATGTCCTCGAGGCGATGCGCGCCAACGGGGTAAAAAAACTGGCCTTTTCTTCCACTGGCTCCGTGTACGGGGAGGCAGAGGTCATCCCGACGCCAGAGGACGCACCTTTCCCGGTGCAGACCTCGCTTTATGGCGCTTCGAAACTTGCGTGCGAAGGACTCATCCAGGCCTATTGCGAGGGTTACGGCTTCGAGGGATATATTTTCCGATTCGTTTCCATCCTTGGCGAGCGCTACACACACGGGCACGTGTTTGATTTTTACAAGCAGCTCCTGGAGCACCCTGACCATTTGCGAGTGCTGGGCGACGGGACCGCGCGCAAATCCTATCTGTACGCGGGCGATTGCCTGGATGCGATTTGGCACGTGATGCACAAGGAAACTGCCAAAACCGCCAAGCACAACGTGGAAGTTTATAACCTTGGCACCCCTGAGTATTGCCAAGTGAAGGATTCGATCGGCTGGATTTGCCAGCATCTCAACTTGTCTCCTCGCCTTGATTTCACCGGCGGGTCACGGGGTTGGGTGGGTGACAATCCGTTCATCTTCCTTGAGACGAAGAAAGTCCAAGCCACGGGCTGGAAACCAAAGCTGACGATTCAGCAGGGCATCATCCGTACCGTACAATGGCTTCAAGAAAATCAATGGGTGTATGATTCCCGGCACTGAAGAATGAGGATGCGAGTTCCGGGGATGAAGATCGTAATCACAGGCACGAGCTCA
>JAQGOV010000727.1 GCA_028293425.1 Verrucomicrobiales bacterium
ATAGTGGACGTCGATCACCAGGTTGCTCGGTGCCCGCCAACCGACCACCAGCCGGGAGGGCGGCGATCCCGCCTTCGGATGGAAGAGCACTTCGTTCGGTGCCCACTTGGTGCCATTGCGGCTCGAGAACAGCTCCCGTGCGGTGGTATTTTTGCCAATGCCCCAATAGCCGCTGGCCTCGCTCCACATCTTCGGGGGAGTCGGAAAATCCGAGCCCCATAACTGATTGGCATCGCGATCGGTTGAAGTCAGCAGGGGAAACGCAGGTGACGCATTGGTCAGATCGTCCAGGCGGTAAGACCAGGTGCTGTCCGGGTGGTTGTCCGTGTAGGAAAAATCCTCCGCCAGCGAATAGGTCGCGGCCGTGGCAGAGCCGGGGTGCCCCGCTTGAAGGAGGAAGGCCAGGTAGCCGAGGAGGAACCGGGGTGAAATGGGCATTCGCATTTTTCTTTCAGGCGGGCAGGCAGTTTCCGAATAGTCGCATCACGATACATTTCCTTCCCAGGTGGATTTGGGCATGCGGGCGCGCCAGCTTACCAGGTGGCCGCGCATCTCCTCCGCCGCCGCTTCCTCGTCGCCGGATTGAAGTGTTTTAACAATTTTCATGTGGCCGCGCAGCGTGATGGTGCGGGTTTCCCGGGGACCCTCTTCGAGCCGGTGCAACCGCGCCAGCCACACCCGCAACGGGGAGCGCAGATTTCCCCAGCAAACCGAGAGCAGGCTGTGCCGCGCCACCTTCATGACCAGGTCATGGAAGTCCACATCCAGCAAAGTCACATCGAGGAGCCCCTCGGTTTGGCGCATCCGGCGAATGTTTTCGGTGAATGCGGCGAGGTCGGCGGGCTGAAGCTTCCGGCAAGCCAGCCGGGCCGCCATGGGCTCGAGCGCCAGCCGCATCGTAAAAATTTCCTCGAAATCCGCGGCCGTGAAATCCCGGACCCGCGCCGCGCCGCGTTCGTCGAACGCCAGCAGCCCTTCGCGCTCCAGGGCCATCATGGCTTCGCGCACCGGGACCCGGCTGACCCCGAGTTGCTCGGCCATCCGCGCTTCGGGCACGTGGTCGCCCGGACCGAAGGCGCCGGCGATAATGGCCTTGCGCAGCGTGGTCAGCACCTCGTCGGTCAGCGCCCGGCGGACCACCTGTTCCAAGGGAGGTTTGCCGGTGGGAAGAGGGGAAAAGGAATGCTCGGTTTTTTTGCCTGAGGTGGTCATGTGATGGGCTTGGTATACTGTATACCAATCGTGCAGTCAACTGTTTATTTTCCTGGCCCGCCGGGAAAATTTTCGAACCCCGGTTGAATTTTCTTGCCGGTATACCGTCAGTCAGTAAACCTAGAACCATACACATTTTACCACCCATGGCCACCTCCCCCTCTTTTTGCCGTCCCGCGAATTTATTTGTTGCGGCGGTGTTCCTCGGCCTGTCGTGGGTGTCCTCGGGAGAGGCCGCCCTGCCCCCGTCCGAGGGCGTAGCCGAGGGACTTGCATTCTTCGAAAATAAAATCCGCCCCGTTTTTAGTGAACACTGCTATTCGTGCCACAGCGCTGGGGCCAAGAAAGTCCGCGGTGCGCTTAAACTGGACACGCAGGAAGATTTCCTGAAGGGCGGAACGGACGGCCCGGTGGTCGTCCCCGGGCAGCCAGACCAAAGCCGGCTCATTCGCGCCGTGCGCTATGCAGACAAGGATCTGGAAATGCCGCCCAACAAGGACGGTGGCAAAAAACTTTCGGAGGCAGAGATCGCGGACCTGGTGCGCTGGGTGAAGCTGGGCGCCCCTTATCCGGCCTCCACAGCCAGCCGGAAAATAGCCGCTGCCAGGCCCTGGTCTTTTGAGCCAGTGCAGGATCCCCCGCCCCCTCGAGTCAAGCACACCTCCTGGTCCTCCACCTCCGTGGATCCATTTATCTTGGCCAGGCTGGAAGCCAGGGGCTTCGAGCCTGCCGCGCCCGCCGGCAAGCGCACGCTCCTCCGCCGCGCCACTTTCGATCTGACAGGCCTGCCCCCAACCCCGGAAGAGATCGACGCTTTCCTGGCGGACCATTCCACCAACGCCTTTAGCAAAGTTGTCGAACGCCTCCTGGACTCACCCCGTTACGGCGAACGCTGGGGTCGTCACTGGCTGGACATCGTGCGCTACGCCGATACGGCCGGGGACACCGCGGATTACCCGGTGGGCCTGGCCTGGCGTTATCGGAACTATGTGATCGATGCCTTCAACGCCGACAAGCCCTACGACGAGTTTATTCGCGAACAGATCGCGGGCGACATCCTGGCTGAGCAGGGTCCGCGCGCCCGTTACGCTGAGCGCGTGACTGCCACCGGATTTATCGCCATATCCCGCCGCTTTGGGTTTGATTCGGAAAATTATCATCACCTGACCATTCAGGACACGATCGACACGGTTGGACAAACCACGCTCGGGCTGAGCCTGGGCTGTGCCCGTTGCCACGATCACAAGTTCGACCCGGTCACCATGAAAGACTATTATGGCCTTTACGGCATCTTTGACAGCACTCGCTATGCTTTCCCCGGTTCGGAGCAGAAAGGAAAACTGCGGGCGATGGTTCCACTGGTCCCGCCCGCCGAATCCCAATCCAAATGGCGCGAATACGATCGGCGGGTCGCCGAGTTGTCGGACAGGATCACGCGGCAGAAACAACCCGTGCCCTCGGCTGTGTTCCGCTCGCTCCACGATCCGGACGGTGACTTTGAAATTCAAAAGGATGCGGCTGGCGGCAGTTACGGCGTGATTGTTCCGCCCTGGGCCGCGGAAGGAAAACTCAGCGTTACCACCGGGGCACAAAGCCCATTCAAGAATCTTTATCCCTCCGGACGGTTCGGCGTCAGAATTGCCGGGGGCAACCAGGAATATCGTCTGGCCCAGGCGCTTTACCCGAAGCGCAGCCCGCAAACCTGCCGGCTGCTTTACGTTAACCTGGATTTCCGGCCCGGCCCGCCCGAAAACGGAGCGACCGGCACACACCGGTTTTGGATCGGAGCGAGTTCGAATTCTCCCGCTGTTGAGTTATTGCTTTCCACCGAAGCAGTCTTCAACCGGGTGGGCGACCAGGTGGAGAAGCTCGCCGGCTTAAAGCGGCACCAATGGCATAATTTGCAACTCATTCTGGATCTGGAGCGCCGCACTTTTTCCGGGAGCGTGGGCCTGCCGGAAAGCTCGGTGACCTTTTCCAACAAACCCTTCGTTGCCGGGTGGTCGGGCGTGATTGATTATGTGCAACTGGATTCCCGCCAACGCGGGGGCGCGGCGCTGCCCAGCCTGGAACTCGACAATTTCGGCGCGCAGCCAGCCATTATTTCCCCCGTCTCCACCAGGCTCCCGGCCTTGACTTTGGCGCCGGGGGAGCCCGACCCGGAAGTAATTACGGCGGAGCTGCAAAAGTTGGTGGGGCTGGATGGAGACCTGGAGTGGCAAACGGACGGCGCTCCGCCGGCCAAACCGTGGAACCCCGGCCCGAACAGCGCGGTGAAGGTCTCCTCCTCCGCCCAAAGCCCTTTCCGCAATATTGTGCCGGCTGGAAAGCTGGGCGTGCGGATGCCCAATCGTGGTGGATATGACGGTCTTGGGTTAACCTTGCCAAACCCCTGGTCGGCCGCGCGCACCGATGTCCTCTTTGTGGCTTTCGATTTCCGTTGCGGCAACCAGGATGCGGGAGGTGACGGCTCGTGGCGTTACTACCTGGGCCATGGCGGCGGCGGTTTGGCGGCCGTGGAACTGAATTTTAACGGGAGTGAGTTTTTTACCCGGTCCGGCGCGACCTACGATTCAGTGGCCCGGCTGCGCACGGGCGAATGGCACCAGGTGCAACTCACGCTCAATCTCACGGATAAGACCTACACCGGCACCCTGTCAACCCCTGGCGGGAGCACCCCATTTCGGGGCACTTTCGCCACGAGCTGGGATGGAACGATTGATTACACGTTTATTGACAGCGGAGGCCATCGCCCGGGAGTGCGCCCGGCGCTGGAAATCGATAATTTTGTGTTCCAGGAATCACCTTTTCCCCCGCTGACAGCCCCGGCGCTCGCGGAAAGCGACGCGGAGCGTAATTCCCGCCGCGCCCGGGTGGCCACTTTGCGCAAGCAACTGACCACCACGGGTGGAGATGTCGCCAAGAACACGCGGGAACTCACGAGCCTGCTGTTGGACGGCCCTTGCGAAATGACCTACGGCGTCGTGGAAGGAACGCCCCATAACGCTCGTCTGCAAATGCGGGGTGAACCCGACCGGCCTGGCGAGGAAGCGCCGCGCGGTTTCCTCAAGATCCTCGGAGGGAACCCGTTGCCCCCTGCAACCCAAGGCAGCGGACGGCTGGAGCTGGCCCAATGGCTGACCCGCGCCGATAACCCCCTCACCGCCCGCGTGCTGGTCAACCGCCTGTGGCAATACCATTTCGGCCGCGGCCTGGTGGGCACGCCCAATGATTTTGGCGTGCGCGGCCAGCTCCCCACCCACCCGGAATTGCTCGACCACCTGGCCACCCGTTTCATGAAAAGCGGCTGGTCCATCAAAGCGATGCACCGGCTCATCATGCTGAGCGCAGCCTATCAGCAGTCCTCAACTCCGGCTCTTACCGTGGATGGCAACCACTCGGCCGATGCTCCGCTGGCGGCCGATTACGCCTGCTTTGAACCCCGCCGTTTGAGCGCCGAGGAACTCCGGGACGCGATTCTCGCGATCAGTGGCGAACTCGACCCAACCCCGGGACACGGGCATCCCTTTCCTTCGCCCGTGACCACTGCCTATTCGCAGCACGCGCCCTTCAGCGCCGTCTACGATCATAACCAGCGCAGCGTTTACCTGATGACCCAGCGCATCAAACGCCACCCCTTTCTGGCCCTGTTCGACGGATCAGACCCCAACGCCAGCACCGCCGATCGGCGCACCACCACGGTGCCGACACAGGCTCTTTATTTCCTCAACTCGCCCTTCGTTCACGAGAAGGCCGATAAGTTCGCCACTCGCCTGCAAGCGGCGCGGCCGGATGATCGCCAGCGGGTTGAACTCGGCTGGCGCAAAACGATTGGCCGAACGCCCACCGAAACGGAACGCTTGGAAGCAGCGGAGTTTCTGACCGCTTACCGTTCCGAACTCAGCGCGGCGGGCCAAAGCAACCCGGACCACGCCGCCCTGGCCGCTTATCTCCGCTCTCTTTTTGGCAGCAACGAATTCCTGCACCTGGATTAAACGCACCGATATGAAACCTGATTCCCTGCCCTTTTCCTCCAGACGCGGATTCCTCCGCTCGATGGTCGGGGGCTCAATCCTTCTGCCCGGCCTCGTTTCGTCATTGCTGGCCGAGGAAGCCTCGCCAGCGGCGAACGTGGATCCTTTGGCTCCGAAGCATCCGCATTTTCCGCCCAAAGCCAAGCGGGTTATTTTCCTGCACATGAGCGGCGGCGTTTCCCATGTGGACTCCTGGGATCCGAAACCCCGGCTCTTTTCGGACGCGGGCAAAACCACTTCGGTCAATGAATATCAAGGTCGCAAAGGCGACTTCAAAATGTTCCTGAAGCGTCCCCAATGGGAGTTCGCGGCCCACGGCAAATCAGGCACGGAAGTGAGTTCGCTCTTTCCGCACATGGCCGAGTGCGTGGATGACCTGTGCGTCATTCGCTCGATGAAATCCGACCATACCAACCACTACGAGGCGACCCTTGGCATGCACACCGGCTCATTCACCTTTGCCCGGCCGAGCATCGGTTCCTGGGTGAGCTACGGGCTTGGAACCGAAAACCGCAACCTCCCTTCCTTCGTTGTGATTGCACCCAGGTCGCCCTATGCGGGTGGTCAGGTGTGGGGGAGCGATTTCCTGCCCGGCGCCCACCAGGGAACTCTGGTGGTGCCCGGCGCGGAACCGATTGCCAATGTGAAACGCCGGGTCCCGACCCAGCATTTGCAGGAGTTGGAGCTCGGCTTGATGGCGGGAATGAACAATCGTCATCTGGCGGCGCACCACGCCGACCCGCTCCTGCAGGCCAGGATCCGATCATTCGAAACCGCGTTCGGCATGCAGATGGAAGTGCCGCACGTTTTGGACCTTTCAAAGGAAAGCGACGCCACCCTCGGCCTTTACGGCCTGAAGCGGGGCCAAACCACCGGCTTCGGCTGGCAATGTCTGATGGCCCGCCGGCTGGTGGAACAAGGAGTCCGGTTCGTCGAACTGATCGACTCGGGCTCCTCGGAAAACTGGGACGCGCATGGCGACATGCTGACCCATGCTCCGCTGGCCAAGAACGTGGATCACGCGATTGCGGGTTTGCTCCGCGACTTAAAACAACGCGGCATGCTTGAGGACACGCTCGTGGTTTGGACCACGGAATTCGGGCGGACTCCTTTTGTGGAAGCAAAAGCCGCTGGAGGCCGTGAGCATCATCACTGGGTTTTCTCCTCCTGGCTGGCCGGCGCGGGGGTGCAGCCCGGAAAGGTTTACGGCGAGTCCGATGAATACGGCATCAACGTGGGCCGGGACCCGGTTCACGTGCACGATTTCCACGCCACCATTCTCCACCTTTTGGGTCTGGATCATGAGCGGCTGACCTACCGGCACACCGGCCGTGATTATCGGCTGACCGACGTGGCCGGCAATGTGGTGAAGGGAATTCTCACCTGACAAACCCATGGATGATTCGATGCCATTCTTTTTTGCAGTCCGTCCCTTTTAAATAAATTTTAATGAACATTAGAGCCTTGAAAGCATTCCGCCGAAAACTGTCCGCAGGAGAGCCTGC
This sequence comes from Verrucomicrobiales bacterium, assembly GCA_028293425.1. Classification (GTDB taxonomy): domain Bacteria; phylum Verrucomicrobiota; class Verrucomicrobiia; order Limisphaerales; family JAQGOV01; genus JAQGOV01. The sequence goes on from JAQGOV010000727.1 coordinate 6,752, forward strand.
TTATGGCCTTTGGATCACCCTGGAATCGGCCTCCCTCACCGAATTGGCCGTCGCCCTGGGGGTTGATTGGGTGGTGGTGGACGCGGAGCACGGGAATTTGGATTGGAAGGAAATCGCCGAACACATCCGGGCGGCGGTCCGCAGCGACACGGTCGTGCTGGTCAGAATCGCGGAACGAAACACCGCCCTTGCCAAACGGGCGCTCGACATCGGGGCCGATGGCATTGTGGTTCCCTGGATGGAAACGGCCGAACAGTTGGAGGAAGCCATCCGCGATTGCAGTTATCCCCCGGAAGGCCGGCGCGGCATCGGTGGCGAGCGGGCCACGGTTTGGGGCCAATGCCTGGTCGAGCATACAGCGGAAGCAAACGAGCATGTGCTGGTCGTTCCCATCATCGAGAACGTCAAAGCCATCCCGGCCGTCGCGGCAATGTGCGCCGTGGAGGACGCCGAAGTATTTTTCTTTGGTCCCGCCGATTTTTCGGCGAGCGCCGGTTTTCGCGGGCAATGGGAAGGGCCTGGGGTGGCCGAGCAAATTCTGGAACTGAAGGAAATCATCCGGAAGGCAGGAAAACATTGCGGCTTGCTCACCACCAGCACGGAGAATTTGCTCGAACGCCGCGAGCAGGGATTCCGGATGCTCGGACTGGGAGCGGATACCGGCCTGCTCCTGCGCGCGCTCCACCAATTATTGAAAGCGGCCGGAGTGGATCGCCGCCCCGCCACCAGCCTCGATCCGAAGGACGGGCAGGCGCTTCGCGATCCCCTGCCCCAGCCGCCCGAAGCGATGCGGCCCGAGCGCCCCGAAGTTATCACCCTCTCCGGCAAAGGACCGGTCGTGGAACTTCAAGCCGGAGTGATTTTTGAAGCGTTGGCCGGACAGTTTAACGCCGCCCGCAACCTGACAACCGGGATCGTCACTTTCCAGCCCCAGGCGGAGCTCGCCCCTCACACCCATCCCGGGAGCGAATCGATTACCGTGCTGGAAGGCCAGGCCGAGGTCACCGTGGAAGGCCGGGTTTACCGGCTGGGGCCCCTGGACAATATTGTGATCCCGCGCTGGCTGCCGCATGCGGCCCGCAACCCGGACGTGAAAGCGCTTTCCCGGCTGCACGTGGCGCTGGCCATGACGGCGCCGGAACGCGAGCTCGTCACCCGGACCTTTCCCCGCGTGGACATGCCCGCCCATTCAACGGGAATGCCCGGCCTGGAACGAGTCACCCGGTTTGTGTCCGCCAAGCGAACCTTTGGCATTGGGCCGGGCGCTGAATTTATCGATTACTTCAACGCCGAGTTGATGCCAGGACTTGAAATGAGCGGCGGCTTTGGCCGCTTTCAACCGGCTGGCCGGTTGCCCGCCCACATCCATGATTTCGATGAATCGATTTGCATCATCGACGGACTCGCCACCTGCGTGGTCGAAGGACGCAACTACCCGATGAGCGGCTGCGCCACGGCCATGGTGCCGCGCGGGCGGGTCCATTATTTTGTGAACCAGTACGAGGCCCCGATGGCGATGATCTGGGTTTATGCCGGGCCCATGCCCGAACGAATTGTGGTGGATGCCAAGTGCGCTACCGAAGCGGGCAACCCCTGGAAGTGATCCCATTATGAGCGACAAACAGCGACCCTCCTTTCATGTGGCCTTGACCGCCGATTTTTTTGATGAGGCTGGCAAACCGAAATTCGCGGACCTGGGGCTGAGCGTTTTTGACCGGCAGCCCCATGTTGGTTTTTCAAGCTTCACCCATCATCAGCCGGTGATTCGGCCGGACCAGATCAACGGCTCCAACGGCGTGGTTGTGCTGACCCCGCAGGTGACCAGCGAATCGATCGCGGGTTGCGTGGACCTGCTGGCCATCGGCCGGTTCGGCGTGGGCTACGACACGGTGGACGTGGAGTCCTGCACCCAGTCGAATGTGCTGGCCATGATCGCCACGGGGGCCGTGGATCGATCCGTGGCGGAGGCCACCATCGCCTGGATGCTGGCTTTAACCCATCACGTGCTGGCCAAGGACCGGCTGGTCCGGACCGGCCAGTGGCACGACCGCACCCGCTACATGGGCTGTGAATTGCGCGACCGGACCCTGGGAGTGATCGGGTTTGGCGGCATCGGACGCCAGCTGGTGACTTTGTTGCAGGGTTTGGGCATGCGGCAGCCCGTGGTTTATGACCCGCTAGTTTCCCCGGACCGTCTCAAGGATCTCAATGTTCGCGCCGTGACTCTCGATGAACTTCTGGCTTCCGCGGATTTTGTTTCCATCCATTGCCCGCTGAACCCGAAGACCAAAGGCCTGATTGCCGCGCGGGAGCTCGGCCTGATGAAGCCGGACGCTTACCTTTTGAACACCGCGCGGGGAGGCATCGTGGATGAAGACGCGCTTTATTCGGCCCTCAAGGAAGGCCGGATTGCCGGGGCCGCGCTCGATTGTTTCGAGCAGGAGCCGGTTCTGGCCCCGAGCCGCTTTGCCGATCTGGAGAACGTCATTCTGGCCCCCCATTCGATCAGCTGGACCAGTGAAATGTTTCGGGACATCGGAAGGGCAGCCTGCCAAAGCATGCTGGACCTGTCGCTCGGCCGCCGCCCCAACGGCGTTCTGAACCCGGAATTATTCGGCCAGACGGCTTTCCTCGAAAAATGGGCCCGCGTCATCGGCCTGAGCAACCGGCAGTCACTCCAACTTTGAATCCAATCTTTTGAACTATCCCCAAAAACCATGAACACAACGCTCGAAAATCAAATCAAGCAAGCCAGCCAATTCCTGGCCCAATCCCCGCTCAAGGCATTTATCGGGGGTGAATGGGTTTCGGCGGCCAATGGCGCGACGTTTGCGACCCGCGACCCAGGCACCGGCGCGGCGCTCGCCGAAGTGCCGGCCATGGGCGCGGCCGATGTGGACCGGGCGGTCCAGGCCGCCACCAAGGCCTTTCGCACGTCCGGTTGGGCGGAAATGTCGTCGAGCGAGCGGGGGGTGCTCCTCCACCGGTTGGCAGACGAAATCGAGAAGCACAAACCGGTGCTTGCCCGAATCGAAGCCAGTGATGCCGGCAAGATCTTGGCCCAGGCCGAAGGGGACGTGCAAAACTTCGCTGACACGCTCCGTTATTTTATTGAGATATCCCTGCATGTGCAGCGGCGCACCCCTCTGGCCATTCGAGGGCACGAAGCCACCACCGTCCGGCTTCCCTGGGGTCCCTGCGGATTCATTGTTCCCTGGAATTTCCCCTTCCTCCTGATTGGCTGGAATATTTCACCGGCCCTGGCCGCTGGAAACACGGTGGTGATTAAGCCCGCCGAGGACACACCGCTTTCCGCGCTCTATCTGGGGCAGCTCGCCCAGAACGCCGGCATTCCCGCTGGCGTGATCAACGTGGTCACGGGCTACGGGGCCACGGCGGGCGCGGCGCTCGCGGCTCATCCTGGCTTGAAACGGATGTCCTTCACGGGCTCGCCTGAGGTCGGCCGCCTGGTCGCCACGGCCTGCGCGCAGAACCTGACGCCCGTCAAGCTGGAGCTGGGCGGCAAGGGGGCCGCGGTCGTTTTCGACGATGTGGATGTGGATGCCACGGCCGCCCGGCTGGTCGGCGCCATCACCTTCCACAGTGGACAGGTTTGCTGCGACGCCACCCGCTGGCTGGTGCAACGCTCCATTTACGATCAATTTGTAAACAACTGCGTGGAACGCATGAAACGGGTCACCGTGGGCTACCAGTTGGATCCAACCAGCCAAATGGGCCCGGTGGTCAGCGCCAAACAACGCGATCGGGTGCTCCGCTACCTCGAACGCGGCCATACCGAAGGAGCGGAACTGGTGCTGGAGGGCGGCCCGGCGCTTGTGCCTGGGCGCGATGGATTTTATCTCAAGCCCGCGCTGCTGGCGGGAAGGTTGAACAATGTGGCCGCGCGCGAGGAAATCTTTGGCCCGGTGGCCTACCTGACGCCATTCGAAAACGAGGCGGAAGCCATCGCCCTGGCCAATGACACCGATTACGGGCTGGCGAACAGCGTCTGGTCCGCAGACCTGGACCGGGCCCGGCGGGTGGCCGAGCGAATGGTCGCCGGCAATAGCTGGATCAACGCGCACAACGTTTTCCCGCATGGCGTGCCTTACGCGGGCATCAACAAAAGCGGGATGGGCGGCGGCGTCCTCTCCTTTGAAACCTTTCTCGATTATACCCGCGGTCTTTCGGTGGTGCGTCCATTATAACGGACTCGGCCCTCCCAAACCCATCCACCTTCAACCACAAATTGCGCAAGCTCGAATGAAAACAAACCGCCCGAAACTCCGCTGGATGCCACTAATCCTGCTGTGGACGTTCCTGTCCATCACTGCCAGCCATGGCGCCGCGCCCATCCTCCTGCGCGCCGGACCGGTCACCATGGTGTTCGAGCCGGACAACGCGTTTCTGCGTTACATCAAGGTTGGGCCCCGGGAAATCCTGCGCGGGATCACCGCCCCGGTGCGCAACCAGTTTTGGGGCACGGTCCTGCCGGTGGTGTCGAAGGTGGAGGTGAAGGACCAGGGGGATCATTTCTCGCTCACCTTTGAAGCCCTCTGCCATGATCGCGAGATCGATTTTCTTTGGCACGGCACCCTCCAGGGCAGCGCCAGCGGAGAGATCGAATACACTTTCGATGGAATTGCGCGCTCCACCTTTCAGCGGAATCGGATCGGCTTCTGCGTGCTCCATAGCCCGTCGGCCGCGGGCAAGCCATGGGTAATCGAAAATATTCGCGGGGAAAAAGCCAAGGGCCATTTTCCTGATTTCATTTCGCCGCACCAGCCGGCCAAGGAGATCCGGGAAATCGCACACGAACTGGCCCCCGGCCTGTGGGCGCATGTCCGGATGGAGGGAGACACCTTCGAGATGGAGGACCAGCGCAACTGGACGGACGCCTCTTTCAAAACATATTGCACGCCGCTGGAATTGCCTTACCCGGTGCGGGTGGAAGAGGGCACCAAGGTCGTGCAGAAGATTACCATTCGTTTGGAGGGCGCCGTTCCCAAGCCGGACAGTGCCGCTCCTGGAGGCCATGAACGAACCATCCTGACGCTGACTGAAAATCAAACCCCGCTGCCGCGGCTGGGCTTGCATGTTTCATCGCAAACCGAGGAATTGTCGGACACCGAGGTGAAGCGGCTCAAGGCGCTGCACCTTGATCACCTGCGCGTGGACCTAGCTTTGACCAATGATTATTTTCCGCGCCAATTGCGCCAGGCCACAACCCAGGCCAAGGCGCTGGGCCTGAAGCTGCAAGTGGGACTCAAGCTGGGCCAGCAGCCCGAGGCCGCCCTTGGCCAACTGGCAGCGCAAGTGCGCTCGCTCCGGCCCCCTATCTCCGTTTGGTGGATTATTGAAGCGGAACCGGCCTTGTATCAGCTCGCCCGCCAGCGTTTGGGACCGCTCGACAGAAAGGCCGCCATCGCCGCCGCTCATGAGGATGTTAATTTTACGCAGCTCAATCGCGTGCGGCCCGAGTCGGACATGCTCAAGCTGGTGGCCTACGGCATCGTTCCTCAGATCCACGCCTTTGACAACCGGTCGATCATGGAAACGCTCCCCATCCAGGCGGAAACCGTGCGCAGCGCCCGGGAATTCATCGGCCCGAGCCCGCTCCTGATCACCCCAATCACTCTGCGGCTCCAAACCATGGCGCAACCGCCCCTACCCGGCGAACTCCCGTCGAACGTCGACCCGCGGCAGCCGACCCTCTTTACGGCGGCCTGGACCCTGGGCAGCATCAAATACCTGGCTGAAGCCGGGGTTCAGAGCGCGACCTATTTCGAAACGGTTGGATGGAAGGGCATCATGGAATCGGCCAGCGGCACCCCGCTGCCGGAAAAATTTCCTTCCCAGCCCGGGGCGGTCTTTCCCGTCTACCATGTCCTGCGCGAGATGGGAGACTTTGAAGGAGGCCGTGTGCAGCGCATGAATTCTTCCGACACCCAGACCGTTGCCGGATTGGCCTTGCGCAAAGGAAAACGGTTGCGACTCCTGGTGGCGAACCTAACGGACCAACCCCAATGGGCGGGAATTCGGGGATTGGGCGACGCGGTGGAAATCCGCCAACTCGACGCAGAGGGCACGCGAGCGCTCGGCGAAAAGGCGGATGGTTTCATTCAGCGGCCGGCTGCTGCCACCACCCTGGAATTGCCTCTTCTTCTCCCTCCCTACGGCATTATCCGGATTGACCGAACCGGGGCTTCCCTATGAATCTGGCCAACCCTCAGGAGCAGGCGGGTGCCCAGCCAGCCAGCGATTTACGCATTCCTCAAACCGTCCGTGGACCACGCATCCCGCAATGGTTCTACCGGGTTTTCCTGGCGCTCGCTCTCCTGTCCCTGGTTGGGTGCCTGGTAGAGCTCGCGCGTGGCGATCGTTCCCTGGTCGCGCTATTCCTGGGCGGCAGCTTTCTCTGCTTTGCCATCGGAGCGGGCGGCTGTGCGGCGCTCCGGAATTGGATTTTTCTCGTTTGGTTGTCCACCGCCATCGTTTTCGGGATGACCATTCCGTCCTGGTTCATCAGCGCCGGGGATTTTAAATTCACGCGCCTGTTCATCCCCCTGCTCCAGGTGATCATGTTTTGCATGGGCACGACCTTAAGCGTGCAGGATTTTGCGCGGGTGATCCGAATGCCCAAAGCCGTGTTCGTGGGGCTCATTTGCCATTTCACGATCATGCCTCTGGTGGGGTTTGGTTTGGCCAAAGCGTTTGGCTTCCCCCCAGAGGTGGGAGCGGGAATCATTCTGGTTGGGTCCGTGCCGAGTGGCCTGGCCTCCACCGTGATGGTTTTCCTGGCGCGGGCGGACGTCGCCTTGTCCGTGACCTTTACCGCCATCGCTTCCTTGCTCGCGCCGATCATTACGCCGTTCCTGGTGCAGCAGCTGGCGGGGGAAATGATTCAGATCCATGCCGGGGCGCTGATGTGGGATTTGACCAAGATGACGGTGTTCCCGGTCATCGCCGGTGTGGCCTGGCATCACTGGATGCAGGCGCGAACCAAGTGGCTTTCGCGGATGCTCCCCTATTTGTCAATTGTGGCGATTATTGCCATGACCGTTCTCACCATCGCCGTCGGGCGCGACAACCTCCTCCGGCTGGGCATCCTCCTGATCGTGGCCTGCTTTCTCCACAGCACGATAGGCTACTGTTTAGGGTATCTGGTGTGCCGATGCCTCCGCATGAACGAGTCGACCTGCCGGACGCTCGCAATTGAAGTCGGGATGCAGAACGCAGGGATGGCTTCCGCAGTCGCCGCCTCGTTGAACAAAGTCGCGACTCTCGGCCTGGCCCCGATCATTTTTGGCCCCGTCATGAACATCACCGCCTCGACTCTAGCTAATTGGTGGCGAGCCCATCCGATTGAGCCTAAGCAACCGTCGAGGGAATTGCCGGATCCCTGAACGTTCGCTTGTTTCATTCTTTTTAGCGCGCTGGTTCCACCGGAACGGGGCGAGGGCAATTCAGAAAAAGCCACTGGGTTTTGTTGATTTGCCTGGACGGACGTGAGCCAAACCACGGCGGCCATCGAGCCGGTGCCAGATAACAGGTGGAGTGCAATGAAGCCAAAGCTCATCCCCTGTCCTCAACCTAAACCCAAGCCTTCCAGTTTCATGGTCCGGGATTTATGACCAAGTTGCCCCTGCGGCCGGAGCTGCCAAAATGTTGTTTGAGCTTTACAATGGTTTTAGCAAAACCAGTGGCGTGGCCCCGCTTCCTTTGCTCAACCAAAATAATTCCGTCCGGGAACCTGTTGTCAGAAATGGGCAGGCCCATTACTCCAGCCGCTTGATCTCCTGCTCGAAAAAAAAATCACATGCAACCTAAAAGATATGGAGTTGTGGAGTGGTTTTGGTTATGATGGGCCGCGTGAAAAGAGCTGTAATCCGCAACCTGGCTCAACTTCTGCCATCTGACGCCGCCTTCTTCCTTAAAATTTTTGGCAGGCAGAACCCCAGCCTGGCCATGCGGATTCAAGCGTGCTTGGAAGAACCTCGCTTCGGGGAGTATTTTGTTCGGCACTACGTCAGCAATGGGTTGCAATTGCCGCCGACGGTGACCGAAAAGTTGCTGCTCCGAGCCTATTTTCACCTGGCTTGGGGAGAACCGGATGATTGCATGGAAACAGCTCTAAACCTGGAACACCCCGCGAACCTTCGAAAGCGCGACATCCTTCGAGCGCTTCTGGTTTCCAAGGACTTTGCCATGCCTGAGAGCGCCCAGGCTCTTGGAATTTCCGAGCAAACCGTCCAAATCTACGATTGTCTTTGCTTCAACGTCCGAGATCGAATGAACGAAGCGCTTTATATCAGCTCGATTGTTTGGCCGAATGGCCGGTCGGTCGAGCACAGCGCATCTTCCGGGGAAGCGCTGCTCAGGGCTGGTTATGACCACGGCACCGCTGCTGTTCTTGATTTGGCCGGATTTCGACGGGAAAGGGAGAAATTCTTGTCCATTCCGGACCAACTGCAAAGGATGGAAGAAACGCTTTTGGCTGAGGCGGGCCTTGCCCTTAATCTTGGGCTGGCCCACACGGACGAGGTTCCCGCGTTGCAACGCGCTCTGCGGATCCTCCAAGCCAACTTTAAAAACCAAGCAAAACAACCGCCAGCTCAACCCCTTGGAGCTCTCGTAGGCCTTCCGGCCATGAGCCACGGACGTGCCATCAACGACACTCTGAAGGAGCAACAGAGGAGGTCCCGTCAGGTTCGGAAGGATGGCTTGAAGAAGCAAATCGGAGAACCTTCGTCCGGAAACGAAACCTGAGGCTCGGTAAGGATTGGGGGCGCTGATCCGCGCAAGGGCGGCGCATGCTGTTTCCAACAAAACCCGGGCCTTTTCCGGAAGATCGTGCCAGGGTTGATAATGCCATGATATATTCCGGCTCGCGATCCGCGGCGGCAGCATTTCCGGAACGTCCCCCTCTAACAAATCCCCCCAGCCCGCGGCTGAGGGAAACCAAGTCAGCGCCGATAAAACAAGGAGTTCGCCGGAAGTGTCCTCCAAGCGTGCTCCGAGAAAAGGTTGGCCGTCGCAACCGGGCGACCAACATTTCTCCGTCCGCTGGCAAGGTGGAAACCAAATGATGACTCCCTAACGATCCATTAAATTTTCGTCGGGAAGGCATTTGTCACCGCTCGGTTTGAAGCCTGGCGGGATGTGAGCCAGCATTGGCTTCTTCGAGCGGTCACTCCATTCTTCGAGTGCCTTTTGGTTCGGGCGGCTGTCCAAGGAGTGTCGCGTGTGAAACAGGGACTGGTGCGCGGCCCGAGGCGCCTTCAACCAGGAATCGAATCAAGTTGCGTCCGGATCGGCCTTATAAAATGATTTTTTCGCATCATCTGGTAGGTCTTTAAATGCATTTTGGTTTTCCAATTTGATCGGCTCGCGAGAAAGGTGGGGGGCGCGAACTTCCGGTTTCGGTCTTGGAGCGTCGGACCGCTCCGCCAGCTCAGATTGGACTCGTTGATTGAACAGAAATTTCGCCGTTTCCACCACGTCTTCTTCAAGAAACCTGGCAAACTTCTCGACCGATCGGGCCAACATGAACGTGCGATTTGCCGCAGCCAGAATCGTCCGCGGCTTTATGTTTATGATTTCCTTGTCCTTGCTTCTGGCAAACACGTGAACGCTCACCTCCACGTCATCTCCTAAATCCAGCATGCTCTTTGCCCAAGTGCCCTCCGGAGCGACTGGGGTTTTCGCGACCTTGGGAACTGCTTGCTCGCCGTGCGCTCCCGTGGTTGTCCCCCCTTGAGCGGTCTTCGTGGCAGCCTCAGCTGCCTTTTGCGGTTCGGGCCGGGTGTGCTCAGGGTGCGGAGTGACCACGTCGTCCGGGAGCTCCTTGGAGGCAGACCGAGTGGGGGGCGGCACGTCCACGGAACTTGCCTCCGGGAGGCCCGGCGCGTCCGTTCCCTGAGAGGTCATGCCGGCCGGGATTTCGGCGGGGTTTAGGTAATCGTTTGAATGGTTATCGGTCGTGTTCATAAAATAAATCAAGCAGGCGGGTTATTGTCCGAGAGGAGTTTTGGATCCTCAGGTGTCACGTCCTCGACCAAGGCAACGAGATTTTTCGAATAAGTGACTAGCCCGGCGGCAACAAGTCGCATCACAGTAGCTCGTACGCGTTTTCTGTATTCGTTCGCGAACTTGAAAGTTAAATGATGGAGCGGGATCGGGCCATCCAGCCGCACCCTTTCCAGCGTGTCGGCCTCCTCCTGCCGCAAGTAGGCCTCTGCTTCCTTTTCGAGCAGGGCATTGACCAAAACGAACCGGTGCTCCGCGAGCCAGCGCGCCAAGGCAATGCCAGATTCCACGATGGCCAAACTCAGAACCCCGGCGGACAAGTCTCCGAGGAGATACTGACACAAGGACAATCGTCCAGCCAACTCGGGCAGCCGGTAGCAAAAGGCCTGGTCATGTTCGGCCAAGGTCCCCATTTGAGACTGAATCTCCGCTTGGAATCGGGCCATGGCTTCCAGGGCAGCTGGTTCGGCTTTCACTACGATTTTCTGGCCCGAGAGTCGAAACTCGAGAATCCGATCCATGGTGGACTTCCAATCGGCAGCGCCCTTTTCCGCCAGCAAATTCATGGCATTTTGGCTTTCGGCAGGGATGCCTTCCAGGCTGAGCGTGATCAACCTGGAGCAGTAGTCAGACCATTCGGGGTCTGGCAATTTCCGAACAAAGTCACTCGCTTTGCCGAAGCAGACCAGGGTCTGAGTCGGTGCGACGAGGATCTCGTCCGAAGTTTTGTCCAAGTATGCTCCGAGAAACGGTTTTTGGTCGTAACCGGCAACCAGCAATTGTCGGTACGGCGCCTGGGTGGAAAACAGGTTCCGACTTCCCGACGGTCCGTTAAAAAATGTCAGCAAAGACTCGTCAGGACTCATTTTCAAACCTTTCATGACATACTCTGGGCCTGGGGGGTTCTCCAGAATGATAAGCCGGCACAGCTTGGCTTTCCGCTCTGCGATTCGCGCTTCATAGTAGGCCACGTGGTTTGGGTCGGGGTAAACCTGATCCTTATACTCTTCGAGCTGGCGTTCCACGTTCTCCAGCGCGCTTTTAGCCTTGCCAGCGGTCTGAGGATTGTAGCGGCGAAACTGGGACTGCTGCGCTTCCTGAAAGGGCTTTAACATCGAATCCCACCAGGGTGGCGCCCAGCCGCTCGTCGCCACGGCCACGTTTAAGTTCGGGCTGATAAGTTTCGATCCACCGATGTCCAATGTTACCGCCGCTCCGGCTGCCGCCCCGGCCAGGGCCAATCCGAGCACATCCGAGGCATTCGCCAAAAGCGGCGAGGGGTCAGGTGGACGGTGCACCACCAAAGCGTTTTCTGGAACAATCTGTTCGGGCTGTTTTGCGCGTGATGGTTTGCTGGGAGCCGAGCTGTCCTGACCATCAGAGTTCAAACCGTTTTCGTTCATGTTGGCCACTGTGGCCCCATGAATTCGCGCCATCAATCGTTTCCCGAACTGACAGGCGAGTTCGGGACTTTCTTCATAGATCATGATCCCACAGATCCAACGCTTACTTGCTGAGGATTAATTGAGCCCGAACCCAAGTAAGGGTCGGATAATGCGGTTGGAAACAAAATCCAGTCGCAGCTGGCTTCTCGACCTAAATTCAATGGGCGAGCAGGTTGCCGAGGGCTTGTCTGCAATTATCGGCAAACTACTTCCATATTGAGGAAATGAGTTCCTGAGACCGGGGCCAGATCCCTGAAGCCATTTTCTTGGCGACCCAAGGGAGGTGAGTCACTAACCGATGCAACCATCCAAAAATGGCCACGCAATCACCCAGTTCACGACTTTGTATTCACTCCGGCAAGGGCTTGAAAAGCCTCCTCCAAACGCTCCTTTATCCGTTTCGTCGGAATGCGGGAAAAGATCGGATGCTTTCTGTTCAATCTTGGTTCGCCCCCCTTACTTTTCGGGTAAGACTCGGTAAGGACTTTCATTGAAACCGCTGCCCATTTTAATGCAGTGCTAGAATCAACTCGCCAAGAATCTAAGCCCAGAATCTCGATTGTAAGTGGATCTACCAGCTTTTTTGCGAAATCATCCATTGGGCGTACCCCACGGGCTTTCAAATAGTTTAAGGCTTCGATTCTCACCTGATGAAGGTAACGCAATAACTGGAGACCCAGCTTTACTTGGGGTGTTTTCAACGAGGCGCGTTGCGGGGGTCCCAAAGGAATGCCCCATGATTTAAGGCCTTTCCCGACATCCAAAATACTCCAGTCTGGGTTCTTTGCCGAAAATCCGGCGTGCGGCGATTGGTTTACGGGCCAGACAGTTTCGAAGCCCACACTCGCATTCACTTCCCTGGGGAATTTTCCACGAATTTCATTCAAGCTTTCCGCCGTATCGATTCCAATCCGAACCAATATTTGAATTGCCTCTTGGCTTCCCCGGTTGGCGAGGAGAATAAGATGTTTCAAATACTTGTGGCATTTTTGGGCAAAGACACGGGCCGCATCAGGATCGCGGCTTGCCAAATCCCACACGATTGGAAAGCTGGCGGATTCATCCGAGAACATGCCGAGCCACGCTCTCGCCGCTTCGGAATCCGGATCGTCGAATTTTTCCTGGAATTCTGCCTGACGCAGCATTTCTAAACTATGGCCTGCCGCGTACGTTTGAGCTCCTTCCCGTTGCTCTATAGGATCCAATTTATAAAACGGCCCGTGATCGGGTTCTTCCAAAAGAGTTTCGGCAGAAAAGTGAAAACGCCGGTATTTCCCGCCGCTGGACGAATCCGCCTTTCCAAAAGGCTTTTGTGTGCTGCAAATGTATTCGTTGATTTTATCCTGCGGTAGTTTGCAATAAATTTGCTCGAAGCAGAAGATAGGCTGGACGCGGAAAGATTCAGGCAATTGCTTCCACCATTTAAAGAAGGCGTGATGCTTCTTTCTCACATCCTCTGGCACTCGGATCCACCACAAGATGATCATCTCGTGCTCCCGTTTCATTCGGTCCGGCAGGAATTCCCAATCAACGGTCAGTTCTTTCCACACCGCCTTTATGTCTGGAGCTTGGCAACTAATGAATTTAACAAATTCCATAAATCAGAATTTAGCTCAATTCCTGTTAGGACTAAAATTTTAACTCAAATTAAAATCTCTCCGGTCTGCCGGTTTAACCCAATAAACTGGTGACTTCAATTTTCACCGCGTCGATCAAACCCAGGTCAGTCAGCTTCAATTCTGGAATGGGGGACAAGCCCAGGAATGACAAAGTCATGTAGGGAGCCTCCAGCGGGCACCCGAGCGCCTTGGCGGCCGCGTTCAGCTCGTCCATGCCTTGAATGACCTTCTCCAGGGGCTGATCGGAAACCAAACCGGCAATGGGCAATCCCAGCGCCGCTTTGACCTGGCCATCGGACACTGCCACCAAACCGCCGCGCATCCGTTCCAATTCCCGGATCGCAGCAGAAATGTCCGAATCGGACACACCCACCACCACCACGTTGTGAGCGTCATGGGCCACGGTCGAGCCCAGGGCACCGGACCGGAGTTTGAACCCGCGCACAAAACCAACTCCGACCTGGCCCGTGGCCCGGTGACGTTCCACAACCACGAGCTTGAGGATATCCTCTCTTGAATTGGAAATGATGGATCCGTCCTGAACGTAGGGAGCGGTCTTGAACTGCTTGGTCACTATTTGATTGGGGACGATTTCAATGACCTTCATGTGCCGGGCGTTCTCGCTCCGGACCACGATTTGCTCAGGCGAAAAACGGAGATTCATGGTGCTGCGCGGCTGAATGTTCCCATGAGTCCTGGGCGGAAGATACTGGCCATTTTCAGCAATCAAGACGCCTCGCTTATAGGTCTGCTGGATCACAATGTTTTTTAAGTCTTCAAACACCACAAAGTCCGCCCAAAAACGTGGTGCCACCGCCCCAAAGTTCCTGAGCCGATAATGCCGGGCGGGGTTGATCGTAGCCATTTGCAAGGCCGTGATCGGCGGAATTCCATGTCGAATGGCTTTTCGGACGCAATGGTCGATATGCCCTTCGTTGACCAGGTCACCGGGCAATTTATCGTCCGTGGCAAAGGAACAATTCGCGGCGTTGGCCGGGGTCACCAGCGGTGCGAGCGTGGAAAGGTTGCGTTCGGTGCTTCCTTCCCGGAGCAGCACATGCATTCCCAGGCGCAGTTTTTCCCGGACCTCTTCCAGTTCAGTCGATTCGTGGTCGGAACGAACCCCTGCCAGCACGTAGGCGTTCAAATTCTTGCCCACCAATCCCGGTGCGTGACCGTCGATCGCTTTGCCTTTTCCCGCCGCGATTTTGTCCAGCTGACTTTCCCAGCCCAGGTAAAACCCCCGGGTAATTCATGAGCTCGGCGATCCCCGCGATCCGCTGGTCCGCTATCATCAATCGCAAGTCATCCGCTGTCAGCCGGGCGCCGGATGTTTCCAGGTGTGTGGCAGGCACGCAGGACGGCAGCATGATGAAGAAGTCGATCGGCAGATTCTTGCTGGATTCCAAAACATACCGGATACCGTCCAAACCCAGCACGTTGGCGTATTCATGTGGAGCGATCACCATCGTCCCGGTGCCATGGGGCGCAACTGCCCGGACGAATTCCGGCACCGTCAGGAGCGAACTCTCCACATGAAAATGGCCATCAATAAAGCTGGGGGCCAAATACCGGCCTTCCAAGTCAATGACCCGCTCGGCTTCCTCATAGTTCCCGATTCCAACCACCCGGCCATCGTCCACCGCGACGTGAGCTGGGTATGTTTCCGCGCTCAGCACGTTCACTAATTGGGCATTTTTGAAGAGAAGCGCGGCAGGCCTTTCACCTCGGGCCACACTCAGCTTATGGGCGATATTTCTCATGAAACCTCGGTTTGTTTTTATCCGCTGGACAACCGCAGAGTCACCTTAAACTCCCCCCTGCCAGACGGGCTTTGGAAGAGGAAATTGCCGGGTAGGTAGAGACTCCGGATAAAAGGGACCACTCCCCCTCACAGGCTCGGGTCTTCAAACTCCCAGAATTGAGGATGGCTCCTGATACATTCCCGGATCTCAGCCTCATTGAGTGGCTTGGAAATAAAAGAACTGGCCCCCAGTTGGTAGGCTCGTTGAATGTCCCCACGGGAAAGAGAGTCACTTACCACGAATACCAGAACTGGGTTCGGGAGCGGATTCGCTCGGAGCCATTCTAAAACTGTAAAGCCGGATTTACGCGGCATGCGCAGATCAAGGAACAGTACGGAAGGAAGAGGAAAACTCCTGCGCTCTGCATGGATTCCTTCTGCCGACAGGTAATGAATGGCTTGTTCCCCATCGGGCAATTGCAAGATGGTGTTTGTCAGCCCCAGCCGCCTTAAAAGTAAAGCCAGGAGAAAACGATCCTCCTCCCGATCCTCAACCATTAAAATCGGTTTACACATTCACACCCCGCCTGTCTAAGAGCTCCCGGAAATCATTCTCCTCCGATGCAGAGCAAAATGGTCATCAGCTCCCCTCGCGCCTATGGGGTATTTACCCCCAATAATCCAACTGCATGAGCGTGGTCTTTACTCCTTCTGCAAGGGAGTTACCTGGTGCTCAGCTTGCAGGCATATTTGCACGTTGACCAGATTCGCGCCTCGGTTATGTGGCTCATGACTCGGACACCTTTGTGTGTCGCCAAGGCTGTCAAGGCTGCCAAGGATGCCATTCTCGTGGCATCAGCACCGAGTACGACCGCGCCGTCAGAACAGCCCTCCTGGGCAGGCTGTCTTCGCACCCGCCACCATTCTAGCTAGATCCTTTTAATAATTCTCGCAGCCGTTACGATCGCAGGGAAAAGACCCGCAATTAGAATATTCGCCGTGGTTCCGTGGTTCCCCGGCTTTGGAGGTTCTCCTCCCAATGGGTGGCTTACATCCATGCGCGCGTCAGGGAATTTCAAAACC
>JAQGOV010000113.1 GCA_028293425.1 Verrucomicrobiales bacterium
GGTGCCTGAGTTCGAGAATATTCTGCTGCGCACCAATCCGGACGGCTCTCGCGTGCTTTTGAAAGACGTGGCGCGCGTTGCCTTTGGCGCTGAAAATTATGGCACCAAAGCGCGGGTCAACGGACACCCCTCTGCCGCCGTCGCCATCAAGCTCTCCCCATCCGCCAACGCGCTCAACACGGCCGAAGCGGTCCGCAAAAAAGTCGCTGACCTTTCCAAGTTCTTCCCTCCCGGCGTCCGTGTCGATTATCCGTTGGACACGTCAACCTTCGTCCGAATTTCCATTGAGGAAGTGCTTAAAACGCTTGGCGAGGCCATCATCCTCGTGTTCCTCGTAATGTATTTGTTTCTGCAGAACTTCCGCGCCACGCTCATTCCCACGATTGTCGTGCCCGTCGCCCTCCTGGGCACCTTCGGCTCCATGCTCGCATTTGGATTCTCGATCAACGTTTTGACCATGTTCGGCATGGTTTTGGCCATCGGCATCCTGGTCGACGATGCGATCGTTGTCGTGGAAAACGTCGAACGCATCATGGTCGAGGAAGGCTTGTCACCGCTGGAAGCGACGCGCAAGGCGATGGGCCAAATTACAGGCGCACTTATCGGAATCACCCTGGTGCTCACGGCCGTTTTTATCCCGATGGCCTTTTTCAGCGGGTCGGTTGGAACGATTTACCGGCAGTTTTCGCTGTCACTCGTCTCCTCGATGTTGTTCTCGGTTTTTTTGGCGATGTCACTCACGCCTGCACTGTGCGCGACCTTGTTGAAGCCGATTCCCAAAGGCCACAAGCACGAGAAACGTGGGTTCTTCGGGTGGTTCAACCGTACCTTTGCCAGGGCCACCACCAGCTATCAATCCTCAGTCAGCCAAATCCTGAAACATAGTTGGATCTCCATGATCGTCTTTGTCGCAATCATTGTTTCGGTAGGCTATTTTTATACCCATTTGCCGTCCTCGTTTTTGCCTGCAGAAGACCAGGGGTATTTCATTACTAACATTCAATTACCAGTGGGCGCGGCGCAGGAACGGACCGATGAGGTCTTGAGCCAGGTCGAGGAATATTTTTTGAAGCAACCCGAAATTGAGAGCTTCATTACGGTTGCAGGTTTTAGCTTCAATGGACGGGGACAAAACTCAGCTCTCTCCTTTGGCCGGCTCAAAGAATGGGGACTGCGCAAAGGGCCCGAACACACCGTCCAAGCGGTGATCGCCCGCGCCTTTGGCAAGTTTTCCTCGATCAAGGATGCCATCATTTTCCCGCTGAATCCTCCAGCCATCAGCGAACTCGGCAACTCGACCGGATTCGATGTGCAATTGCAGGACCTGGCCGGACTTGGGCACGAAAAACTATCGGCGGCACGCAATCAACTGCTGGAAATGGCTTCGAAGAACCCGCTCGTCGTGGGCGTGCGTGTGCAGGGCCTGGAGGACGCCGCCCAACTTAAAATCGATGTCGATGAAGGCAAAGCCAGTGCGCTCGGCGTTGCTCTGGGCGACATCAACAGCACGCTGCAAACAGGTTTCGGTTCGGCCTACGTCAACAACTTCATCAATGGCAACCGTGTTCAGCGCGTGATTGTTCAACTCGATGCTCCATATCGCATGTCGCCGGACGACGTGAAGAATATCTACGTTCGAAATCGGACTGGCACCATGGTTCCCCTGTCCACCTTCACCACCGTGCGATGGATCTATGGATCCCCTCAATTGCAGAACTACAACGGCTTTCCATCCTATGAGTTGGTCGGCGGTCCTGCTCCCGGAAAAAGCACGGGTGACGCCATGGATGCCATGGAAGCAATGATTAACAAACTGCCCGCTGGAATCGGTTTCGAATGGACTGGCCAATCCTACGAAGAACGGTTGTCTGGTTCTCAGGCTCCGACACTTTACGCCCTTTCGCTGCTGGTTGTCTTTCTCTGCCTCGCGGCCCTTTACGAAAGCTGGTCGATTCCCCTGTCCGTCATTCTTGTAGTGCCTCTCGGAGTGTTAGGCGCGCTGCTTGCAACGAAGTTCCGCGGTTTGCCGAACGATGTTTATTTTAAAGTCGGACTTTTGACGACCGTCGGCCTCGCGACCAAGAACGCGATTCTGATTATCGAATACGCCAAGGACCTGCAAATGGCCGGCAAAGGGTTGATCGAAGCAACGCTCGAAGCCGTGCATCTGCGGCTCCGGCCCATTCTCATGACTTCCTTCGCTTTTATTCTAGGCGTTATGCCGTTAGTGGTCAGCACCGGCGCCGGCTCCGCGAGCCGAAACGCGATTGGGACAGGCGTGGCAGGTGGAATGTTCGCCGCCACATCAATTGGCATATTCCTAATCCCTGTATTTTACGTAATTGTTCGGCGCATTTTCAAACAGAAAGCGAAACACGCTCCAGATACCGCCCCGCAAGCTGGCGGACATGGCCTCCAAAAGGAGCAAACTGTATGAACAAGAATTTCATTTTGATACCGGGCCTCGCTGCCCTCCTGGGTGGTTGCACCATGGTGCCGAAGTACGAACGGCCCAAGGCATCGGTAAGCGAATCCTGGCCCAACAACTCAAACCGGACCAACGCGGCGAATACCGCCACCGCCGACATTGAATGGCGGGAGTTTTTCGACGACCCGCGATTGCGCCACTTGATTGGCCTCGCCTTACAAAATAATCGTGACCTGCGAATTGCCGCCCTGCGCGTCGAACAAGCCCGCGCCCAATATCGAATAGAGCGGGCTGGGCTTTACCCAGGCGTGCAAGGCAACGCCGGCGCAACCCGCCAAAAGTTCTCAGGCGCCGTCAACACTTTTGCCGGTGGCGACATCCTCACCACTTACAGTGTCGATGTGAGCGCCGCCTACGAACTCGACCTATTTGGTCGCGTTCGAAGCCTCAAACTGGAGGCGCTCGAAAGGTATTTTGCGACCGATGAGGCACGCAAGAGCGTGCAAATCGCCTTGGTTTCCGAGGTTGCCACCGAATATTTAACGCAATTGCGATTACGCGAAGCCAAGGCCGTCGCAAACAAAACGTTGGCAACGGTCCAAACGTCCTACAATCTGATTAAACGCAGTTTCGAAGCCGGCGCAACCTCCGAACTGGATCTGCGCACCGCGGAAGGCCAGGTTCAAACCGTCCGCGTCAACGCCGCCAATTTCCTGCAACTTCTGGCCGAATCCGAAAATGCGCTCGTCCAACTGGTCGGGCAGCCGCTGCCCAATGATCTTCCTGCCGGAAAAGCCTTCCAAGAGCAGCAACTTCTCTCCGATTTGCCCGCCGGGGTTCCATCCGAGGTTTTGCAACGTCGTCCAGATATTCTGGCGGCTGAACATGGCTTGAAAGCGGCCAATGCGGACATCGGTGCGGCTCGCGCTGCTTTTTTCCCGCGGATTGTCCTTACCGGTTCCGCTGGAACTGCCAGCGCCAAGCTGACTGATCTGTTCACTGGCCCGTCCGCAACGTGGAGTTTCGGACCGCAGATTTCGGTGCCAATCTTTGATGTCGGCGGCACCAGGGCAAGGCTCGACGTTTCAAAGATCCAAAATCGAATCGAAATCGCCAACTACGAGAAAGCCATCCAGACCGGATTTCGGGAAGTGGCTGATGCCCTCGCCGTTCGAGCCATCCTGGATGAAAAGCTTAAAGCTCAAGAGCTGTTGTTAGGCTCCCAACAAAAACGTTTCGACCTCACCACAGCACGTTATAACCACGGTGTCGACAACTACGTGGCCGTTCTCCTCGCCCAACAGGACCTTTACGCCGCCCAACAGAATCTCCTCCAATTCCAGGCCGCTCGATTGCTTAACGCCGTTACCCTTTACCGCTCCCTAGGCGGCGGTTGGAAATCCTAATCACGTATGCGGATCCGGATCAACAGGTCACTCAAGGCTGCACGGGTTTCTTCGCTAGGCAATTCCGGCAGAGAACCTGTCTCCATGGGCAGCCACCGCTCCCGTCGGGATGCGTAACAGGCCCCAAGGATAAAGGCGAAGGCCATCAATCTCAAACCATCAGCGAGGACAAAGGTAACCGTGGCACCGCGATCAGGGAAGATAAAGTGACGGGACCAAGAACAAACCGGAAGACAAAGTGGGAAGATGAAGGAATGGGGACTTGACCGAGAGACGAAGCGACTATGCTCACTCGTAGAGTTGCCTGGCGCGTTCGTAAGCCTCCGGAGTATCAATGTCAAAATCGAGAGCCTGGTCGTCCCATTCGTACAGGCGGATAAGGGTGCGGTGGAGGTTCAGGAAATCTCTTAGGGTCGGGCCAACGGATTGGCTGAGCGAGAGAAATAAATCCTTGGGGAATAGCACGGGATGACGGCCCTTGAGTCCGTAGCTTGGCTGGCAGATAAACGTCGAATTTAGATTGGTAAACTCGAGGAGGGAGGACAGGAGTTCCTCAGTCAAATGGGGTTGGTCGCCTAAACCGATGGCAAAGTGGGTGATGTCTGGGTTCCAGCCCGGCCAACGCGCGGCGGCCTGAATGGAATTGAACATGCCCTCCTTTGCATTTGGGTTTGGAATCCAGTTCTCGCTTGGGATAGCGAGGCGTTCCAGCTCGGCTTTCAAGGGCTGATACTCGGGATTGATGACGACTCCGATTTGGGATGCGCCTAGTTCGTTCCAGATGCTGATGAGGTGGCCGAGGATAGTGGTGCCGCGCCAAGGGAGAAGCATTTTGGGTTGGCCCATGCGAGAGGAAGCGCCGGCAGCGAGAATCACGACACCCAGAGAAAGAGAATCAGCCATGGGGTTAGCGCGATGCGGTCGTGCTTGCCAGAGCAGCCCGATTTTGCACGAGCTGAGCGATGATGCTGATGGCAATTTCGGGGACACTGGCAGCTTGGATATCCAGGCCTACGGGACAGGCCACTTGGCTGAGCTGGGCTTCGGTGGCGATCTTCTCCTCGATGAAGTGGGAAAAGATGAGGCGCTTTTTGCGCTGGCTGCCGATCATGCCGAGGAATGCGAAGGGCTTTTGCACCCAGCTTTGTAGGACCATGGCGTCGTGCTGGTGGCCGCGGGTGAGAATGAGTCCAAAGGCAGGGGCGACGGGCATCGGTTCCGCCAGGAGGGTGGTCCAGGCGTCGACGCGCAAACGGGTGTCCGCAGGGAAGAATTGGTGGTTGGCGAGTGAGGCACGGTCATCGAAAACGGTGACGGCAAAATCCAGGTTGAGCCCCAAAGGCGCTACGGCCTGGGCCACGTGACCCGCACCGGCAATCCAGAGGGCAGTTGCAGGAGCCACGGTTTCGCGGTAAAGCCAGCCTGATTCGGCAGAATCATTTACACGACCGATGGCACAGTCATGTCGAACTCCCCATTCAATGGCGGATTGTCTCCGAGCCAGTTGCTGCCAGAGGTCGTGAGCAGCGGCGACGCCGGGCAGGATTAAGCCGGAAACCTTCCCGCCGCAGATGAGTCCGTCGTCCCAGCCAAAATCATGATCGAGGATGAGGTCGAAGCTGGCGGGTTTCTGGTTCAACAACGCAATGCGGGCGCGTTCGCGTACTTCGGCTTCGAGGCAGCCGCCGCCCAGGGTGCCTTCCATTCGGCCATCGGCAAAGAACAAGGCTTTGGCGCCTTTCTTTTGAGGGCTGGAACCTTTGACTCCGCTGATGAGGGCGAGGGCGACAGGCTCATTATTCTCGATGGCTGCGCAGAGGCTGTCGAAGATGGACCGCATGGCTCAATGCGTCATGACGTAAAAGACAATATTAATGCCAAGAGGATAGCCGTATTTTTCGGAGAAGCGCTTGAAGTAATATTCGTTTTCACCCTCGCGTTCCCAACTATCTCCGAGGTCGGTGTTATGGCAGATCAGGACCATCAACCGGTTCTTGTCGTCAAAGATGCCTTTGTAGTGGACCTCGCTGGTGTCCTCGCCTCTGCGCGGCTCCCAGGTGATGTCGGTGCCCTGGTTTTTCAAGGCGTGTTCGATACCTGGGATTTGGGGCTTTTTGTCGAGGTCGAACACACAATGAAAAATGGGATGCTCGAAAGGCAGCTCGACCGGTTCACGATTCGGGAATACTTTTTTAATTTCCTCGTAGAAGGCTGCATATTCGCGTTCTCCCCAGAAGTCGTCGAACATCAAAAAACCACCGTTCGAAAGGTATTTGCGAAGTGTCGTCACCTCTTCATCTGTGAAGGTCAGCCGTCCGGGTTCCACGATATAAGTGAAAGGGTAGTTGAAAAGGTCTTTGTCCGTGATGTCCAGGTAAAGGCCATCTGGGTTCACCTTCATGGAGGTCATTTGCTGAAGGCGGAAGGAAAAGTCCAGGTCGCTGTCGGGGGAATCGATCAGCCATCGGTCGCGGGTATGGCCGTAGCCGTGCCTGCCGTCCACCGTGTACTTCAGGCGGACGAAGGTAAAAACGTCTTTTTGGAACGCAGCCGAGTTTGTCCACATGGGGGTTTCGGTGCTGTGGGAGGCCAACTCTCGCGGGGTGCGTTGCGCGAGGCAGATTCCTGCCACCAGGCCCAGCATCAGGAGGGCCCCCACGAGTTTCGATTTCATCCACATAAAGGTAAGACGCAATTGCCGTGGGAAAACACTATACTAATGTTGCGGGGGGTTCAACAGGGGGGTTTTGGGAAAGAAAATGACGAAACCAGAATGAGCGAATGACGAGGGGGAGGGGAAAGGCCCAATCGGAAGACGAAGTGGGGAGACGAAGAATGAAGAAGCCCACCTCTCCTTAACGGAGAAGTGGGCTTGGAAAGGCTGGTTTAATTCTTAGTGGACGGCGGCTGAGGAGCCTTGATCATATTCGCCGAGGGGACGAATCCAAATGTTGCGGAAGCGAACCGGGTTTCCGTGTTCGTAAAGCTGGATGAAGCCTTTGGGAGGATGTGGCGTATAAACGGGCATCGTTCGGTGGTTGGTGATACCGAATACTTCGCGGCGGTTGTGGACTATGACGCCGTTGTGGAGCACGGTGGCGTAAGCTGGCTTGATCAGCTTCTTGTTTTCGTCCCAACGCGGGCCTTCCCAAATGATGTCGTAGGTCTGCCATTCGCCGGGCGGCTTGGAGGCATTCACGAGCGGAGGTGTCTGGCCGTAAATCGCGGAGGCGCTGCCATCGGCATAGGTTGGATTATTGTAGGAATCGAGCACCTGGATTTCATAGCGGCCATAAATGTTGACGCCATTGTTGCCTCGGCCCTGACCATTCCCGACCACCTTGGCTGGAGTGGCGAATTCCAGATGGAGCTGGAAATCACCGAATTCATCCTTGGTGCGAATAACGCCGGTGTGGGTGGTTTCCATGTAGCCGTCCTCCAACTTCCACTCGACGTCGCCCTTTTGGCCCTGCCATTTGGAAAAATCTTTGCCGTCGAAGAGCACCACGGCGTCGGAGGGAGCCGGGGCGAGGTGGCTAAAGGTTTTGCCGGGGGTCACGACGGGAGGCTGGGGGCGGGCTGGATCATGCACGTGCCATTTGCCGCCAGGCAGCATAGGGGTGTCGGTGTAGCCTTCGGCTGCGGTTAATGAAGGCAGAAGCAGGCCGGAGGAATTGAGAGATAAAGCAAGAATGCTCAGGGCTATTTTGTTCATAGGTTGTGCAAATAGATACTTGGCTGATCGGACGCTTGGCGAGCAGGAAATGTTCAGATCAGAAATTCAACCTGAGGCTGGCGACGAAGGTGCGGTGGCGGGGGAGATTGGAGTAGAGGTTGAGCGGGTTTAGGCGGTAGTCGGTGTCGGTAATATTCAGGAGGCCGAGGCGGAGTTCGGCGTAACGGCGGGGGAATCGGTAGCCGGAGAAGAGATTGTGCTGCCAGAAGTTATCGCCTGGGAGGGCCGGGGTATAGCCGCTGTTTTGCTGGCCATACCAGACCGATTCCCAGGAACCGAAGAAGCCCGTGTAGTGCTGGAAGTTGCCGGCAAGAGAAACCTGGTGCAAGAGAGCGCGCTGGTTCTGTTGTATGCTCTCCAACCCACCTGTCCCGGCGGGAACCTGGGGGAAACGGCCTTCCAAACGCGCGTCGCTGAGGCGATAACGCGCACTCACGGAAAAGGAGTTGCCCAGAAGTTGGGAGATATAGGCGGACACGTCGGTTTCCCGAAAGCGCAACGTTTGGCGGGTGGACGAGGGAGCGTCCGGAAAGGGCAGGAAGAAGGAAGCGTTTGTGAGCACCCCCACGGTGCGAGAGCCATCAGAGCCGAGCCATTCCGATTCCACCCCAAAGTAGGTGCCGGTTTGAAAGGATTGGTCGAAGCCAACGGCTTTGGTTTCGAATTCGGAGCCGGGGACGAGTCCGGCCACGCTTTCAGGGATGAGACTGCGGAAGGCCTGGTTGAAGCCCCCGATTTGAGTGGGCTCCAGGCGGATGCTGTTATCGAAGAACAAACCGCCGAGAGAGCGTGTGTAGCTGGCGCGGAAAAGTCCTCCTGCCCACGGGGCATATAATAACCCAGCCTTGGGAGAAACCTGATCCCGCGTTCGTTGGCCACTCTGCAGTGGCGGGAGTTCCGTGTTCTGAGGAAATTCAAGGCGGTCGTAGCTTACCCCCGCAATCAAGCGCAACGGTTCGGCGATTTGCCAGAAGCTGTAGGCGTAAGCGTTTTCGCGCTGCAAAGAAGTGTCCACTTGTTGATCGGTGACGACCTGAGCCGGCACGCGGTTCAAGATGGCGGCGGAGTCCACGGAACCGGATTGAAATCTTCCCCCTACCACCAGACCGTGCCGTGGCGTCTGCCAAATATGCTGAAGCTCGGCTGAGTAAAGGGTAAATTCACGGTCAAAGTCCAAGCTGAAGCCGGGCGATGTTTCCACACCCGTGAGGCCACTGGCACTTTGACGAAAAAACAAGACGTTCGGCTGCGGATTCCGCAGGGAGAGATGGTCCGGCAAGCGTGAAACCAGGAGCAGCGTGTGGCTGCCCGGAGACCATTCGTGATGCCAGCCGGCGTACAAAGTCGGTTCCTGGCGCTCCGTGACGTGGAAGCCCGCGCTGGCCTGCGAGGGATCGTAATACTGCGCCAGGTCGCCCGCGGCGGAATTAAAATATCCAGCCTGTAAATAGGCACTGTCGGAAGCGGTCACCTGCTGTTTTAATTGGAGCGAAACGGTTCTGCGCTCGAACTGCTCGTTCACGCGCTGGCCATTTTGGCTTTCGTAAACATGGTCGAGGGCATAACTGAGGCCGCCCACCGTTCCAAACAAGGAAGCCGCCTCGGCCCAATCACCATTGCTGCGATATTCGGTGAGAGAACTGAAGCCGACGGGGCGGGGCTCGAAAAAGCGGAGATGTTCCTGCTGGTCCAAAATCTGGGAGAGGTTCCCTGCCCCGGGCGGCGCGAGCAGGTTGGCGAGCAAGAGCTCGCTTTGCCTCGGGGTTTCGTAGCGCAGGTTGAAACGATTGGGATCTTCCAGCCTCTGATAGGTATTCGCGAGGAAGAGGTGGCCTGAGAAGTTAGCGTAATCTTCGTCCGCCGAACGGGCAGCGACATGACGGCTTACCTCCTGGAGTCCAGCGTCCGCATAAATGGCGGAGAGGTCCGCGCTGCGCACAGAGCGATCCCGGTCCAGGAGCAACTGGGAGCGGTAGATGGCGCGGTAATTGTTTAGGGCCAGGGATTTTTCAAGATCACGGACCGCCTGGTTGATTCTGTTCTCCTGCCAGAGATGCAGCGCTGAATAGAGCCAGGGAGTGGGATCTTTCGGATCCAGTTGCTTGGCGAGGCGGAAATCTTTCTCAGCCAATTTGGGCTCATGGCGGTCGCTGAAAGCCTTTCCGAGATAGCTGCGGAACAAGGCGCGCTGAGGTTCCAGAGCCGCGGCAGTCTGAATGGAGCGCCGCGCTTCCTCGGGATTTGCCAAACGAAACAAGGCCAAGCCCCGGCCGAGCCAGGCGTTCCCCAGGGCACCATCCAAGCTGAGAGCCGCTTCAAAACTCTCGAAAGCGCGCATGGGTTCGTTTTGTTCCAGGTAAATAAATCCCCGCAAAGCATGGGCTTGAGCGTTTCTTGGCGATAAACGAAGGGCTTCGCTTAATTCCGCGAGAGCCTCACGGCGATAACCCGAAGCGAACTGGAGTTCGGCCAAGCGCTCGTGCGCATAACCAAAAGAAGGAGCAAGCTGGGTAGCGCGGCGGGCCAAGGTCAAAGCCTCCTGCAACCGGGTCTGAGACTGGAACGCGTAAGAACGGGCTAACAATTCCGTGGAAGTGGGCTGGGCGAGGAGCGGTGCGACTTGCGGCTTGCCCGCGACAGATGCAATCACCTCGCGCAATGCCACCGCCAGCCGGGAATCGGCCGGCGCAGTTTGGAGGCGTTGCAACGCGGCATCAACCCGGCCGACGCTTAATTCGAGCGCAGCCCGGTAAATCTGTTGATTGGCGTTGTTGGGAGGCGGCTCAGGTGAGGCGGCGAGGGCGCCAAGCAGATCGCCCTGGGCATATCGCTGGAGTGATTCCTGCAAAGTGGTTTTGTCGGCATCGGTGAGCGTCAAGTCGTCAGGGTTCAACACACCCGGGTAATAGAGGGCCCACTGGATGACGTTCACGGCATCAATGAGCGCTGTTTTGACTGGCTTCTGTCCGGCGTCAACACGGACCTGCTCACCGCTGGAGAGGTTGACCGTTTCGTCGCTGGCTTGGAGAGTGACGGCACCGTCGAGCAACGCGAGGCGAGTAGCGGATGGAATCTCGGTGCTTTCCAGGAAGAATTCGGTTCCTCGGACAGCACCGGTGGCCAGAGGGGTTTCGAATTCCACATCGGAGGGACGCTCACGGTTGAAGAAGAACAGGGACCCGAAAGAGAGGCGGAACCGGCGCTTCTCGGCACGGCGGGGAGGCTGAATTTCGAGAAGCGTGCGTTCGCTGAGGCGAACAATGCTTTTATCCGAAAGCAGCAAGGCCGCGCGGCTTTGAGCATCGGTGCGCACGCGGTCTCCTGGCTTCAGGGCTATTCCGGCAGCAGCAGTTTGCCAATCGGTGCGTCCTGAGAGCTGAAATTCGACCTTACCCTCGACTTCCAACAAGCGGCTCCATTCGTTTGTGAGCGCAACCGCGGGAGGGTTGCCGACCTGAGCGCGGAGAGCGGGGACGAAAAGTCCCGCGCACAAGAAGATGATCCAAGCCAGCCGCACCGCCGGAGTCTGGAGGAAAAAGGACCGGGGATGAATTCCAAAATTGGCGGGCGAGGGTGGCGGGGCGGATTTGGCGATTCTGTGGAGCACTGTCACGCAAATGTAGGTTTGGTTTTTGTTGCGGAGAAGATCAGGGATTCGGCAGGAGCCTCGCCCTACTAACCGGCGGGTGTTCGTTGCTCTTTTCACGAATTGCACGCCTTCTTCAGTGTTTTCCATTTAGAGGCATAACCACCGGGCCAGTCCCTGGTCCCGGTGGTTGCGCTTTATCTCAAGACTTGACCACTAGTTTCCCGCAACCCGGCTGAAGGTGCCAGTGTCGGTGTCATTGAGAACGCTGTTCCGGAATTCCCGGCGGACGAAGGTGCCCGCGCCATCGGCGGTGAACGTCCAATCGTATTCATCCCAGCGGTCCACCTTCACGCGCACCACGACACTGGCGGTGTTGGCGCCAGTGATGGCGTAGGTGTAAGTGAAGCTGTTGGGAGCGGTGTTGTCGCCGTAGAGGAGACCGCTGGTGGCGGTGGAAAACTCCAAGCGATCCGGAGTAATACCAGAAAGGACATTGTAAGCCTGGCCGGTGAGCGCGGAAGGTGGCACGGCGTTCGTGCCTGACCCGCCAGGATTTCCGACTGGAGGCTGGAGGGAAACGGAGGATGGGCTGAAAGCTCCGATATCCGTGTCGTGCAGCGCTCCGCTGCGATATTCCCGGCGGATAAAGGTGCCCTGCGCACCCTGGGTGAAGGTGAGAGTGTATTCATCCCGGTCACTGCCACGATACACCACCAAGGCCGCTGTGTTCGAAGCGGTTAGGTTATAGGAGTAGGTGACAAATTTGTCGGGGTTGTCGTCACCAGTCCGAACATTGTCTTCAAATTCCACACCATTGGTTGCGGTGAGAAACTCAAGGCGGTCCGGGGTTTCCCCGGTCTGGAAGATATAAGCCAGACCGGCGAGGGAAGCGGGTGGTGCGGTGGGAATGGCGTTCGTTCCGGCTGGGGGCATGTTGGTGCCTGCGACGGGCGCGTTGGTGATGCCACTCAGGATTTGGAATGCTCCAAAATCGCGATGCTTGACCCGTCCCGTTCGGAATTCTTCCTTTACGTAAGTGCCCATGATTGGAGAAGAAAAGTTGAAGGTATAAACCCAGCGCCGACCGTAGTAGCCAGTGCTCAGGTCCAGCTTCGCTTCGCCTTCCGCCGTGCGGGCAAACGTGTAGCTGAAGTAATTGGTTTCCAGCCCTTCCACTTTCATGCCGTTGGTCTCGGTGCTCAAGG
>JAQGOV010000116.1 GCA_028293425.1 Verrucomicrobiales bacterium
TTACTGCGCCTTTGTGCCCCCTCAAGTCCGCCACCCTTTCGCCAGTAGAAGTGAGCCATAATTGAACTGATGAAGACTTGCCCCACGCGGCCAAGAGCTTGGCATCAGGCGAAAATGCAACGCTGCCCATCAGGTTTGTCCGGGTTGGCGAACACTTGATCAATCGTCCGGCAAAGATATCCCACAATCTTACTTCGTAATCTTCGGTCAATCCTGCGAGAAATTGCTTACTTGAAGAAAGAGCCATTGGCACCACGTGGGGTGGAAAACCTTTCGGAAGCGAGAAGGCGATACCGATAGGACAAGCCTGGGTGTTGCTGAGCGCTATTGTGGGCATTCTCGGAAAAATGGCCTCATTGACCAGGAACCATTCGTTGTCTGCGATTTGGGATTTGGCAGTGGACTCGATGGTCCCGGCACCGCCATGAGAATGCGGAACTAGTTCCCTGCCTCGAATGGTATCCAAGTCCCAGCTTCGCACGGTTTCATCCTTTCCAGCCGTCACCAGAAGTCTATTTCCGGGAGCGATGACCAAGCCAAAAATTTCATCCTCATGACCCCGCAAGGTCCCAGCCAAATTCGTTTTCGCAATGTTCCAGACTTTGATGTTATGGTCCGTGCTCACAGTAATGAGGTGCTTTGCATCAATCGTAAAACAGGCGCCAGAGACTAGGGAACGATGACCGGGGAAATCTGCAATTTTGACCTTTCCTGTTAGGTCCCAAGTGGTGACTAAACCACTCTCGTAACCGGCGGCGATCGTTTGCCCGTCAGGAGCAATTGCTACACACGTGACCGGATGCTTACCTTCACCGAAAACCGCGATTTCGGACCAGGAGCGTATATCCCATACTAATACTTTGCCTTTGGGCCCGGCTATTCCGACGAGATTACCATCAAATGAGACAGTTAACCCATAATCCAGAGTTAATTCAGGATTGAATTTGGCTGGAATAACCCCCAGTTCTCGCCAAGTGATTGCATCCCACAGCTTCACGCCTCTGGCGCACCTGGCAGCCACAACACTGCCATTCCCGGAGATCGTCAGGAAAGTCGAAGTGCCATCCATTACTGCAAGAACTGTCCACTCTGGGAGTTTGTAAACGGTCACCCGTTCCTTGTCGGATTTAAGAAACCATTTGCCATCGGGTGAAAAGAGCCCCCGCCGTACTTCGGTGCAGGGGATGGGAATTATCACCTGAAGTCTGGTGGATAAATCCCAAAATGTAAGTTGGTGTGAGGTCGTTGCCACCGCCAGGAGGTTGCCGTCCGCTGAAACTGAAACTGATTTCGTCCATGCTCCAAAGCCGCTGAATCGGTTGGATTCATCCCCATGGCTTATTTTCCAAAGCCATCGCCATTCAAAGCCCCGCAAATCTTCTTCGCCAGCCTGAGGAATATGCTTGTTTAACAATTCGGCCGCGAGCCCCAAGTCATCAGCCTCCACTGCGTCGTTAGCCAACCTCAGGTCCGCCACATAAAGGTTCTGCCTCGCCTCAAGAGCCTTTTCCTGCACAGCTCGACGCTCCTTTTCGAACTGACGGCGTGAGATGCTGATACGGTAAGCCGCCACAGGCGTTCCAACAAGAACGGTAAGGAGAAGAACAATGACCAACCCAGCCAAAGAGGCGACCATCGGTTTACGGCGGCACCAACGAAGCAGCTTCTCCGGTTTGGTTACGGATCGTGCCGAAATAGGCTCCTCAGCAAGCCAGCGCCCCAGATCCTGGCCTACCGCCTGTGCAGACTCATATCGATTTTCCGGCTTCTTTTGCAGGCACTTCAAGCAAACTGTTTGCAGATCGCGATCGACTTCGGGATTCAGCCGGTTGGGTTCCACAGGCTCTTCATCCAGCACCTTCCGCAGGATTTCCACCTCGGTCGCGCCCTCGAAAGGCGCCCGGCCTGTCAGCAGGTGGTATAAAATAGCTCCAAGACTGTAAACATCGGACGCCACCGTCAGTTGCTTGGCTCCGCCTGCCGCCTGCTCCGGGCTCATGTAGGCCGGGGTGCCCATCATGGACAAGCTCTGAGTCAGGCTGCTCTCTTTCTCCGCCAGTTTGGCCAAACCAAAATCCGTCACGTAAGGCTCACCATTCTGGTCCAGCAGGATATTCGCGGGCTTCAGGTCCCGATGCAGAATCCCACGCTGATGCGCATAATGAACAGCCTCTGCCACTTTCACCAAAATCTCTGCGGCTCTCCTCAGCGGAAAAGCCTTCCCGGAAACGGCCTGTTCCAGGTTCTTCCCTTCCACCAGCTTCATGCTGAAGTAGTGCAACCCATCGCGCTCCCCCACCTCGTAGATGGGAACGATGTTCGGATGATCCAGCCGGGCCGCCGCCTCCGTCTCATTGTGGAACCGCTCAATCACCGAAGGTGAAGCAAACTGCCCCAAGCGGATCATCTTCAAGGCCACCAGGCGATTGAGGCTGAGCTGCCGAGCCTTATAAACCACCCCCATCCCGCCATGAGCGATCTCCTCCAGAATCTCATAGTCCCCGAAGTAACGGATCTTCATCCCCAACAAGGAAATGGGCGAAGCTGATTTCTCCCTCTCTTCATGTGCAGGAACGCCTGTCGGCGGTTCTCCCATTTCCACCCCCCATTTCATCGCCCCGCCAAGCAGGCACCTGGGGCACAACCCTTGCGGTGAGCGCGTGGGCAACTCCGCGCTGCATTGAGGACAAGTTTGTGGGTTGGACATGGGTCTTGGCGTTAGAGCGTCACTCTACAGACTTAAGCAAAAGATACAAAAGGTTACACAAAGAGCGAACGGACTTTTGGGCGGGAAACATCTCAACTCATTCTTTCCAAGGTGCCCGCCTCATTAACACCTTCGCTTCAGCAAGGTGTGAAGTGGCATGCCAATCAGCTCAACGCACTAAAAAGATGCCGGATCTCTCCATCAATCTCCGCAGTTGTGGAAACGGTATTTCCGATTTCCATGCGGAGAAGCTGCCCATAACGCTGCCGCAAACGATACACCGTTACTTTTAAGGTGCCTTCGCTCATCTGAAGCTTCCGGGCGATCTCCGCGTAGCTGAGCTCGCTTTTATCTCCCGTCAGGAAAATCTTCAACTCAGCGAAAAGATGCCCTTTCCCGGAACCAGCATATTCCGTCTCCAGCCGTTGCAGGACCTGCTCCAGAACATTCATGGCCCAACG
>JAQGOV010000038.1 GCA_028293425.1 Verrucomicrobiales bacterium
CATGTCCCTTCAACCTGGCGCCGACTGCCAGCACCACAGCGATGCTGGTAATGGGAGATGCTCTTGCCATGGCAGTTTTGCAGGCACGCGGTTTCAAGGAACAGGACTTTGCGAAACATCACCCATCGGGAGCGATTGGCCGGTCCTTGTTGTTGAGGGTTAGTGACATCATGCGCCGCGATGGACGCAACGCCATCGCCCCGCAGGATGTCACGGTGAAAGAGGCGCTGCTGGTAATGACCCGCGCCAAGTCCGGAAGCGTGAGCGTGGTGAATCGCCGCGGGAAATTGGTCGGCGTTTTTACAGATGGCGACCTGCGGCGTCATATGGCTGGGGACGATCACGTTTTGGCCCGGCCGTTGGAAAAGGTGATGACGCGCAATCCCATCTCGGTGAAAGACACCGCACTGGCTGCCGAAGCGTTGAAGATTTTTAATGAGCGGAATATTGACGATTTGATCGTGGTAAATGTCCGAAAAGAACCGATTGGTTTGGTTGATTCTCAGGATTTACCCAAGCTCAAGCTGATGTGAGATCCTGGCTTAACACTCAAGACTCCCGTGCTTTCCAAATGATGCAACCAAGATACATGAAACATAAAATTACCCTGATGTTGGCGCTCGCTTTCGTGAGCGCTGGAATGTTGTGCGGCGAGGAAACTATGCCTAAATCCAGACAAACCCCGGAAAAATTGTCGAGGAAGGTCACCCGGACGCAGAAGCTGAATTACCTTCTGCTTTTGCCCGAGGACTATAAGAGCAAAAAGAAGGAGCGGTGGCCTTTGATGCTGTTCCTGCACGGAATGGGTGAGCGTGGGAGCGACCTGGCCAAGGTGAAAGTGCACGGTCCACCCAAGGTGGCCGAGAAGATGACCAACTTCCCATTCATCCTCGTATCCCCTCAATGCCCGGACGGAGCATGGTGGGACAACGAAAGCCTAGCCGCGCTTCTGGATGAGGTGCAGGAGAAATATCGGGTGGATACCAACCGAGTTTACCTCACGGGCCTGAGCATGGGTGGCTTTGGTACATGGAACCTGGCGCTGACCTATCCGGAGCGTTTCGCTGCGGTTGTGCCGATCTGTGGCGGGGGCAGCCCGATTCCAATCCACGGGTTCGACGCTCAACGCAAAGAAATCATGAAATCATTGCCATTTTGGGTGTTCCATGGCGACAAGGACCCTGCGGTTCCGCTCATCGAGTCCGAACGAATGGTCAACGCGTTGAAGAAGTATGGCGTAAAGGAAGTGAACTTCACTGTTTATCCGGGTGTGGGCCATGATTCCTGGACACAGACTTATGCAGATCCCAAATTGTACGAGTGGCTTTTGAGCCATCGAAAAGGCACGAATTAAGCGGCTTGTCGAGGAAGAATCTCTTTCCAAACAAGCATTTGAGCAGTAAGAATTGAGCATGCAGGAACCACCGAGGTCTGGAGAAAAGGTTTTGCGGGGCATCCCGGTTTCACCGGGTGTTTGCCGCGGCCGGATTCTCGTCCTCGGGAAGTCTCACGAAGAAGCCTTGCACCCGCATAAGCTGGATGACGCGGAGATTGCCGTTCAGCTCCAGCGGCTCGAAACGGGACTTGTTAAAACTCGCCAGCAGATCCACCAGGTGCAACGGCAAGTCACCGATGCGCTTGGGGCCCAGGATGCCAGCATCTTCGACGCGCACCTGCTTGTGCTGGAAGATCCCACTCTGATCGATGAAGTGACGCGGATGATTCACCAGGACAAGGTGACAGCCGAGTACGCTTTCAAAGTTGTTTCCGATCGTTACATCAAGACGCTGGGCGCTATCGAGGATGATTACCTCCGTGAGCGGTCATCGGACATGAAAGATGTGACATCACGGCTGTTAAACAACCTGATGGGTCGCGAGGATGAGTTTGATCCGAAGAAGATGACTGAGCCGTGCATCATCATCAGCCACGATTTAACGCCTTCCCGAACGGCGTTGCTCGACAAGAAATTGACCCTTGGCTTTGGAACGGACATTGGAAGCAAGACCTCGCACACAGCCATCATGGCGCGATCCATGCGCATTCCGGCCGTGGTCGGTCTCCAAACGGCCAGCAAGGAAATTGTTTCGGGCGAGTATGCGCTTCTGGACGGTTACAACGGGCTCATCATCCTGAACCCGACAGATCAAACCCTGTTTGAGTATGGGCAGCTTGTTAAAAAGAAAGTCACGCTCCAGGAAAAGTTGAAGGACACCAAGGAGCAGGCTGCGCTGACGCTCGATGGCCACCGGGTGATCCTTTCCGCGAATGTGGAGCAGCCAGGAGATACCGAGGCAGTTCTTGCCAGCGGGGCCGAGGGGGTGGGACTTTTCCGCACTGAGTATTTATTCATTAACCGAGAACGGCTCCCCACCGAAGAGGAGCAATATCAAGCTTACCGCCAGGTCGCGGCGGCCTTGAAGCCGAGTCCGGTTGTGATTCGGACATTGGATTTGGGTGGCGACAAATTCCTGGCCCATTTGCAAGTGCCCCAGGAGATGAACCCTTTCCTTGGCTGGCGTGCTATTCGCTTTTGCCTGCAGGAACGCGACATCTTTCGCGCCCAACTTCGTGCGATTCTTCGGGCCAGCGTGGAAGGGAACATCAAAATGATGTATCCCATGATCTCCTGCCTCGGTGAATTGGATCAAGCCAACGCCCTGGTGGAAGAGTACCGCCAGGAATTGGACAAAGAAGGCATTCCTTACAGCAAGGATCTGGAGATCGGGGCGATGATCGAGATTCCATCGGCTGCCCTGGTGGCGGATGCTCTGGCCAAAAGAGTTAAATTCTTCAGCCTGGGAACCAACGACCTAATCCAGTACACCCTCGCCGTGGATCGGTTGAACGACAAGATCGCGCATTTATACGAGCCGACACATCCAGCTATCATCCGCCTGATTCGCATGACGGTGGAAGCGGGACGTTCGCAAAAGATTTGGACCGGCGTTTGCGGTGAAATGGCGGGAGACCCTTTGATGGTGCCGCTGCTCCTGGGTCTTGGAGTGGACGAGTTGAGCGTCGCCCCTCCGCATGTGCCCCAAGTTAAGTACCTCTTGCGTCGTCTGAAATTCTCCGAGGCAAAGGAACTGGCTGATTTTGCACTCACCTGTGAGTCCGGCAATGAGGTGTTAAAACGGTCCGAAGCGCTCGTACGCCAGGTGGCCCCAAGCCTTTTTGAAACTTTATAGTCGCACATGAAAATCATCATCCTTGCGGCCGGTTATGCCACGCGTCTTTACCCGCTGACCCTTACCCGGCCCAAGCCGTTGCTGCCGGTGGCTGGCAAACCGATGATCGATCACGTGCTCGATAACCTGATCCCAATCGGGGGCATTGACCACACCTACATTGTCACGAACGCGAAATTCGCGGGGCAGTTCGAGAAATGGTCGCAGGACTACCGGGTGAACAAAACGCCGATGGACTTTACGATCGTGAACGATCGGTCCACGGATGACACCAACAAGCTGGGTGCAATCGGCGATTTGCACCTGGTGCTCTCACGCGAGAAAATCGATGACGATGTCATTGTGGTGGCCGGGGACAATCTGTTCAGCCAGTCGCTGGAAGGTTTTGGCAAGTTCGCCCGCGAGAAGAATGCGCCGGTGTTGGCGGTCTACGACGTAGGAAACCTGGAAGAGATCAAGAAGTACAACTCCATAACGATCGATCAGGAAGGGAAGATAACCTTTTTTGAAGAAAAGCCGCGGAACCCGCAGAGCACATTGACCGGGATCGCGCTCTACTATTATCCGAAGGCGTCGGTCCCCATGATCCGCCAATACATCGCCGAGGGCAATAATCCGGATCAGCCCGGGCGCCTCATTCAATGGCTTTACCCACTCCAGCCCGTTTACACTTGGCGTGTCCCCGGAACCTGGTACGACATCGGCTCCAAAGAATCACTTGAGGAAGCCAATCGGGTTTTTGCGAAGAAGTAGTCAGCGTCGAAAAATCCAGAACAAGAACGTCAGCAACACGCTAATCAAAAGGCAAGTGATCAGCGGAAAGTGGAATGAGAAATTGCCGCGAGTGTAACTGATATCTCCCGGGAGCCGCCCCAGCCAATTCTTCCCCACGCCAGTCCAAAGCACAACCCCGACGGCGACCATCACCGCCCCGGCTATCACCAGCATTTTCCCAATGTCGTTCATGATTTCCCCGCCACGCAATCTACAGGCTTATCCAAGCAATCTCCATATTTAGACGGCGGTGATGCGCCCCGGCGCGTTTCAGCGCAGGAAAAATAATGTTTCTGTGCACAAACAGGTGTGACAAACTTCGGCCACACATTATGGCAACGATCGCAATTCTTGGCACCATGGACACAAAGGGTGAGGAGCACGCCTTTCTGGCTGAACTCATTCGCAAGCGGGGTCACAAAACCCTGGTCATTGATACCGGAACTCTCGACGCTCCCAGGTTGCAGGCCGACATTCCTCGTCAGGAAGTAGCGGGTGCGGCGGGCTACGATCTGGCGGCATTGACCTCCAGGAAAGATCGCGGCGAAGCCGTAAAAGCCATGTCCGAAGGCGCACCGATAGTACTCATGCGCCTTCAGAAGGAAAAGAAGATCGATGGCGTCATTTCGCTCGGTGGTGGTGGTGGGACCGCTATTTCTACGTCGGCCATGCGCGCGTTGCCCATCGGATTCCCCAAAGTGATGGTGACGACCCTGGCCAGTGGCAACACCGCGCAATATGTGGGTGCCAAGGACATCGTGATGTTCCCAAGCATTGTGGATATTTCCGGGCTGAACCGCATCTCCCGACAAATTCTCACCCGGGCTGCTGGAGCGATTTGCGGAATGGTGGAAATGCCCGCGAGCGAGGCTGGAGCTGATCGGCCGATTATTGTGGCGAGCCAATTTGGGAATACGACTGAGTGCGTCACGCATGCCCGAAAATTTCTGGAGGAAGCCGGCTATGAAGTGCTCGTATTTCACGCTACAGGCATCGGCGGCAAAACCATGGAATCCATCATCGAATCCGGCATGGTGGCGGGCGTGCTCGATATTACGACGACGGAGTGGGCGGACGAACTAGTAGGCGGCTTCCTTTCCGCGGGTCCTACCCGTTTGGAAGCAGCTGCGCGATTGGGAGTGCCGGCCATCGTTACGCCCGGCTGCCTTGACATGGTGAATTTCCACGGACCCGAATCTGTTCCGGCCCGCTTCAAAGGGCGTACTTTTTATCCACACAATCCCCAAGTGACCCTCATGCGCACCACGCCGGAGGAATGCGCCGAACTTGGAAAGATCATCAGAGAAAAGCTTAACGCTTCAAAAGGGCCGGTTACGCTCCTTTTGCCGAAGAAGGCCATCAGCGTGATTAGCGCTCCAGGGCAGAAGTTTTATGATCCGACCGCCGATCGGGAACTGTTCAACTCCCTCAAAACCGGGCTTCGAAAAGATATCCAAGTGGTGGAAATGGATTGCACCATCAACGACCCCGCGTTCGCCGAGGCTTGTGCGAAGGCCCTCATGAAGAATATTGAGGCCAAAGGAGCTAAATAGCTGCAAGAGGTGTTACTTCCGGCGTTTGCCCGAGCTTTGGTTCTGGTGGTGAATGTGCTGCTGGTCGCGGGCTTGAGAAACAGCTCGCAGCGAGGCTTTCCGACTTTTCTCCACCTGATTCACGGCCTTTTGCTCCGCTTCGCCCGTGGACATTCCACCTCGGGTCAGATCCTGTTTCAGGATGCGAGCTTCACGTTTTTGCTTTCCGGCTTTGCTTTTGAGATTGCTCATAAAACTCCTTAATCGTTGTGCAATATAAGGGCGGCTCAAAAGACCGCAAAGTGGATGCCAGTGCCATTGAGGCGGGACTAAACCCTACATGTTTTGAATTCGATCTCTCGCCATTTCGTCGCATGATGCGAAACCATGGCGCAATTTATTTGTTTAGCGGTATTTTTATGGTTGGTGAGCGGCTCTGAACAGTGCGGCGCCAAAGAGGCCCCAATCAGTTATACCCGTCAAATTGCTCCCATCTTCAAACGCAACTGTAACGGTTGCCATTACCCTGGAAAGCTAAAGGGCGAACTCGATCTCACCACCTACCCGGCGATTCTCAAAGGTGGGAAACACGGAGCCTCGATCAAAGCCGGCGATCCAAAAACAGGAACGCTGATGGAAGAGCTCTCCGGCGAGGAGCCTTCGATGCCAAAGGAAGGGGATCCCCTTTCCAAGGTTGAACTGGCGCTCATTGAAAAATGGATCAAACAGGGCGCGCCTAATGATACTCCCAAGGTTGCGGAATCACTCATACCTTCCGACCCGCCAAAATACCGGACATTGCCCGTGGTTTCTGCTCTGGCTTATTCAGCGGACGGAAAGTTGCTCGCCGTCTCAGGCTTTCACGAGGTCCTGCTTTACAATTCTGAGAACATGGAAGTGAAGGGCCGGTTGCTTGGAGAAGCGTCCCGCATCGAAAGTATTGTGTTTTCACCAGACGGCAAGCATTTGGCCGTGGCTGCGAATGCCCCAGGCGTTTTCGGACAGGTGCAAATCTGGAATGTGGACGGCACGAACCTGGTGAAGGCCTTCAAGGTATCCAACGACTCTATTTACGGACTTTCATGGTCGCCGCAGGGTGATCGGGTTGCCGCAGGCTGCGCGGATCGGACCTCGCGCGTCTTTGGGATACGGGATGGCAAAGAGTTGGCCAAATTTGAAAACCATAGCGATTGGGTTTTCGGCACTGCTTTTGCGCTGGATGGAAAACGCTACGTTTCCGCGTCGCGCGATAAATCGATGAAGCTGGTGGACGCCACCAATGGCCAATACGTCGACGACCTGAACAGGCAAACTGAACCGATTCTTTGCCTCGCACGGCATCCTTCGGCAGATATGGTGGCTTTTGGCAGCGACCAGGGCATGATCCGGGTCTACAAAATTGCTGAAAACCCGAACCGCAGTTCAGAGGGCAAGGAACCCGCGTTCATCAAAGAAACAGAACGAATTTCCGGCCCTGCGCACGTGGTCGCATTCAGTCCCGACGGAAACCTGTTGGGCGCGGCGGGCAGTGCGAACGAAATCAAGGTTTACTCCACCAAGGATTGGAAGCGGGTGTCCACCTTGAAAGGATTCGAGGGAGCGATTTTCGCCCTGGCGTTCCATCCGAAAACCAACTACGTCGCTGTGGGAGGTTTTGATGGGAAAATCAGAATCTACGAAACCGCCAAAGGCCAGTTGGTGAAGACCATGGATTCGGTACCGCTGGAGAAAGCCAGTCAGACCGCGTCGAGATGAAATTGCGCTTTCGGACATTTCTGTCCATCACCCTTGCCTGGATGTCCGTGGTTTCGGCGTCAAATGCTCAGATCGCCAAAACACCCCAATGGTGGAAAGGAAATCTACACACCCACACCCTTTGGAGCGATGGCGATGATTACCCGGAAATGATTGTGAACTGGTACAAGGACCAAGGTTACAATTTCCTCGCGCTCTCTGACCACAACGTCCTACTGGAAGGCTCAAAATGGCTGACCGTCACCAACACGCCAAAGAAGGAACTCGCATTCAACCGTTACTTGGAAACGTTCGGATCCAACTGGGTTATCCAGCGGTCGCTGGAAGGGAAGCAGCAGGTGCGTTTGAAGACGCTCCCGGAATTTCGCTCCTGGTTTGAGGAGCCTGAACGCTTCCTGCTCGTCCCCAGTGAAGAACTGAGCGATGCCTACAAGAATGTTCCCATTCACTTAAACATCTCGAACGTTCGTGGGTTGGTGAAGCCGCAGCATGGCACCAATGTGCTGGATGTGATCCAACGCAGCATCGATGCCGTTGTTGAGCAGCGGAAAAAGACAGGGGAGCCGATCCTGGTGCATGTGAATCATCCCAATTTCGGCTGGGCTATCCCGGCGGAAACATTGATGCGCGTGGAACGTGACCGGTTTTTCGAGGTTTATAACGGGCACGGGGACGTGAAGAACATTGGCGACAAAATCCACGCCAGTGTGGAGCGAGTGTGGGACATCATGTTGACCTTTCGGCTGACGGAACTCGGGTTGCCTGTGATGTATGGCCTTGCCGTGGATGACTCGCATAATTACCTGAAGCTGGGCCCGGCTAACAATAATCCAGGGCGGGGTTGGATCATGGTGAAGGCTGCACAGTTGAGCCCCAAAGCTTTGTTCGAAGCGATGGAGAAGGGCGACTTTTATGCTTCAACCGGTGTCCGCCTGATGGATGTGGAAAGAGTCCGGGACCACATTTCAGTAAGCATTGAAGGGGAGACGAACGTGACCTACATCACACAATTTATCGGCACCCGCAAAGGCTTTAACCCATCAAGTGAACAAGGACCGATGCCAACCAATGCGGTGCAGGGCGTGACTCGGCGTTACAGCGAGGACATCGGAAAGGTGTTGGCGGAGGTTCCAGGAACCAATGCGACCTACCGGTTTAAAGGCGATGAGATCTATGTTCGCGCCAAGGTCATTTCTTCCAGGAAACGCAGCTTTCCTCATCCGCCAACTGAAAACGAAATAGCCTGGGTTCAGCCCGTGGCGGTGCTCACGCCAGAAGCGCCTTAACCACTTCTGCATCGCTTACGACCGCGTCCGTCAGCGTGTCCATGCGCCCTTCGTGCGGGTAGGCCAATTTTTCGTGGTCCAGCCCGAGTGCGTGAAGGAGTGTTGCGTGCAGGTCGTAGACCTGGACTACATCCTTGACCGCTTTGCCTCCGAACTGATCCGTTTCCCCGTAAATAAGCCCCTTCTTGAAGCCTCCTCCGGCGATCCAGAGCGAAAACGCCTGGCGGTTATGGTCGCGGCCATCCTTCCCTTGCGCAATCGGCAGGCGTCCGAATTCGCCCGTCCAAAGCACGATTGTCGAATCCAATAAGCCGCGTTGCTTCAAATCCTTCACCAAGGCAGCGCTTGGCTGGTCGGTCATTTGGCAGAGGTCTTTCAACCGGGAAGCATTCTTGTCGTGCGTATCCCAGGGTTGCCCGCTCAGGTAGATCTGAACAAAGCGCACTCCGCGTTCGACGAGCCGCCGCGCCATCAGGCAGCGTTTCGCATAATTGGCGGTGGGCTTGTGCGAAGAATCGAGGCCATAGAGCTTTCGGATCTCCGCGGACTCCCCCTCAATGTTCAAAACTTCGTCCACCGAGGTTTGCATCTTGGCCGCCATCTCATAATTGCTGATGCGAGCTTGCAGCTCCGAATTTTCGGGATGGCTGGCCAGGTGGGCGCGATTCAATTTTTCGAGAAAGCTCAACTGGTTCGCGCGCGCCTTGGCGGTGATGTCCGGTGGCGTGTGCAGGTTGAACACCGGGGTGCCTTCGGACCGAATTTGCGTTCCCTGGTAAATCGCGGGCAGCCAGCCGGAAGTCCAATTGCGAATTCCATCCACCGGCAATCCAGCCGGGTCTGAAAGGACCACGTAAGCTGGCAAATCCTGGCGCTCCGTCCCAAGCCCATAAATGACCCAGGACCCCCAGGTAGGCCGCCCAGCCTGGAATTTGCCCGAATGAATAATGCGGAGCGCGGATTCGTGATCGATCGAATCCGTGACCATCGATCGAATCAAAGTCACGTCGTCAACGATCCCTGCTGTGTGCGGAAGCAATTCGGAGAGTTCCGCGCCTGCCTGGCCATGACGTTGAAACTTGTAAGGAGATTCCAGCAGCTTGCCGGCCTGTTTTTCAAAATGAACTTCCAGGTCTTTGCCGGGATACTCCTTGCCGTTCCATTTGTTCAGCTCCGGTTTGGGATCGAACAAATCCATCTGACTGGGCCCGCCGTGCTGGAACAGGCAGATCACCGATTTTGCCTTCGGTTGAAAGTGAGGTGCCCTGGGGGCCAGAGGGTGTGAGCCGGCAATCGGCGTGGCCGTCACCCCTTCCTTTTCGAGCAGGTGTGCCAAAGCCAGGTAACCGAGACCTCCCGCGGCATAGCTCAGAAAAGAACGGCGATTGCAGCCGAAATCGAATGGCAGTTTCATTGGCTTTGTTTGCCTTTCAACCAAAGGTCCACCGGCTTGTCCACCTTGGGTGTGAAAGGCAGTTGCACTTTGCGCCCAGTGCCAGCGGACTCATATGCTGCGTAGATCAGTTCGAGGACCGCCCGGCCATCTTCACCGGTTACAAGCGGCTCCTTGTTCTCGCGAACACACTCGATGAAATGTTTTAATTCCTGGGGATAGCCCTGATTGAACGCCTCTTCGAAAACGGTAAAGGTCCAGCCCTGCGTCGAACCGGCCTTTTCCATGGCGTAGCCGTATCCCTTTTCGCTGTAAGTCAGTGCCGCGTTGCCTTGAAATAAATCCGCGTAACAAACGCCTCCGGTGCCATAAACCTCAGCCTTGTCTTCCATGCCGCCCTGTTTGGCCCAGCTATTTTCCGCCATCCCAATAGCTCCCCCCTCGAACTCCACGATCACAATCGAATTTTCTTCGCCTTCGGTGCGGCCTTTGTGGAGCAATCCGTTGTGCATATAAGCTGTCACGCTCAGAGCTTTGGGACGGCCCCCCAGCATCCAGCGGAACCAGGCCAGCCCATGGCAGCCCATGTCCATCAGCACGCCGCCACCGGATTGGTTCACATCGTAGAACCAGGAGCTATGCGGGCCGCTGTGCTTCTCGGCCTGTTTCAACATGTAAATTTGGCCGAAGGCCCCTTCCTTGGCCAGCAGCCGGACCCGCTCATACTTTGGGGCGAAACACAGTTCCTCCGCATACATGAGCTTCACGCCTGCCGTTCGGCATGCTTCGATCATTTCATCCGCTTCTTCCAAGGTCAGGGAAATAGGCTTTTCCAGGATGATGTGCTTGCCGGCGGCGGCGGCATCGAGCACCGCCCGGAAGTGCAAAAAGTTCGGGAGGCATACATCCACCACGTCGCAGCCGGATTCTGAAATGGCCGCTTCAATGCTGTCGTAGTGTTCGGGAATGTGATGTTTTGCGGCAAAAGCCTTGCCCCGTTTGGCGTCACGTGAATACACCGCTACAACTTCAGCATCCGGAATGAACCGATGGTAGCACTCCATATGGATGTCGGCGATAAAGCCTGAACCCAGCAATGCGACTTTCGTTTTCATAGTTATTCGACGTAGAGAAACCCGTTGCTTGCGAAAATCATTTGGCAAAAATCCGTGTAGGCGGCCAGTTCCGGGTTTGGTTTATCGGAATACTCCGTCGCCTGTTTTCGCAGGAAATCTTCCGCTGCCTGAATTTCCGCCGGTGATGGACGGCGACCCATGGCTCGTTCAAACGCGCGTTGAACACGGACAGGCTGGGGCTCCTTCAGGACGCCTTGCGCAAAGGCTTTGCTGCGGGTCCGGATGAAACCGGAGTTGAGCAGCGTGAGCGACTGCAACGCTACGGTGGATTGTGTGCGTTGGGCGCAGTTGGGGTTCATCTTGGCCGGATCGAACACGTCGAGCAGAGTGATGGGGTTAGTCCGCTTCTGTTGAAGATAAAGGCTGCGGCGATGTGCCCCAGGCTCCGTCTCGTTGATCACGTATTCGCCTTCGGCAGTTTTAGCCTTTGGCACATAAGGTCCTCCGCTTTTGGCATCCAACTCACCGGTCACAGCCAGGATAGAGTCGCGAACTGCCTCAGCATCGAGCCGCTGGATGGGGAAACGCCAGAGGAGTCGATTATCCGGATCCTGTTTGAAGGACTCTTCCCGCATTGTGGCCGATTGCCGGTAGGTAGCGGAATTCACGATCATTCGGTGCATCGCTTTGGCGCTCCAGCCCGTGCGGATGAATTCGGAAGCAAGATAGTCGAGCAGTTCCGGATGGCTTGGCTTTGCTCCGGTGACACCGAAATTGTCCGAGGTGGGAACGATCCCAACGCCGAAGTGATGCTGCCAAATGCGATTCACCGCCAAGCGAGCAAAAGTGGGATGCTTCGGTGAAGTGAGCCATTGCGCAAATGCCAGGCGCCGTCCACTGGTGTTAGAGGCTGGTTGCACTGAAAACGAGTCGCCGTGCAAAAAAGCCGGAACCGCTGGTGGCGCTTCCTCGCCGGGCTTGGCGTAGTTTCCACGCACCAGCACGTGATGGACGGGTACCGGGTCCGGCGTTTCACTGAGGATCGAGATCTGGGGCAGAGGAGATGGCCGCCGCTTTTCCAGGCTCTTCAAGGCCTCCTCACTCGTGCGAATCGCAGCCGCCAATTCCGGAAACCGCTTTTGCAGGTCTTTGCTCTGAATCTCCACCAGGTTCGCATTCTTTTTCAGCAGCGCTTTCATCTCTTCACTGCGCTCTTTCTCCTTTTTCTCGAGCGCTTTGTTCAAGGCAGTGCGGGTTTCGGCAGGTAACTTCTGCAGATTTTCATCCAGCAGGAGCTTGCGCAACGGCTTGACCAGACCCTCCTGGCTCTCCTGCAGGGCTTTAGATTCCTTCCCGTAAGTGTCCAGCTTTTCCTTGTTGGCTTTGCGCTCGGCCTCGGTGCCGATCATGACCGGGCGCTCCTTC
Organism: Verrucomicrobiales bacterium; assembly: GCA_028293425.1. Classification (GTDB taxonomy): domain Bacteria; phylum Verrucomicrobiota; class Verrucomicrobiia; order Limisphaerales; family JAQGOV01; genus JAQGOV01. Next base: position 12,433 of record JAQGOV010000038.1, read on the forward strand.
GGGCTCAGCCATTTCGTTGGATTGTAGGCCGGCAAGAGCAGGGCTTGCAGGCTGTAATACTCGCGCTGAGCGAACGGCTCAAACTTATGGTCGTGGCACCGGGCGCACTGCACCGTGATTCCGAGGAATGCGGAGCCGATGATCTGCAAATTGCCTTCCAAAACGGCGTAACGATCTACGGTCCGTTCCAGGGGATTGCCGTCGCTTTCACTGGTGCCATCTGGGGCATTGCGGAGG
>JAQGOV010000197.1 GCA_028293425.1 Verrucomicrobiales bacterium
TTGGGTCATTAACTCCTTCAATCGCAACAAACCTTTTGACGAATTCACGGTTGAGCAACTCGCAGGCGATTTGCTTCCGAATCCAACGCGCGATCAAAAAACTGCCAGCGGCTTTCACCGCAACGTCATGACCAACGACGAGGGGGGCGCCGACCCGGCGGAATACCTCGCCAAGTACATCGTTGACCGCGTGAATACCACCGCCACCGTTTGGCTGGGAACGACCATTGGTTGCGCCGAGTGCCACGATCACAAGTACGACCGCATCCGCCAGAAGGATTTCTATCAGCTCTACGCCTTTTTCCACAATGTGCCCGAGAGCGGCCTGGATGGCACCCGCACGGAGAATCCGAGGCCTCGCATGATGATTCCCACTCAGGACCAGGAACAAAAATTGTCCGCGCTCGATCAATCGCTTCCCCAGGCCGAGAAGCTCGTTAAATCCCGGGAGGCGGAACTCCCCGCCGCCCAGCACAAATGGGAGCAAATTATGGCCACCAGCCTCAAGGATGCCAGGGAACCCCAGGATGCCCTCGCACGTTTTACTTTTGATGAGACGCTGGAAGGGGAAATCCGGGGAAGCAAACTCCTTGGAGTTTACAAGTCTGGCCCCACCAATACACCGGTTTATGGCAGTGGCAAATTGGGCAAAGGTCTCAAGCTGGACGGGCAGGGGGCTTACATCGAGGCAGGCCGGGAAATAGCATTCGATTACACCAACGCATTCTCCTTCGGCTGTTGGACCAAGTTTAAAGAAAAAGGCGGAGCCATTCTCAGTAAAATGGATGATGGAGCCGATTTCCGTGGCTTTGACCTTTTGATTGAAGAAGGCAAACCCACCGTCCACATCATCAGCAAGTGGCCTGATAATGCCATCAAGGTGACCGCCAAACAGGCCCTCCCCAAGGACATCTACCAGCACATCTTTGTCACGTACGACGGTTCCCGCAAAGCCAAGGGCGTGAAGGTTTATGCAAATGGAAAAGAAATTCCGCTTGAGGTGAAGACCGACAAACTTTCTGCCAGCATCACCAACTCTTTGCCGTTCCATATCGGCAAGCGCAGCAGTTCGCTTCCCTACCAGGGCTCCATCGATGACCTCCGTTGCTACAGTCGCGCTCTCAAATCAAGCGAAGTGGAAGCTCTCGCCCAGGGTCCTCAACTGGCTCTCCTCGCGGTTCCCGAGGAGAAGCGCAGTCCCGACCAGAAAAAGGAACTCGCCCAATTTTTCAAACAAAACTACGCCGCGGATTTAAAGCAAGCGGAGGAAGCCCTCGCAAAATTGAAGGCGGACAAGGATGCGTTGCTGAAGATAATTCCCAACACAATGGTGATGGAGGAACTGCCGAAGCCGCGGGACACCTTCATCTTCGTGCGTGGCAACTTCCAGGCGAAAGGCGAAAAAGTGGCGGCCAATGTGCCGGCCTTCCTGCCCGCGCTCGCGCCCGGTCTCCCCACCAACCGACTCGGCCTGGCGCAATGGCTCGTTTCGCGGGAAAATCCGCTTCCCGCCCGCGTGAACATCAACCGCCTCTGGGCTACGTTCTTCGGCACTGGCATTGTCAAAACGGTCAATGATTTCGGTTCGCAGGGCGACTGGCCGAGTCATCCCGAGTTGCTCGATTGGCTTGCCACCGAATTCATGGACAGCCATTGGGACATCAAGCACATGGTAAAGCTCATGGTCATGTCCGCCACCTACCGGCAATCCTCTGCGGTCAATCCGAAGCAGCTTGAAAAAGATCCTTACAATCGATTGCTGAGCCGCGGCCCCCGGCTGCGTCTTGATGCCGAGTTTATCCGTGATAACGCGCTCGCCGTGTCCGGATTGCTTAACGACAAGATTGGTGGTGAAAGCGTGCGTCCCTACCAGCCGTCCGGGCTTTGGGAAGTCACCGATCGCAAGTATGAACAAAGCAAGGGCGAGGATCTCTACCGCCGCGGCATGTATGTTTATTGGAAACGCGCCGTGCATTATCCATCCTTCGCCACTTTCGACGCCCCGAACCGCGAGGTCTGCACGGTGCAGCGTCCCCGCACCAGCACGCCTCTCCAGTCGCTCGTCCTCATGAACGACCCCGTTTATGTCGAGGCAGCGCGCACGTTCGCGGCCCGGATTCTCAAGGAAGGCGGCGCTGGATTGACGGAACAATTGACCTACGCTTTCCGCCTCGTGCTGGCCCGCAAGCCCACCGCACAGGAGCTCAAAATCCTGGAGCAAACTTACAATGAGCAGGTGGAAAACTATAAAGAAAACCAGAAAGCCGCGTCCGACCTCATCGCCATCGGCGAGTCACCCAAGCCAAAGGGCGATCCGGTCCAGCTCGCGGCCCTGACCGGCGTGGCCAACGTGCTCCTGAACCTGAGCGAAACCATCACCAAGTAGTCATGTTTCTCCAAAACGACATCAATAAGGTCCTGACCCGGCGCGCTTTTTTGCGCCGCAGCACCACTTCGTTGGGCGCGGTTGCGCTCGGCTCGCTGCTCAACCAGGAACTGTTCGGGGCAGCACCGGCAGCGCCTTCCTTGGTCTCCAAGGGCATCATCAATCCCTTGCATTTTGCCCCGCGCGCCAAAAGAGTCATTTACCTGTTCATGTCCGGCGCTCCCTCGCACATCGACCTGTTCGATCCAAAGCCGAAGCTCAAAGAACTCACGGGCACGGAGCTTCCCAAATCGGTCCGTGGCGACCAGCGCATCACGGGCATGACCTCCGGCCAGAAACAATTGCTCGTCGTTGGTTCGCCATATGAGTTCAAGAGCTATGGGAACTGCGGTGCGCAACTTTCGGAGTTGCTCCCGAACATCGGCGGCATCGCGGATGACATCACGATCATCCGCTCCATGTACACCGACCCAATCAACCACGATCCCGCGGTGACCTTTTTTGCGACCGGGAACCAGCAGCCCGGCCGTCCTACCATGGGCTCATGGGTGACGTACGGTCTCGGCAGCGAAAACGAAAACCTGCCTGGCTATGTCGTGCTCCTGTCGGGCAGCGGCGGTCAGCCGCTTCAGGCGCGTTATTGGGGCAACGGTTTTCTCCCCGGCAATTACCAGGGCGTGCAATTCCGCAGCCAGGGCGATCCCGTCCTCTATGTCTCCAATCCGTCCGGCATGAGCCAGAAGGCCCGTCGCCAGCTCATCGACCGCATGCAGGACCTGAATCGCATCCAACTGGGTAACCTGGGAGACCCTGAAATCGCCACCCATATCGAGAACTACGAGCTCGCCTTCCGCATGCAGACCAGCGTTCCCGAGCTCATGGATATTTCCAAGGAATCGAAGAGCGTTCTGGACATGTACGGGGCCGAGCCGGGCAAGTCTTCCTTTGCCAATAATTGCTTGCTCGCCCGCCGCCTTGCCGAGAAAGGCGTTCGCTTTATCCAGCTCTGCCACCGTGACTGGGATCACCATCAAAACCTCCCCAAGGAAATTCAAAAGCAAGCCAAGCTGACCGATCAAGCCTCAGCTGCGTTAATCAAAGACCTCAAAACTCGCGGGCTGTTGGAAGATACGCTGGTCATCTGGGGTGGCGAATTCGGCCGCACCACTTACAGCCAGGGCGAAATCAAGAAGGACAGCTTCGGTCGCGATCATCACCCCCGCTGCTTCAGCCTTTGGATGGCCGGTGGCGGCATCAAGCGCGGTCTGACGATCGGCCAAACCGACGACTTCGGCTACAACCTCCTTGAGGACCCAGTCCACGTCCACGATCTCCACGCCACCATGCTCCATTGCCTCGGCATCAACCACGAAAAGCTCACCTACAGATCCGAGGGAAGAAATTATCGCCTGACGGATGTGGCTGGCGAAGTGGTGAAGAAGATCCTGATTTGACGGCAGCCCCGCCTCTTCGTCTCACCCTCCTAATCTCCCGGTTTTTTGTTTCCTCGTCGCGCCACTTTGTCCAATCCCTTTATCTCATTTCATTAATTCCAAGTTAACAGATCATTCCAGCCAATATCCACTCGCGTGCCCGCAGCCTCACGCTGCATGGGGACCTGTTAGATCGCCGCGCAGCGCGCCAAAAATCAGCTTCCATTTTTTTTACCTTTATGCCACTATCCCCCAACACGCCATGAGCCCTGAGGACCCTGACTACATAGCATACGATGCTGATACCATCCCACCTAAGTATTCGCAAACCCAACAAGCCTTCAACCGTCTGGAACTCTGCATCGTGTTGGCCGGTCTTACGCTCCTGGCCGGAGTAGCCGTGCCCGCTGTTACGAACAAGGCCCGCATGGATCAGGCCGGATGCGTCAGCAACCTGCGCCAAGTTGGCCGTGCATTTCAAATCTGGGCAAACGACCACGACGACGCTTTCCCTTCCTTAGTATCCGTCTCCGAAGGCGGCACTAGGGTGGTACCCCCAGGGGGAACAAGCGCTTGGGTCCAATTCACCGCTATCTCGAATGAACTGGGCAATCCTAAGATTCTTGCTTGCCCAAGCGACACCAAGCGACCCGCGACCGAATTTTCCGCTGACCCTCACCGAGGCTTGTTTCACGCGAACTTTCGCAATTCTGCCATCAGTTATTTTCTTGGGCACCCTCTGCCGCAAACGCCGGGTGATCTGCTTGCCGGGGATAGAAACCTGCGCTTGTCTCAAAACCTCGTAACCTGCTCGGCCTTCGGGAACTCTCCCGGGAGTATTAATTTTAGAGATTTTCCTGGGCTTGATCCTTCGATCAAGTGGACGAACGGTCTTCACAACGTAATTGGTAACTTCCTCTATGTGGACGGGCGAGTCGAGCAACTCGCAAACAACGACTTGCCACTCGTATTGCGAAAGTTGGAGGACAGTTTCGCGATTCATCTCTTAATGCCTTGAACCAGTTCTGGACTCCTATAGCCATGCCAGCCCCGTCAAAATCCGCAGTCTATTTCTTGGTTTGTCTTGTAACCGCATTGCTGTGCTTGGAAGTTTTAGGTGAAGCCCAACCATCGCCGGCGGTTTCTGTTTCCACAGTCTCACAGGCAGGTGCTTCGGGCGCTGGTCCATCGTTTACGCCGGCTTTCAGTGCCGACGGTCAATCGATCGTTTTCACCAGTCTGGCCAACAATCTGGTAACAAACGACAACGATGGGCTGAACCTGGATGTCTTTGTCCGGAATCTTACGACCGGCACAACACGCCTGGTCAGCGTCAGTCACACCGGCAAAGGCGGCGCCGACGCAGACGCGAATTATCCCTCCATTTCTTCGAACGGCCAGTTTGTGGCATTCGCCAGTGCTGCCAGCAATTTGATTTTGGGAGATACCAACAATGCCATGGACGTTTTCTGGCGAGATATCACATCAGGCGAAACGCGTTTGGTCAGTAAGGGCCATCTGGCTCCCAATGCTCTCGGCCCGGTTCCTTCGGCAACTTACCCCCTTTACAGCAGCTATCCTCTTATCTCTGCGGATGGGAATTGGGTCTTCTTCGAAAGCAGTGCTTCCAACCTCGTGTCGGAAGCGGATACAAACGATGCTCCCGATGTGTTCGCCTTCAATGTGGGTTTAAACAGGACGTTTCTTGTCAGCGTGGATTCGACAGGTGTGAGCACTGGAAGCAGTCGATCCGAACTCGCCGGAAGTACACCGGACGGGAGGTTTGTCTTGTTTCTCAGTGCAGCCACAAACCTCGTCAATGGCACAGTCGGCACGAATAAACATGTATATATTCGCGATATGGTCGCCGGGACAACCATCCAGGCGAGCGCTGGAGCCACGAACTTTGTCAACCAGTCGTTCATCTGTGGTCTTCCTGCAATGAGTGAAAATGGTGGCTTACTGGTTTATGCGGTCCCTCGCTTTTCTAATGACTTTGCCTTCTCGTCATTCCTTCTGCGGTATGACATGGCAAGCGGAGTCACCTCCCTGATTACTTCCAATACTGTTATTTCGACTCCTGCGGCCATTACTCCAGACGGTCGTTTTGTTACGTTCGGCAATGGACAAATTGTCCTCTATAACACCCAATCCTCTACCTCGCGTATAATCTCGAGGGGCTTGGATAATCAGCCCGCCAGAGCGCAGTCTTTAGCTCCCGTTCTGAGCCGTGATGGCCGTAAAATTGCCTTCGTTTCCGCTTTTATAGATTTCCAAGGTGGTAGTACGGGTCAAGGGGAGCCACTCACTACCAATCAGACCTTGACGTTTAACATCTTCCACCACGATCTGGATACTCAAACGACCACGCTAAGCTCTCATGATACGAATGGAATTGGCATGAGAGATATTTTTCTTCAAACACCTGCTCTCAGCCCTGACGGTTCAAGGATTGCATTCGCAACGGCCGTGGGCAGCCTTGTTCCAAACGACAACAATTCAGCGAGCGATATTTTTGTTCATGACAACTCGGCTGATTCCAACATCCTGGTTTCTGAAGCTCATTCGAACACTCCTGCTGTAACCCCGGTTTCAGCATCCTGGTTGAACCCAAACTCCATCAGCAGCAATGGACAGGTGGTCGCCTTTTCCGCTTACGACGGGGACCTTGCAGGCTCGGACACAAATATCGAGGCAGACAGCTTTTTCCACGACATTGGGAATGGAATTACCAGGTGGTTGGGCCAAAGCATACAAGGCAACCTTTCTCCTGCCGTAAACAGTCGCGCACCTGTTGTGAGTGCGGATGGCAGCACCATCTTCTATGTTCATGTCACTAACAACGGAGCAGGCAAATTCTTCACCCATATCCTGCATGCCTACGAAAT
>JAQGOV010000213.1 GCA_028293425.1 Verrucomicrobiales bacterium
TTTTCGGTTCTCTGCCTGTCCGCAGAAGCTTCATGTCATCAAAACGATCCGCGTTCCCTTTTGTGAATCCTGCGCCTTTTCGCGGCTACGTCCCGATCCGATTACGTCTGGTTCTGTCGCGAAATGCGCGTCGCGTAATGCCGGGAAATATCGCGAAACTCCCAGTCTCCAAAACCACCCGAATCGGGAAATATCGGGTTATCTCGGGGATTGTCGGGAAATGAATCAAAGCTTGTTCTCCGTCGGCAAATATCGGGAAACTCTCCACCTTCGCAACCCCCGTTCCTTTCTATCAAAGGCCTGCAGCCAGTTTTCATTTGTATATCCTCAAACCATCAAGCTGGACACACCCGCACCGGCCGCTATCTTATGCATGAATCTATGAAAACCGCTTGCCTGTTCATTATTTTCCTTTGTCTCCTACTCGCTGGCTCACTGCATGCCGCCGATGCCAAGCCGGAGAAGAAATACAAGAACCTCAATGCCGAGGAATTCGACAAGCTGCGCGCGGACAAAAAGAACGTGGTGCTCGATGTCCGCACGCCGGAAGAATATGGTGATGGCCACATCCCGGGCTCGGTTAACATCGACTTCAATTCGGAGGATTTTGACAAGCAGATCGCCAAACTGGACAAGAGCAAACCGTATCTCGTGCATTGCGCGTCCGGCGGCCGCAGCGCCCGCTCCTGCAATAAAATGGGCAAAATGAATTTCGAACATCTTTACAACCTGGAAGGCGGAATGGGCGCCTGGGAAAAAGCCGGCAAGCCGGTGGAAAAGAAAAAGTAACCGCAGTTTCGCGAATGCAGCGGACTTAACAATGAGACGCAGGAACTTTTTAAAATGGACCGGGGCCACCGGCGCGTTGGCCGGCCTGGGTGACTTCGGCTTTCTTGGCAACCTGCCATCTGTCTCGGCGGCTGACGCCAAAATGCCTCCGCGGTTCGTCCAATTTCATCCCGAGATTGAGCCGCTCGTCCGGTTGCTGGAGAACACCCCGAGGGAGCGCGTCCTGGAGGAAGTGGCGCACCGGATCCGCACCGGCACCACGTATCGCGAAGTGCTCGCGGCGCTTTTTCTCGCCGGAGTCCGTAACATTCAGCCCCGCCCGGTCGGCTTCAAATTCCACGCCGTGCTCGTGGTCAACTCGGCCCACATCGCGAGCCTCTCCTCGCCGGACGAAGAACGCTGGCTGCCCATCTTCTGGGCCATCGATCAGTTCAAGTCGTCCCAGGCCGCCGATGAACGCGAAGGTAATTGGACCATGGGACTCGTTGAAGAATCCAAAGTCCCGCCCAGCCATAAAGCCAAACAAGCCTTCACGGAGGCGATGGATAGCTGGGACGAAGCTGCTGCCGATGCGGCAATCGTTGGACTCGTCCGCACAACCGGCGCGCACGAAATATTCGAGCTGTTCTGTCGCTACGGCGCTCGCGATTTCCGGGAAATCGGACACAAAGCCATTTTTGTGGCGAACAGCTTTCGAGCACTGGAGGCCATCGGCTGGCATCATGCAGAACCGATCCTGCGCTCCGTTGCCTACGCTCTGCTCGACCGTGATGGCGAGAAACAAAACCCATCCAAGGCTGATCTCCCGGCTGATCGCCCTTACCGAAAGAACGTCGAACGGTTGAAGCAAATACGCCCCGGATGGCTGGACGGCAAACTCGATCCCGAAGCGACCAAGGAGCTTTTTCAAATGGTGCGCCAGGGCTCGTCGCTTGACATGAGCCAGCGGGCGGTGGAACTGCTCAACAAAGGCGTGGCGCCGCAATCGTTGTTTGATGCCTGCTGGGAAGGCGCGGGCGAACTGCTCATGCGAGCGCCGGGCATTCTTTCCCTACACGCCAGCACCTTTACCAACGCCGTTCATTACTCATGGCAGCATTGCCGCGACGAAGAAACCCGCAAACTGCTCCTGCTCCAGAACGTCGCTTTCATGCCGCTCTACCGCGGCAACAAGCAGGACAAAGGCCCGCGCCTCGATGAACTCGAACCCGCCCCGCTGCAAACCACCGGCGCGGAAGCTGTGAGCGAAATCTTTTCCGACGTGAGCAAAGACCGCACCCTCGCCTCCCGGAAAATTCTCAGCTACTTAAAAGCCCACCCCGACCCCAAGCCGCTGGCCGACGCGGCCCGTCGTCTGATCTTCACCAAGGGCCGCGATGCACACGATTACAAGTTCAGCACCGCGATCTTGGAAGATTCCCATTTCATGGCTCCGCAATGGCGCGACCGCTTTCTGGCGGCAAGCGTTTTCAACCTGAAAGGTTCAGGCGCTTCGGACAATGACTTGGTAAAGCGAATTCGGTCCGCTCTCTCAGCTTAAGAAAAGGGCAGGCTCATCGCCTGCCCTTCCATAATCAAATCTGCTGTGGCTCTTATTTCGGCAGCAACTCCGAAACGAGGCTCTTCTCTTCCTTGAGCTCGTTTTCCGTGGCTGTGATCTTTGAGCGGCTGAATTCGTTCACCGGCACGTTCTGCACGATCTCCCACTTCGAACCGTTGCTCCGGATAGGATAGCTGAACATCAAGCCCTTCTCGATCCCGTAGCTGCCGTCTGAGCAAATCGCCACGCTGAAACTGTCGTCAGGGTGCGTGGGAGTAGTCAGATTGCGGATGGTATCCACCACGGCGTTCGCGGCGGAGGCGGCCGAAGAAAGCCCGCGCGCTTCAATAATTGCTGCGCCACGCTTCTGGACGGTGGGGATAAATGTGTCTTTGAACCACGCCTCGTCCTGGATCACGTCGGTAGCTGGGCGGCCACTGATTCGAGCGTTGTAGAAATCGGGATACATGGTGGAGCTGTGGTTACCCCAAATGGCGATATTGGACACCTGGGTAACATCCACTTTGGCTTTTTGCGCAAGCTGGGTCTTGGCGCGGTTCTGGTCCAGCATCGTCATGGCAAACCAGCGTTCGCGAGGGATCCCAGGGGCGTTGTTCATGGCAATCAGGCAGTTGGTGTTGCAAGGATTCCCAACGACCAGCACACGGGCATCAGTGGCCGCGTTCTTCTCGATCGCTTTACCCTGCCCAATGAAAATCTTGCCGTTGATGCCGAGCAGGTCTTTGCGCTCCATCCCCTGCTTGCGAGGCACGCTGCCCACGAGCAGCGACCAGTTCACGCCCCGAAATCCTTCGTCCAGGTTCGCGGTGGCGACCACGCCCTTGAGAAGCGGGAACGCGCAATCATCCAATTCCATGACCACGCCATTCAGAACCTTCAAAGCGGGTTCAATTTCGATCAAATGGAGGATAACAGGCTGTTCCGGCCCGAACATGGCGCCAGAAGCGATGCGGAAAAGGAGAGAATAGCCAATTTGACCGGCGGCCCCGGTCACTGCTACGCGAATAGGTGTCGTGTTCATAAATTCAATGCAATCAAAGAGCGGAGATTAAAAACAGGCCTGCCACAAATTTCAACCCGATTCATGGGTTAGTCCTGGTCTTTCGCTTTTACAGGAACTTCACCCATGTGTAACCTTCCCGTAACATGGAGCGGGGATGCTGGCTGCGAAATGAGTCAACCAGCGGAAATTTCGATAAGATGGGCGCAAGCGTTCGCGGGCCTAAGCCTTCCGTCGTTTTTTCCGAATGGAACGGCTGCCCCGCTGCGGTTACGTTCCGATAATACAATTGTGGATAACCCATTTGAAGTTCAGCTTGCCGGGTTGAAGGAGAAACTGCTCCTGATGGCCAGCCATGCCGAAACCGCGGTCAACCGCTCGGTCAAAGCTCTGATCCGCCGGGATGACGATTTGGCCCGCAAGACCAAGGAAGACGACAACGTCATCGACGAATTGGAAAAGGAAATCGACGACGGCGCGCTCAAACTCCTGGCCTTGAAGCCTGCCCCAATGGAATTGCGCATGGTAACCATGGCCATGAAAGTTTCCCATGACCTTGAGCGGGTGGGAGATGAAGCCACCACCATTTCACGACGCTCGATCGAACTGAGCCGCGAACCAGCGTTGCGCCAGGCTGCAAACATCCCACCGATCGCTTCCATCGCTCTCCAGATGCTCAAGGATGCCTTGGACGCATTCATCAGCCGAGACGCGGCCAAAGCTCGGCGCGTGATTCCCCGGGATGACGAAGTGGATGCGCGAAATAAGGCTCTCCAGCAGGAGTTGGCGACCTACATGACCCAGAACCCGGGCGCGATTACGCGCTGCCTGAACCTGATGGTCATTTCCAAAAGCCTGGAACGGGTCGCAGACCATGCCACCAACGTTGCCGAGATGGTCGTCTACTTGTGCGAAGGGCGGGACATTCGCCACAGCGGCAAGCCAAAGAAATCCTAACCCAAAAAATTTCCGTTCAGTATCCGATATGAAACCCAAAATCCTCGTAATAGACGATGAACCCGATGCCCTGGAGTTGCTTGAAATCAACCTGAAAGGGGCAGGCTACGATGTGGTCACTGCTCCGGACGGCGAGCAAGCACTCAAGAAGGCTCGCGACCTTTTGCCCAAGCTCATCATTCTGGACCTCATGTTGCCTGAAGTAGACGGCCTGGAGGTTTGCAAAATACTGCGCCGCGACCAGCGCACTTCCGGCATTCCCATCATCATGCTCACGGCCAAAGCCGGTGAAGTGGATCGTGTGCTCGGTTTGGAATTAGGGGCGGACGACTATGTCACCAAGCCTTTCAGCCCGCGCGAACTTGTTTTGCGCGTCAAGCGCCTGCTGCGCAGCAACGAAGCGCCAGCCGAAAAAGCCGACCGGATTGATTATAAGGAACTCTCCCTGGACATCCCCCGTCATCAGGCGCTGGTCAAAGGCAAACCGATCGATCTCACTGCCACCGAGTTCAAACTCCTCACTGTGCTCGCGCAACGCCGCGGGCGCGTCCAATCCCGCGAGCAATTGCTCCAGGACGTTTGGGAATACGACAACCTGATTGATACCCGCACCGTGGACACTCACATGCGGCGTTTGCGCGAAAAATTGGGGCTGGCCGCGAAGTATCTCGACACCGTTCGCGGGGTTGGGTATCGCTTCGTGGAAGAATGAGCCACGGTTCTAAAGAAGTGCGCAAGAAATGCCGTGATTCCGAACGTGAGGATGCGGTCCTCCCTAAAGTCTAATGTGGCCCCTTCTGACATTTCTGGCGGCGGCCCTCCTGCTCGGTGTTCACCTTTGGTGGAAACGGAAGCATGCTCTCATGCTGGCCGATTACCGCAGCCGAACCGATGAACTACAAAACCTGCGGCAGGAACGGGTTAAGGAGAGCAGCCAGAAACAAGCGCAGCAGGAAGCGCTCTTAAACAGCATGGTCGAAGGCGTGCTCGTGCTTGATGCCGCAGGTCGCATCCAACTGGCCAACCCTTCACTGGAAAAGCTCCTGAACATCAGCAAGAATGTTCACGACCAGACTATCCTGGAAGCTTTCCGCATCCAGGAACTCTCCGAACTGGCCAAAAGACTTCCGGAAGAAAAAATCGTGCGCGGTTTTGAACTGGAACTTCCCGGCATGGAAGAACAATGGGTCGAGGTGAACGCGGCGGCTGTCCTGGACCGTTCCGGCACCCTCCATGGTTCGATCCTGGTGTTTCGCGACCTCACCCGAATTAAACAACTGGAAAACACTCGGCAAGAGTTCGTTGCCAATGTCAGCCATGAACTCCGCACCCCACTGTCTCTAATCAAAGGATTCGTCGAAACGCTCCTCGAGGGAGCGAAGGACGACCCCGAGTTGAACACGCGCTTCCTGAAGACCATCGAGAAGCACACAGACCGGCTGACCTATCTCATCGAAGATCTCCTGACCATCTCCCGACTCGAAAGCGGCCAAGTGCTGATGAATTTTCATCCCGTGAACCTGCGCGAGGAAGCGCAACGGGTTTACGATGACCTCGCCTCCCGCGCGCAGGAAAAGAACGTCACGCTTTGCAACGATTTGCCTGAGGCCATGACAGCACGTGCCGATTCCGATCGCCTGCAACAGGTCTTTTTTAACCTGGTGGAAAACGCTCTTAAATACGGCCGAAGCGAAGGCCACGTTTGGGTAGGAGCCCGCGAAAATGAAAAGGGCAAGATTGAGGTTTGGGTCCGTGATGACGGCCCCGGCATCCCCGAAGATTCCAAGGAACGCATCTTTGAGAGGTTTTACCGGGTGGATCGAGCGCGCTCCCGCGACACCGGGGGCACCGGCTTGGGCCTTTCGATCGTAAAGCACATCGTTCAGGCGCACGGAGGTGAAGTTTGGGTGAAAAGCGAGATCGGAGAAGGCTCGACTTTCTTTCTTACCTTGCCTCAGGCCGAGGAATAAAAGCAGTTCCTTCCGGGGCGAATCTCAAGGATCGGCCCATCTCACGTAATGTGCCGCGCATTTCTGCTCTTCATCGTGCTTTTCAGATTGAAGCACGGCCAATTTCGCCTACGTTTTACCGGTGGATCAAAGGTTGCTTTTTGAGGGGCTCGCCGGCTTTCTCTGTACCATCGTAATTATTACGTTTCACGAGTTCGGGCATGCCTGGGCTGCGTGGCGCTGTGGTGATGACACAGCTCAACTGCAAGGCCGTGTGACGCTCAACCCCGTTTCCCACATCGAACTGGTTGGCACCATCATTCTTCCGCTGATCACAGTCGCGCTGGCTGCTTCTGGCTCGGGCATGGCGGGCTTTATCCTGGGCTGGGGCAAACCTGTGCCCGTGAACGTTTTCAACTTGCGCAACCCCCGAATGGACGACGTGCTCGTTTCCCTCGCTGGCCCGGCCATGAACGTGGTGGTAGCTACCTTGGCCATGGTGGTCGCGCGAATCGGAGACATGTCGCACGCGCCCTTTCTCGCGGATGCCGGCCACCAGATGGCGCGCATCAGCATGTTTCTCTGTTTCTTTAACCTGCTCCCGATTCCACCACTCGATGGTTCCCATGTGATCAAGAACCTCATTCAGATGAAACACGAGACCTTCTGGCGGATGAGTCAGTATGGGTTCTTCATGGTTATCCTGGCGGTGCAGATTCCGGCCATTATGGGATTCCTTGGTCTTTGCACTTATGGCTCGCTGAACTACCTCGCCAAGATGGTCGGCTTCCCTGCTTTCATGGGCTGATCCATCCCCACGTTTTTTAGACCAATTTGCATCTGGCCCACGAGAACAGCCCCTGGCTCCATGATCACTCCGCCCACCGCCAGATCTCCGAATACCCGGGCTGAACCGCCGATCTGCACTGTCCCCTCGGCCACTATATTGCCGACCAATTCGCCTTCAATACGTGCGGATTTCACTCGAATTGTTTCGTTCCAGCGAAAATGATTACCAGCGGGAATGACCAGGTGACCGGCTTGAAATTGTCCCTTAATCTCACTGCCGTCGTAAATTTCAAGCGTTTGCTCCGCGACCAGCTTTCCGATCACTTTGCCGCGCAGGATGATGGTGGTCGCCGTGCAGTCTGTATTGAGCAGGCAGCCTCCCTGTTCGATGACGAACCGGCCTTTGGTTTTGAAATTCTTGGAAACGGTGTTGCGAACCTCGTAATCCTTCAAATCCACATGGCTGCTGCACCGCTTGCACATGGTGGATTGCGCCGCCAGCGGCACATCCAGCTCTGTTTGACAGTTGAAGCACGAAACCCTTCGCGTTTCCTTGGCTGGTCCAGGCGCAGCTTTGCCGAAGGACGCAACCTCGGCTGGCGCGTCCTGAATGCGAAAGTGCTGCCCGCACTTCTTACAAACGGTCGAGTAAGCCGATGCGGGTTCCTGTTGCGCGTGCCCACACTTCGGGCACGGCACGGTTATTTTGTCGGCCTTCATTCATCGGCCCTGCTCCTCCACCCAACTGGTGACGCGGCCATTTACCGCACGCCAAGCTTAGCTGGTTCGGTCGAAGCGGGACGGGCGCCGTCTATCAGGGGCGCGCCAGGGGCTGTAGGAATTTTGGGAGCTGTCGGTGCAACCTTGTTGGGGTTTACGTCCGTGCGGCCGACGAAGGTGATGCCTTCTTCGATAACCAGCTTGGTGGCGCGAATATCGCCAAACAGCTCCGTCTTCGCTTTAATTTCGATTTTGTCCTTGGCGTTGATATTGCCGGTAATCTTGCCACGTACCACCACTGACCCGACGTTAATATTTCCATTCACCACGGCGGAATCCCCGAGATGAAGAGTGCCTTCGGAGTTGATTTCGCCTTCAAGTTTGCCTTCAAGGGTCAATTCGCCGGCAAAGCGCAGATTGCCTTTGATTTCGACGTCCGAGTTCAAAACGTTCTTGCTGGAGGTTGGAAGATTGCTCATAGGTTCTTCTTTTATTTAAAACGGCTAATTTAGAATCCCTTTTATCCAGAAACCTCAACCAAGTGTCAACGGTTTATCCCGCTGTGCGGCCGTTACTTTCAGGATGTTTTCGGCGGCTCGGGCCACCGCATCGGCCAATTCCTTAGGTTCGAGCACGGTTGCGTTCCCCCCCCAACCCAACACCCAGCGTTCCACTTCCCCAAGGCTGGAAAGTTGCATGCGCAGTTCCACCCCGCCGTTCTTCAATTCCCGCAGATGCTGTGATGGATGCCACTTCTTTTCGCGAATGTAATCGCCCGCGTAAGGCGTAAACTGGATGACCACCTCGTGAACACCTTTCCCTGAGTGCACCCCAAAGCTGTTCCGCAAAGTTTTTTCCAGTGAGAATTTGGAAGGCCGATCAAAGGTCTTGCCGGTGAACTCAACCTTCTGCATGCGCGAAGGGACAAAAGTGCGTATATCGGTGCGCAAATGATCGAATGCAAACAGGAACCATTCGCCATTAATATTAGCCAGGTGATACGGATCGATTGTTCGAAGTTCCGTCTGTTGCTTGCCTGGTTTTCGATAGGTCAGCCGTAATTGCTTACGTTGAGCGGTGGCCTTGGCCAACAGATCGAATACTTCAAGGTTAAGAATGGGCTCGGCGCTCGTCCTGAAGGAAATGGTTTGTTCCCAATCATGGAGATTCAGTGAAATCGTGTCCGGCAGCGACGCCGCCATCTTTTTAAAAGCGCTCACGAGAGGCTTTTCGAAGTTGGTCCCTCGATATTGCTGCAGTGCTTTTTCGGCCACTAACAGCGCAAATAATTCGCCCTCGGTGATTTGAAGCGTGGGAAATCCTTCCACCTCTCCTTTGTAACAGAAACCATGCCGGATTTCGTCATATTCCAGCGGCAATCCCATCCGATCTCGCATGAACACCAAATCGCGGGCGACCGACCGCGGCGAAACTTCCAAGTCGGCCGCTAGCGTCGTCATATTCGGATATTTGCCGCCTTTGATCGCCTGGTGAATCTTCAGCATCCGTTCCAGCGGCGGACGGGAATTGTTCATGGGAAGACCTTTTTTGCTCATGCCGCAAAGAGCATGCACAAACAGGCGGCCCCAATCAAGTTTGGCAGCGGATCAAAAGAAAGAGGCCACCGGGAATGGTGGCCTCTTTTGAAACTTCGTAAAGCCTTAGAGCAGCTTCGAAAGCAACTCCTCGTTGGTTTTGTGCTTCTTCAGCGCCGCGATCAAGGTTTCCATTGCCTCAACCGGGTTCAAATCCACCATCATCCGGCGGAGCTTGCGGATCGCATCGATTTGCTGTTTAGCGAATAGCTTTTCTTCCTTGCGAGTGCCGCTCTTCGGAATATCGATTGCGGGGAACAAGCGTCGGTCCGACAACTTGCGGTCCAGGATCAACTCCATGTTACCAGTGCCCTTGAATTCCTGGAAGATCAGCTCATCCATCCGGGACCCGGTGTCTACGAGCGCGGTTGCGAGAATGGTCAACGAGCCGCCTTCTTCAATTTTACGAGCGGAAGCGAACATCTTGCGCGGAATTTCCAAAGCGCGGGCGTCCACACCACCTGTCATTGTCCGGCCGCTGCCGCCGTGCACACTGTTGTAGGCGCGGGCTACGCGGGTAATCGAATCGAGCAGCACAAACACATCCTTGCCGGCTTCCACCATCCTGCGGCAACGCTCAATCATGAACCGGGACAAACGCACATGGGTTTCCAGGTCTTGATCGTTGGAGGATGCTACCACTTCAGCTTTCACGCTGCGCTGGAAGTCAGTTACTTCCTCAGGCCGTTCGTCAATCAACAGCACCATCACATGAACTTCAGGGTGATTGGCAGTGACCGCGTTGGCGATCTGCTTCAAAATAGTTGTTTTGCCCGTGCGAGGAGGGGCCACGATCAAGCCGCGGGTTCCTTTTCCCACCGGGGTCACCAGGTCGATGATGCGGGTTTCGATAAGGTCCGGGGTTGTTTCCAACCGAAACTTGTCGACCGGATCAATCGTGGTGAGATTTTCAAACCGAACCGACTTGGTGTAGTCAGAAAAAGGCAAATCATTGACTTTATCCACAGACTTAAGCTGGGAGCTATTGCCGCGATGGGGCGGCTGCAGTGGCCCGGCTACATGGCAACCTTCACGGAGAAAACTGCGCTTGATTGTGTCGGGAGTAACGAAGATGTCAGTTGGCTTAGGGTGGAAGTGATTATCCGGTGAACGAAGAAAACCAAACCCTTTTTCAGAGATTTCGAGGTAGCCGGTGCCATATTCCGGCGAGTCGTTGGCCGCATTTGTCATAAGAGTGTAACAGTGTTGTTGAAGGGTTTCTTCCAGAGAAAACCCCTAAAAACCATATTGAATTTTGAACTTTTGGAGGACCTAATGCGCTGGAGTTTTTGAACTCACGCCTTCGGTCAGACCTTCAACACGGAGCAATAAACCGTAAAAAGAAACGGAACGCAACACATATTTTGACAGGTCAATGAGCCGGCTTTGGGGGTTCACCTGCTTAAACACCAGGTCGTTGCAAAGATGATGGAGGCAAAGGAAAAGCCCGAAAACGACGTGTTCGGGCTTTTTATGCAAGTTTTTGCTTTGAATCAGCCGCCGACTTCGGCTTTCGCCTCAGCAGCCAGCGGGGTGCTCAAGTATCGTTCACCCGTTGAGCAAGCCACTGTCACGATGATCTTCCCCTGATTCTCAGGCCGCTTGGCAACTTCGATAGCTGCCCAAACGTTGGAGCCAGTGGAGATGCCCACCAGGATTCCTTCTTCCTTAGCCAGACGGCGAGCCATCGCAAACGAGTCATCATTGCTGACCTGAATGCACTCAGTGATCTGGGGATTCCCCTTGGAATCTTTCAGGTGCAGGTTCTTGGGCACAAACCCAGCACCTGTTCCTTGGATCTTGTGCGGCCCTGGTTTCAGCGGTTGCCCGGCCAGTGTTTGGGAAATAACGGGGGAATCTTTCGGTTCCACCGCAATGGCGGTGAAAGATGGTCGACGGGGCTTAATGACTTCAACGCAGCCCGTGATGGTGCCGCCGGTTCCTACCGCCGAAATCAGGATATCAATCTTGCCGTCGGTGTCCTCCCACAGCTCTTCAGCGGTTGTCCTGCGGTGAATTTCCGGATTGGCTGGATTTTCAAATTGTTGGGGAATCCAGGAATTAGGGGTTTCCTTGGCTAGTTGCTCCGCCCGGGCAATCGCGCCTTTCATGCCCTCGGTGCCTGGGGTCAGAACAAGCTTGGCACCGAGCATCGCCAGCAACGTGCGTCGTTCAAGCGACATCGTCTCAGGCATGGTCAAGATCAGTTTGTAGCCTTTGGCAGCAGCGACAAACGCGAGTGCAATTCCTGTGTTACCGCTCGTTGGTTCAATAATAACCGTGTCCTTGTTCAGCCGTCCATCGAGCTCAGCCGCTTCGATCATGGCCATGCCAATACGGTCTTTCACGCTGCCAAGTGGATTGAAAAATTCACACTTCAGCAGAACGGTGGCCGGCAATCCTGCAGTCACCTTGTTAAGCCTAACCAACGGAGTGTGTCCGACTGTTTCGACGATGTTATTATAAATGCGGCCCATAAAAATTCCTTTGATAAGATTCCAGTTAAAGGAACTATGGGAAAAGGCCTCCCAACCGAGCAAGCCTTTTCTGACGCTTCACAAGTTCACTTTCCCATGCGAAACAAATGCTTATCGGACCGGATGTAAATCGCTCGATCGGAGATGGCCATGGATGCCTGGCACCGCTCGCCGATAGAATTTTTGGAGATGCCCTTGAATTCCGGGCCAGCCTTCACCACCGTTGTGTCCCCCTGCTCGGAAAGGAAATAGATGTTCCCATCGGCATAAACTGGCGACGCGCAGAAGGTACCGCCTATCCGCTCCTGGTAAACAACATCGCCCGTTTCAGCCTTGTAGCAGTTGGCAATGCCACCATCCGTCACCGAATAAAGGTAAGGCTTCACATACAAAAGCGATGATTGCGTCGGGGCTCCTTTGCGTTGCTCCCACGCCACGTGGCTCTGGGTAACGTCGCCTTTGCCACCGACCTTCACCGTGCGCAGGGTTGTTTTTTCAAAACCTGAGGAGGTAAAAATCAGGCCATCGCCCATTGCAAAACTGGGCGTCACTCCCTCGCCCTGGCTGTAAACGGTCCAAATGCGCTCGCCTGTTTTCGGATTAAACCCCTGAACAGCATCTCCCGCGCAACTAATCAGTTGGGCGCCGCCATCCGCTTGCAGGATATTCGGAGTCACATGGGCGATGCGGGACATGCCACGCTTCGCTGTCCACACGCGCGTCCCGGTTTTTGCATCCAGACCCACAATAAAAGACTTGTCCCAGGGAATCTGCCAGCCGAGCCGCTCCTCCGAGGTCACCTGCGGATACTTGCCTGCCTCGCCCACCTTGTTGCTGCCGTCATAAGGCATAATGACAAGTCCATCGTAAACAATTGGCGATGCGCCCAGGCCGTGCCGGCTGTAAAATTTCGCTTCACGGTTGGTCCACACTATACTCCCGTCCATGGTTAAAGCCACGACACTGCCATCACCGAATACCGCATAGAGCCGTTCCCCATCCGTGCAGGGGGTCGGCGTAGCGTAGGAATTTTTGTCTTCCTTGCGGGCCGGTTCTTGCTCAAAAACCTGCTTGTCCCACAAAATGTTCCCCGTGTTTTTCTCCAGGGCAAGCACATGACAGCGCTTTCCTTTTTCGGTCGCGCTGGTCAGAAAAACCCGGCTACCCCACACGACTGGAGAGGACCAACCGTCCCCTTGAATGGCCGTTTTCCAAACCACGTTTGAGTCTGTGCCCCAGGAGGTCGGTACGCCTTTTTCGTTGGAGATCCCCTGCCCCGTCGGGCCACGGAATCGCGGCCAGTTTTCCGCGTGCAATGGTAAACCAGCCAACAACAAAAGCAGGGCACAAATTTTCTTCAACGGCATGCTTAAGAAAACCGGACTCCCCTCCAAAATGCAACCTCCGGTTACAGATACCAAAGAGCTTCAACCTGTGCTGGACGCAGGTTGAAGCCAGAGTGTTCCGAATCTCAGTTCGTCAAAGCTTTGCAGAAATTCTCGATGCGCAGCATCCCTTTTTCAATATTCGCCATGCTCGTCGCGTAGCTGATCCGGATGTAATCATCGGCACCGAAAGCAATCCCCGGGACAGCAGCCACTTTTTCCTGCTCCAGCAAGCGCGAGCAAAACTCCGCCGATTTCAACCCGAGCTTCGAAATGTTCGGGAACAAATAAAATGCCCCTTTCGAATTGACGCAGGTGACGCCTGGAATGCCATTGAACTTCTGCCAGGCATACGTACGTCGCCGGGCGTATTCAGCCAGCCAGTTCTTTAAATGGTCCTGAGGGCCGGTCAGGGCGGCCACAGCACCTTTCTGCGCGAAGGATGTAGGATTGCTCGTGCTGTGTGACTGAATGGCATCAATGGCTTTGGCAATCGGCTCTGGCGCTGCCAGGAAACCCAAACGCCACCCGGTCATGGACCAGGCTTTCGCAAATCCATGCACGATAATTGTGTGCTCATAATGCGCCTGTGAAAAGCTGGCCACACTCTTGTGCTGCGCGCCATCATAAAGCAGATGCTCATAGATCTCATCGCTCATGATGAGCACGCCTTTTTCAACGCAAATATCGCCAAGTGCCTTGACCTCATCCGGCGTGTAAACTGAGCCCGTCGGGTTGCTCGGGGAGTTCAACACGAACAATCGTGTGCGAGGAGTAATGGCGCTTCTGAGTTGTTCAGGAGTGACCTTGAACTCGGTCTTGTCCGAGGTCGGCAGAATGACGGGCTTGGCCCCGGCCAGCTTCACCATCTCCGGGTAGCTCAACCAATAAGGGGATGGAATAATCACTTCATCGCCTTCCTGGCAGGTGGCAAGAATCACGTTGTAACAGGAATGTTTGCCGCCGCAGGAAACGATCACCTGGCTGGGCTTGTAAGTCAGCCCGTTCTCGCGCTTGAACTTGTCCGCAATGGCCTGGCGCAATTCCGGAATGCCGCTGGAAGGGGTATATTTGGTAAATCCCTCATTCAGAGCCTTGATCGCAGCGTCCTTGATGTGCTGAGGCGTATCAAAATCCGGTTCCCCAGCGCCAAAGCCCACCACATCCTGTCCCTCCGCCTTCATCTGCTTGGCCTTGGAATCGATGGCCAGAGTCATGGACGGTGCGAGCGAAGCGGCACGTTGCGATATATGATAGTTCATAAAAACAGCCGCAATGTGATAAAGGAGACCCTGCCCCGGCGCAAGCCGTGATTTAACCATTCCACTATTTCGCTGCCTGTTTAATCCCTCTTTTGCGGCCAAACCCAACCGCTTCAATCCGAATCCATTTGACTACTCTGTTTCCGGACCGATAAACTATTGTCATGTTGAATTTTGCGTTACCCATGATGATCCCCGCGATCATTATTAGCCCCAGCTTGGGGCAGGGATAGACGCGCCGAATACGCAACTCTGATTTCTGAAGCCCTGAGTAAATCACTCAGGGCTTTTTTTTACCCAAATCATATCGGATGAAAACGCAAGCCACCACCACTGTTCCGCTTTCCGCCGTCGTCGCCGCGCGCACGCGCTTGAACGGGGTGATCGTCCGCACCTCCTGCCTGGAATCTCCGGCGCTGAGCGAATTAACCGGGGCGCAAGTCTTCTGCAAACAGGAGCACCTTCAGCGCACGGGCAGCTTCAAGGAAAGGGGCGCGCGCAATGCTTTGGCACAGCTACCCTCCGAGCAGGCGCGGTCGGGAGTGATTGCGGCATCCGCGGGAAATCATGCCCTGGGCCTGGCCTGGCATGGGCGCTCCCTGAACATCCCCGTCACAGTCGTTATGCCGAGGTTTGCGCCATTGGTTAAAGTCGCGCGCTGCCGCCAATTCGGCGCCACCGTGGTGCTGCACGGTGACACCTTCGACGAAGCTCGAGCCGAGGCCAGCCGCCTGGCGGAGGAACGAAAGCTGACCTACGTACATCCCTTTGATGACCCACACGTTATCGCTGGCCAGGGAACGCTCGCGTTCGAAATCCTCGAACAGGTTCCGGACGCGGAGGCAGTCATTGTGCCCGTGGGCGGAGGCGGCTTGCTGGCGGGGATGTCCACCGTCCTGCAAGCGCTCAAGCCGGATTTGCAGATCATCGGCGTCGAACCTGCCAACGCGGCATGTTTTGCAGCCGGGCTCGCTGCGGAAGCACCGGTCCGCGTGGCGACTCGCTATACACTTGCCGACGGCCTGGCTGTCGCGGAAGCCGGCAGGCACACCCTCGCTATCGTCAGGCCGCTGGCCCATCGGATGGTCGAAGTCGGGGAAGAAGACATTGCCCTTTCCATGCTTCGCCTTGCGGAGTTGGAGAAGTGCATCATCGAAGGTGCAGGGGCGGCCGGTCTGGCGGCTCTGCTGAGCGGCAGTTTAAAAGATTTGGCAGGCCGCAGGGTCGTGCTGCTGCTCACCGGTGGCAACATTGATCCCCTCGCTCACAGCCGTGTCATTGAACGCGGGCTGGCGGCGGATGGCCGTATCTACCGGTTCGACGTTCTGATCAGCGACCGCCCGGGCGGCCTCGCCCACTTGTCAAGCGTCCTCGCGGCCGCCGGAGCCAACGTCACTGAAATCGTCCACAACCGGACCTTCGCTGGACCCGATCTCTCTCGCGTCCATGTCCTCTGCACCGTGGAAACTCGCGATCGCGCCCACATTGCTGAGATCCAACAAAGCTTGTCAAAGAACGGTGTTGAGTTGGCCGGAGCGCAGCCGTAAAATGATTTTTTGACTGCCTTGGCTGCTAAGGACGAATGAAACCACCCTTGCCACCTGCTTCGTCTCTCAATAGGTCAGCAAGCTCATCAACTCCATTCCATGGCCAGTCAACTCCCATCGTCCCCCTTTTTTGATTACCAGCCGGCGGCACGGATTCTTCTGCTGCTCGGCCTCATTCACTGAGACGAGCTGAATTTTCATTTTGCTCTTCAATTCGCTGGCGGCCCGCGGCGTCAAGGCAAAGGCGACGCCATTAAAGTTGAACGTTATCTCGTATCCAGCGGTGCCTTCTTTTTCTGCTACTGGATTCGCACGAACCAGCGGCGCGTAACGTTGCAGCCACCCAAAGCGTGCGTCGCGCACAACCACTCGGCAAAGCTCGGTCTGATTTCGAATAAAGTTCAGCAGGCTGAACTTGTCCCCTTCTTTCTGCTGGGCAAGCAGAACCAGCCGCGGATCGATGCCGACAAGGTTCTTGCCGTTCCAATCCCCATGATCATTCCGTTCGCCCGGCTGATGTGCATTATGCCATGCTGTATAATTGCCATTCATCAACAGGTTGATCTCAAAATGAACGTGGGCGCGATCTGGAGTAATGCGCTGACGCGTGTTCGAGGTGCGGCCCATCACGCCTACCTGGTCACCTGCTTTAATGGGCATTCCAAACTTCAAACCCGGCCGAACCGAGCTCATGTGCGCGTATAGCGTATAAATGTCAAGTCCTTCGATTTGATGCCGCAGAATCACATAATTTCCGTAATTCGAAAGTGACGGCCGTGTGTTGACATAAGCCACCGTGCCGTCGGCGGCAGCCATGACTGGATCCATCGGCTCTCCCTTGCGGTCCCGCTGCAAGCACCGAATATCGAGGCCCTCGTGCATTTGCCAGCCATCGGTGCGCACACAACCAAAGGTGCCGCTTGTCCAGGGCTTGCCCACTGTCCCAACAAAAAAGTGTTCCTCCTTGCCCGGCTCAAAAATGGCCCGATTGGCAGTAGGAAGCTGAAACACCACTCCCCAGGCAGGTGACGGAAAAACGATACCGAAAACCATCACACAGGCACAAAACATGGACTTCATGGGAATTTTCATCCGTTCCCTGGATTCACCAAATGGGGAAGAAACCTGCAAAACAGCCGCAGCGTTCCCTTCTGCTTCCTTGATGGAAAGCGATGGCGAACGGCTGGGCGCTGCCCCTCTCGTGTCAATCCAGAGCCAGGTTTGTTCGAAGCATGGTCGCGTCGATTCATGCCCATTCGTGGTGACAATCGAACAGCAACGCGGGTAGCCATTTTCCTATTTCCGGTTGTCATCCAAAGTGGTGGCCACCTTGTTCAAGCCGCGCACCAGCCGATCAGCCTCCTCGCGACTGACGTCCGGGGTAAAGGCGTATTTGCCATCAGCAACGCGCTGCTTGATCACCGGGGCACCGAGCCAGCGCTCCTGCCCGAACTGGCTGTAGATCGCGACCCGCCGGCCTTTATTCGCGGTGGTGTACTGCTCCAGAAGCCAAGTACCCTGCCGATCAAATTGGAGTTCGATCTGAAAGCCGCCAATGTCATCCACCACGGTGGCCTTTTGGACATGCCCTTCATCGAGGAAAGGCCGTTTTTCGATCTGCACCGAGAATGATTTGTCTTTGCCAATGCCCACGGGAAAATTGCTTTCCGTGCCATCACGATTGGTCTCCAAATGGAGGCGAATAATGCTGGCTTCCTTTTTCTTCTTGGTGCTCTGGCAACCCGTCACCAGGCTTGCCAACAGCACCATCGCCAAAATGGTGTTGAATCGAGACGCTCGAACCACCATAGTTTCACGCAAGAACTGAATCATTCTTGCATAGTTAAAAAGAAAATTTATGGGAAAACAACATAACAAAGGCGAAAAGCGTAAACGCCGCGATACTTACAACAAGCGGAAAAAAGAGACCGCGAAAACAAAGGTCAAAACGAAAGCTGCGGCAAAAGCATAATTTCCCCAGCATTTTTTGCAAAAGGCCGTCCTTTACCGGACGGCCTTTTTTTCTTCCCTTCGAACCTGCCGTTCACACCCGCGAATCCGGCAACTATTTGTTCACAAGGGCAAAACATCACGCCCTCGAAAAAGTGAACATCTTTGTAACGTTACTCCTGAAAAGGTTGAGGGCATTGTGGTTAAGCTCACTTGCCCGGAACAGGTATTTTCGCGATTTGCAGGGGATAACCTGTGCATAAGTAAACATTGTTGGAATGGTGATTTTTGATAACCTTTTCCCCGTTCAATGAAAGAACTAGGGCCTCGGGAGGCATTCGGAAAAATGTCCAACCATGGCCTTATGTGATAACCCCAGGTGACTGGGAAAAGGCAGAGCCAGGCTGGCTGGAATTGCCCCTTTGAAATGCTTTAAACAAGCATGACGGAGGCAGGATTCACGGGTTCCTTCGGCGACATTCGCGTGTCGCCGATTTAACGCGAAAACAGGAGCCCGGCGGCGAGGAACGATTAGAAGCCGTTCCCAACCGAGTCAAGTAACGCAAGCTGGTTTCGGGTTTGCGTGAATCGCAGTTGCCCACAGGGCAGACGGTTGCTACTGCGTGCCAGTACGGAATAAGCGACTCTGGCGATCTTCAAGATTCGCCGATCAAAGACGCCGAAAGGCGGGACAAAAAAAGCGCTTAAACCGGGAAGAAAACCGGACACGGAAAAGCCCGGAAACTTCCAGAACGCCGGCGATGGGCCAAAAACCACATCGCTGGCTTGTGAGCCAAACGCATACCTGAGAGATAAGAGGCCAGACCCGTGGCACTGGGCCAACGCACCGCCAAAAGCGGTGGCCGACCCGGAGCTAAACGGCAAAGACGCGGAGCAGCAAATCACAAGCGTGTCTTTACCAGGTTTGCCGGTTGGCGTGTGAAAACGCCGGCCGAAGCAAGCCAAGAGGCCTCACTCGATAAGTTGCTAGCGACCGTAAGGCGCGGCACGGCCCTGCTATGAGGCCGCTAATTCCGGTTTACCTCGGAAAATGGCGTCGGGAAGCCGGCAGCCTTAAAGGCGCCTAATGTCGGCCTGGGACGAGAGCGTGGCGCGCTCCAATTCCCCCTTTGTCCCCGTTCGACCGGAAGGTCGGGCGGGGACTTTTGTTTGCCATTGGTCTACTTGAACGCTGCGTAAACGCGGTGCACGTCATCGTGATCATCCAACGCCGTCAGGAAGTCGATCACTTCCTTGCGAGCAGGGTCCGCAACTTCCGTGAAGCTCTTGGCCACGTAACGGATCTCCGAAGCAGTCACGTTCCATCCCGCTGCTTTGAGCGCTTTGGACACGTGATCTAAATCTTTGATTTCCGTAATAAAACGAGCCCCTTTGGTGCCTGCTGGGGTTTCTTCTGCCTCCAAGGGTTCCACTTCCTGGGCACCCGCCTCAATGGCGTCCCCTTCAGCATCGCGGTTTCCATCAGTATGGGTAGCTTCCACCACGCCTACATGGTTGAAGAAAAATGCCACGCTGCCGGGCTGGCCCAGTGCGCCAACTTTAAAAAGGTTTCGGATTTCTGGTGCGGTGCGGTTGCGGTTATCCGTCAGGCATTCCACCAGGACGGGCACCTTGTGAGGGGCGAAGCCTTCGTACGTCACAAGTTCGAACTGGATTTTCTCGTCGGTTAACCCGGCTCCCTTTTTGATGGCGCGCTCGATTGTGTCTCTGAAAACCGAAGATTTCTTCGCTTTTTCTACCGCGGCAGCCAGACGGGCGTTCGTGTCAGGGTCGGCTCCACCGAGCTTGGCCGCGACCATGATTTCGCGAACCAATTTCACCACCATCTGACCTTTTTTCTGTGCGTTAGCCTCGCGGCCCGCTTGTTTCCATTGTGCTCCCATACAGAATATTTAGTGTGGCGGATCGGCTGGGATGTTCAATGTTAAAGAGGAGATGAACCCGCCGAACGCAGTGAAAATGCCCTTCTTACAAGAGATTAGTGATGTCTCCACGGCTGCTCGATCGGTCCCGCGCCCTCCTCATAGAAGGCTCGACGTTGAAAGGGTAGAATGCTTGAATTGACCCATGAACCCCTGGTATCGCACGAGTCTGAGTTTGTTGCTCGCAATCGTTGGAACGACCATCTCTGCGGCGGAGCCCACCCCGTTGCCCCTCTGGCCCGAGAAGCCTCCGGGGGAAAAGGGCAACCTCGGCGAGGAGAAGGATCTATCGAAGCCGAAGGAAGGACTTGTTGCCGACAAGCCGCTCATTCGCCTTGGAAACGTTTCAACCCCTACCCTGACTCTTTACAAAGCTCCTGCCGGTAAATCAACAGGAGCTGCCGTGCTGGTCTGCCCCGGCGGTGGTTATCACATTTTGGCTATGGACCTCGAAGGCACGGAGGTTTGCGAATGGTTAAACTCCATCGGAGTCACCGCCGCGCTGTTGAAATATCGTGTCCCTCGACGCGAAGGATTGGAGAAACACGCCGCACCGTTGCAGGATGCACAGCGCGCCATGGGCTACCTCCGCGCCAATGCCCAGGCCCTCGGGATTGATCCTCATTGCATCGGAGTGATCGGTTTTTCCGCTGGAGCACACCTAGCAGCCACACTTTGCAGCACGAACGAACGCTCCTACTCGCCCATCGACAAATCGGACGAACTCGAGGCCAAGCCAAATTTTTCCATGCTGATTTACCCGGCCTATCTCACGATCAGGGAAAAAGACGATGCCGTGGCGCCAGAAGTCGCGGTGACTACCAACACACCTCCTACTTTCATTGCCATGACCGAGGACGATCCCATCCGCGTGGAGACCGCCCTGTTTTACACGCTGGCTTTGAAGCAGGCAAAAGTGCCAGTGGAACTCCACATTTATCCAAAGGGCGGCCACGGTTATGGCCTCCGGCGCACGAAGAATCTAGTCACCACTTGGCCGGATCGTGCGGCCGAATGGATGAACAGCCAGGGTTTTCTGAAGCAGCAGAAATAACTACGGCGTTAAGGAACGTACTCCAGCCTCACCAGTTGCGAGTCTTTGTTATTGTACCAGGCGGTCCCCCACTCAATCAGGTAAAGCGCCCCGTCCGGACCGACGTCGAGCGAGATGGGCCGCTTAAACTTGGTGTCAGCCATAAAGGGACGAATCCCCGCAATTTTGCCTTGGTCGTCAAAGCGCACCGATTTTATCCAACCGCGCTCCCACTCGAAAATGAACCATGCGCCATCCAGGCTTTCCGGGAGCTTGCGACCCGACTTGAGATTGCGATCGAAATGGTAAACCGGCCCTGCCATGGCTGAACGTGCTCCCGAACCCATCTCTGGAAACCGGCTGGAAGGCCCCGGCGGATACCAGATCAATGCCGGTTGCGCGGGCGGCAATTCGCGAATGCCCGTGTTGTTTGGCGAATCGTTCACAGGCCGGTTTGGATCGAACGGTGCCCCTGATTCCTTGGTGGCAAAGTTGTATTTCACATACGGCCGGTTATCGGCCGCGAAGTACGGCCAGCCAAAATTTCCTGCTTCCTTGGCGCGATTAAATTCATCGAAACCGGCCGGCCCGCGAACGGGATCCATTTGCAGCGCATCCGGGCCGACATCGCCCCAATACACCCAACCAGTTTTGGCGTCCACCGTGAAACGGAAAGGATTGCGGCAACCCATGATGTAAATTTCCGGAAGGGTTTGCGCCGTTCCAGGCGGGAACAGGTTCCCTTTCGGTATGGTGTAGCTGCCGTTAGGCTCGGGATGAATTCGAAGGATCTTGCCGCGAGGATCGTTGCTGTTCGCTGCCGTGCGTTGTGAATCGTGCACTTCCTGGCCCGGGCGTTCATCCAGTGGACTGTACCCCTGGGAATCATTGATGAACGTATAATCCCCCGTCGAAGCGTAAAGGTTCCCGGCGGCATCGAAGTAAAGTCCGCCGCCGGAATGGTTCGGCTTCTTCAGGAGGGTGGGCATTCGAAGCAGTATTTTCTGGGAGTTGGTGTCCAGGCGCTCACGTTCAACCGTGTACCGTGACACCCGATTTTCCAGCACCCCCGGTGTGGAATGAAAGGTGTAAATCCAATGATTCGTCAGGAACCCAGGGTCGAGAGCAAGCCCGAGGAGACCGTCCTCCGGCCCCGTAAAAACATTCAGTTGCCCAACCTCGGCCAGCTTTCCGTCCCGAGGATTATAAACTTTAATCTCCCCGTGCCGCTCGGCCAGAAACACCCGGCCATCACGAGCAATCGAAAGCTGGATCGGCTCGAGCAGATTTGTCGCCAGCACGATCTTGCGGAAATCTGCGGTCGCCGTTGAGGCAAACATCAAGCAAACCGCCAATCGAGTTAAGATGAGCAAACAGCCTGCAAAGAGCCGCGTAGGACGCATGACTCTATCGTGAGGTGCGCCACCCCGGGTGGCAAGCGAAGTTGCTCTTGCAATTGCTGGTTGATGACCGGAGCGGATTTTGTTACTGCTGGAGCAAGCCCGGATATTATGGATACAGCAACTACCGCTTCCACTCCCCCACCCTCCACCACGCAGGCGAACCGTTGGGCAATTGCCACCGCTGGCGTGGTTATGCAACTGGCCCTAGGCGCAATTTACGCCTGGAGTTTATTTATTACACCGCTTTCCGCCGAGCATCCGACCTGGACCCGCACCGATATCACCCTGACTTTTAGCATTGCCTTGGTGGCGCTTGGGGTTGGCGCCATCATCGGTGGAACCCTCCTGGACAAACATGGACCGCGCAAGGTTGCCACTCTCGCGGGTATTCTTTACGGCGTTGGGTTTATTGGCGCGGGGCTGTTTAAAAACCTGTGGGCGCTCTATGCCACTTATGGCGTGCTCAGCGGTCTTGGCATGGGCCTTGGCTACATTGTTCCGCTGGCAACCCTCATCAAATGGTTTCCAGATAAGCGCGGCATGATTACGGGGTTGGCCGTTGCGGGTTTTGGGGGTGGAGCCGTGATTACGACTCTCATTGTGCCGGCACTACTGAAGAGCGCGGGCGTTTATCAAACTTTCATCATTCTCGGTATTGCGTATTTGATAATGGTCGTGGGCGCAGCTCAATTTTACAAAGTAGCCCCGGCAGGTTTTCTGCCCGCAGGGTGGACACCCTCGACAACCCAGGCCAAACAAAGGGCCGCGCGGGATTACACACTGCCCGAAGCGCTGGGTGCCTGGCAATGGTACGTGCTCTGGGCCATGCTTTTCCTGAACGTCACGGCCGGCGTCATGTTGATTTCACAAGCCGCGCCAATGACCCAGGAAATCACCAAGGTGAGTAAAGTTGCCGCGTCCAGCATCGTAATTTATATCTCCATCATGAATGGTGTCGGACGTCTCTTCTGGGCCTGGCTTTCCGACGCGATTACCCGTCGCTGGGTATTTCTAATCATGTTCCTGTTGCAGGCGGCGCTCTTTTTTATAATGCCTCAACTCCACGAGTTCACTGTCCTCGCAGCCACCATCATGGTGGTCGCCCTGTGCTACGGCGGTGGTTTTGGGACCATGCCCGCATTTGCCGCGGATTACTTCGGTCCAAAATATGCCGGCAAAGTTTATGGGCTGATGTTGAGCGCCTGGTCAGCCGGCGGTGTTCTGGGCCCGATTCTGATTGCGCGAGCGAAGGACAAAACCGGGGAATACAGCAACGCGCTCAGCATTATTGCCGTGCTCATGCTGGTCAGTGCGATCCTGCCTTTTATCGCGCGTCCACCGAAAAAGACATGAGGGCTCCAGTCGCAAGTTTCGGGGACGGCGCGCTTCCTCAATTCCTTGACACTTTTAGGCGCTCCCGCATAGTTTCGAAAAAATCCTCACAATAAAATCATGAAACGCACCATTTTCATTGCAGTGGCATTGATGGCGGCTTGCCTCACCGGGAAGTCGCAGGGCAAAGAAGAAATGAACACCGCCCGGCCGGGCGGGAAGCTGGCGAAAACCGCTCCGATTCAACTCGTGGAAGTAGCTGGCGGCCTCGTCGATCCGATTCACGTGGCCAGCCCAAAGGACGGCTCCGGCCGCCTCTTCGTTTGCGAGCGGCCTGGACGCATTCAGATCATAAAAAATGGCAAGCTCCTCCGGGAACCATTCTTCGATAACGTTGCCAACACGCTCTTTCAATTTGTGGAAGAAGGCCTCTACTGCATTGAGTTTCACCCGAATTTCAAGCAGAACGGGCTGTTCTACGTGAGCTATGCCGACATGTGGTTCAACGGTTCAACCTTCATCGTGCAATACAAAGTTTCCGCCGATGATCCGGATAAAGCGGACATGACCAGCGCCAAGCCCATCATGCGCATCGACTTTCCTTACGCCAATCATCATGGCGGCAAAATGGCTTTTGGCCCTGACGGATACCTTTATGTTGGGGTCGGCGACGGCGGCTGGGAAGGCGACGTATTGGAAACCGGCCAAAACCTCGGCACCTGGCTGGGAAAAATGCTCCGCATCAAAGTCAACGAAAAGGGCGGCTACACCGTTCCGGAAAATAATCCCTTCGTCAAAGCCGCGGAACTGAAGCAAATGACCCTGTTCGGAGTTCCTGAAAAAGACTTCGCCCAGGTGAAGCAGCACGCCAAGACCGAGATTTGGGCTTACGGTATCCGCAATCCTTGGACCTTTTCTTTCGACCGCCAAACCGGTGACCTTTACATCGCGGACATCGGCCAAAACATGTGGGAGGAAGTGAACTTCCAGCCTGCTTCCAGCAAGGGTGGTGAAAATTATGGATGGAGCATTACCTGCGGAACCCATTCCTTTCCGATCGAAAAAGATCATCCCGTGACCGGCATGGGCATTACTTGGCCCATTGCCGAATACAAGCACGGCCAGGATGGCGATTGCGTCATTGGGCTCGGCCTTTATCGCGGCAAAGCCAATCCCGAAATGGACGGCGTTTATTTGGTGGGCGACTGGGTTTCCGGTCGCATCTGGGGTCTCCAAAAAGACAGTGCCCAAAAATGGCAAATGCAGGAACTCCTGAACACGCAACTCCAATTGACCAGCGGCGGCGAAGACGAGAGCGGTGAGATCTACGTCACCAACGCCACCAGCCAGTATGGTGCTTACAAAGATCCATTCACCAATCCTACCTGTTCTTTGTGGAAAATTGTTTCCGCGAGCAAGGTCCCACAGGGCGCCAAAACCGCTCCTTTGGACTGAACAGCCCTCTATTTGTGAAGTTTAGCCTAGGCCCGGACGCAGTTTGCGTCCGGGCCTTTTCACTAAATCGGTCATTCTCCTCCTGACAGAGCGTCCGGACTTTTGTAAAATGTCTTCAACATGAAAAGCGTTTCACTTGGTTTACTGCTGGCAGCGGGACAGGTCGCCTTTGGCGGCACGATTTCCGGCATCGTTACGTTCAAAGGCGAAAAGCCTGCGCCGAAACCCTTCA
Organism: Verrucomicrobiales bacterium; assembly: GCA_028293425.1. Taxonomy (GTDB): domain Bacteria; phylum Verrucomicrobiota; class Verrucomicrobiia; order Limisphaerales; family JAQGOV01; genus JAQGOV01. The sequence goes on from JAQGOV010000213.1 coordinate 25,380, forward strand.
CGGGGATCGCCGCGAGCTCGTTCTGCAATGACCACGCCGTGACGAATGGTGTGCTCCCGCTCTCGGACAGGTTTGTTTTCGGGAAGAACGGGAAAGAGGATACTTTGGCAAACGTGCTCGTATACGTGAGCAAAGGACTGGAAGGTAAAACTTTCGAGGCTCCCAAAACGCCGGTTGTGATTGACCAGGTGAACTGCATTTATAAGCCGCACGTCGTCGGCGTGATGGCCGGACAGCCGCTCGAAATTAAAAATAGCGACGAGACCTTGCACAATGTCATGACCCAGCCCCGAAACAATCCCAGTTTCAATGAAGGCATGCCAGGGACGAGCAAGAAACTATTGAAGACTTTTCCCAAGCCGGAACTTGGCATCAATTTGAAATGTTTTATGCACCCTTGGATGTTGGGTTATGTGCATGTTCTCGAGAACCCCTTTTACGCCATCACCAAACCCGATGGCACCTTCGAGATCAAAGGGTTGCCCGCGGGCGAATATGAGGTTTCCGTTTTTCACGAATTCTCCCGCTTCGCGCCAGAAACGGAAAAGACAACTGTGAAAGTCGGCGAGAATGATACCAAGCAGGCCAACTTCGTTTTCACGATGCCGCCTCGTTGAGAAAACCCATTCTTTCTCTCCGGCGCTCGAAATTTCAGGCGCCGGAGTTTCAGCAATCCATTCCATCGCAGGAAAGCACTGTGCCTGCTTTCATCTGGTGGGAACGGCTACTGCGTCCGCCGTCATTTTCCGAGCGTCTTCAGTCCACCTGCATGACGCGGTAGAACCTTTGGCTATTGGTTCCTTTTGTGTCCTGGAAATTAAGGATGCTCGCGTTCGCGGTGTTGGTGCTCAGCGGTGTCCACGAGCCAGTCGACAGATCTCCCTTATACTCCACCCGATAGGTGCGTCCGGAAATGCTGTTGCAGCTAATATTGATGACTTCACCGGCGACATTAATGCTCGCCGTCAAGGGCGACTGAACGACCACACGCAACACCTTGCTGTCGCTGCCTGCAGGCGAGCCATTATCGCTCACCCGCAATGTCATCAGGTTGGTTCCTGCATTCGCGGCTGTGGGAGTCCAGCTAAACGAACCGGTGGCTGGGTCGATCGCCGCTCCCGCGGGTGCTCCGGCGTCCAGGGTAAAGACCAGCCCTTGCGCCGGGAGATCGGCATCCGTGGCTGTCGCTTTAAAGCTGATTGGTGTCTGCGCCTGAACCGTCCAATCGGTCTGGAAGGCAATGGTGGGCGGCGTGTTCACTTCGTTGACGGTTACAGAGAAGGACCTGGAACCCGTTTGAGGCGGAGTGCCATCATCAGTGGCTGTAACCGTAATAGAATAGGTGCCCGGCCCTTGAGCTTCCGTTGGCGTCCACGTAAAGATCCCGTTGGTCGAGTTAATCGCTGCCCCGGCTGGCGCTCCACCACCCAGTGCCCAGGTGATGTTTTGCTTCGGCGTGTCGGAATCAGTCGCCCTGTTCGTGAAGGTCATCGTCGTGCCTTCGTTGATCGTGAAGCTGTTGATCGAGCTGATAACAGGCGCGTTGTTCACCTCGTTGACCGTAATTGAAATGGTCTGCGTGGTGCTCAGGGGCGGG
>JAQGOV010000218.1 GCA_028293425.1 Verrucomicrobiales bacterium
TGCGTGGCCACTGAAACCAAGGAAAAAGCCGAGCTTTACCACCAGCAACTGCAATCCTTTGGCCTGACAGTCACCATGGAACAAATTTGAACCATGCACGCACGCCGGGAGCAAAGCTTCATTCTGTTAGGCTTCAGCTTTTTCGAAAGCCAGGTGCTGGGTCAAATCCTGGCTTTTATTATCGATCAATACAGGAAAAAGCCTTCCGAGTTGGACCCTGAAACGGCGGGGAGTTGGTATTCTGTCCGGGGCTGTGAAACGTCCGGCATGTCCAAGGAGGAAACCCGGGAATGGTTGAGCCAGATGCATGACCACAGGAGCAGCCGGATCGAGGCGGTCGAGGGTTTCATCAAAGGTCTCCAATCCGAAAACTCAGGGGAGCCTGTGGAACTGAGACTAACCCCGGAGGAAGCCGTTGAACTGGCAGCCGTCCTGAATGATCATCGCTTGCTGGCGTCAGCGCGCAACGAGATTGGTCAAAACGAAATGGACGTGCATACCATGGCCGAATTTAGTGCCCTGCCTGCACCACAACAAACCGCTCTCACCGAGATCCACTTTTTGGCGTATATTATCGAGAGCCTCTTGCACCTGCTCTCCTCGGAAAGCGATATTGCCTCAGGAGAAAACGAATCCTTGGAATAAGAGCAACCCGCGAGCGGGTCGCGGGTTGCATTGGCAGACAACCGAATTAATAGGTTCGGCCAGTTGGCAGAACCAGGTCGTTATGGACATCCACCACACCCTGGACCTGACGAGCCAGGGTACCCGCGCGTTCCTTGGCGAACGTGGAATCCACGAAGCCGCTCAGTTGAACAACGCCCCGGTAAGTCGTGACATTCACCTGGGAAGCTTTCACGTTCGGGTCACGCACCAAAGCGGATTTGACCTTCGCGGTGATGGCCTTGTCGTCCGTGTACTGGCCAGCGGTTTCGCGGCCTGAAGTCACAGCGCAACCGGTCCACACCATTGGCATGACGCCCAAGGTCACTGTTAAAAGCAAATAAGATATCGATTTTTTCATAAAACTCTCCTGTCTTTCATTATAAGCAGCAGTAAGTGCCGTTTGATCAAAGCATCGCCCTGGTCTGGAAATCCGCTATTAGGGTCAAATCCCCAAGGAGAACGGCAGAAAATGAGGATTCGGAGAGGCGCCTTAAGGCAAGGCGGCTGTATAGTCCGGCACTTTCGAGGTGCTCGTCCGGTCCATCATCCAATGGAAATCGGCAGCAGCGGTTGGGGTTGTGATCTGCAGGGGAAATAGAAAAACACCTGGACGCCCGGGCAGCCTGGTGCTGCCATCCCGCCATTGGTGGTATTCCACATGACCATCAGCGAAGGCCAGATTTGCGCCGCCATTGTGCCAAGAGGCGGGAAGGTCATGCCATTCATATTTATCCGCCCGATTCAGAAAATAGCCGTCGTCGACGCTGTCAGGATGCTCCTCCGTAAAAACGAAAATACGCGAGGGGTCGGGAATTTGAGTTACCGAAAAAAACTGTTTGTAATAGGGATTATTCGTATTGGAGCCTGAGGCTGAGAATTCCCCCGCATTCCCAATCATGGCATTCATGGAAATGCTGCGGGTGCGCTGCCGCCAGCCCGCGTCGGCCTGCAGGTCGCTGACAGCCCGATCGGCAGGACACCGATAAAGACTGGCCACCCGGCTGGTGTACGGGCCGATACCCCCGTTCACGATTAGCGCGGTGTTGGTGTTATCCGGGTCCACTTCCCAATTCAGCACATTGTTGACCCAGTTTTTATAAATCCCCTGGCTCACCCATTTGCGGGTTTCTTCCTCGCCAAGGTTATAGGGGAGTTTGTCGTCATACTCATCCACGTAGAGGAGGCAAGCCAGCACGAGCTGCTTTTGATTATTCAGGCAGGTTATGGATTGGGCTTTGGACTTGGCTTGCCCGAGCGTGGTCAGAAGAAGACTGGCCAGCACGGCAATAATGGCAATGACAACCAGGAGTTCAATCAGGGTAAAGGCCAGGCACCGCGTTTTCCCCCGCTGATCCCAGGAAATCCTGACTGCCTGTTTGGTTTTCATGGCGCAATGATGGCCCCGACGATAGGAACAATTCAGGTTCTGAGTATATAGAAAAGCCTGCTTCTGTCAAAGATCTTGAACGTCGGCTCGAGGCTTTTGGGGCGGTCCCGACTCTTCAATCAAACCGCGCCGGTTTGTAAACGCCTGCGACTGAGGGACGGCGAGGTAGGCAGCCAAAAATGGGCCAGGAGGAATTATCCAAAAAGCGAGCGAGGATTTTCATCCACGGAGTTTGAAGCTTTCACCAAAGAGCCTTCGATATCCTCCCGAGGAACGAGGTATTGGACGCTGAACCATTGCTTGGAATCGGTCCAACACCGTGCGACATCGAACCCGGCGCGCTGGGCAAGACACCGGAATTCACTCAAGGTGTATTTGAATGAATATTCCGTGCGAATGGCTTCCCGCTGGGCAAAAGAGAATTTCGCATCCCCAACCCGAACCGTCTGCGGGCATTCGCTCAATAAGTGCATCTCGATCCTGCCTTCCTGCTGATTGTAAAAGGCATGATGTTGAAACAAAGTGATCGAGAAATCGGCCCCCAATTCGCGATTTGCGCGAGCGAGGATGTTCCGATTGAACTCGGCAGTCACTCCATCGGAATCGTTGTAAGCGCGGTGCAGCACATCCGGATCTTTCTTTAAATCGACCCCAATCAAAAACCTCGTGCCTCTTCCACACAGTCCCGCGATGTGCCTGAGGAGAAGCTCGGCCTCGTGCGGTTCAAAGTTCCCGATGGTGGAACCAGGGAAAAAGACCGTAGTCCGATGGGAATCCGGCGGTAAGACGGGCAGAAAGAAGTGTTTTGTAAAATCCGCGCACACGGGCAGGACCTCAATGTTGGAATAAACCAGGGCCAACCCCGCGGACGATTCGAGCAATTGAGCCTGGGCTACATCAACCGGGACATAACTCGCCGCGTGCTCAAGATGATCCAGCAACAACTGAGTTTTTATGCTGCCGCCGCTGCCCAACTCCACCAGGTTGCACCGCGGACCAAGCAGCGATGCGATCTCGGGCGCGTTCCTTTGCAAAATGCCGACCTCGGTCCGGGTTGGATAATATTCTTCCAGGGTGCAGATCTGTTCGAAGAGCCTGGCCCCTTCCTCGTCGTAAAGATACTTGCTGGGCAAATGCTTGCGCTGCACGGAAAGCCCGCGAAGCAGATCACGACGAAAACCTTCGGTCGTCAACCCGCACCCTTGTGTGTCGGTGGCAAGATTCATTCTGGATTCCTGGCCAAACGTATTCCGGTGAACTGCCAGCGGGCATCCGGGGGAAAAAAGTTGCGATAGGTCCGGCGGGCATGGGATCGGGGTGTTGCGCACGAAGCTCCACGCAACACATATTGGTTGCACATGAACTTGCCATTGTACTCACCGAGGGCACCAGCAGCCGTCCGATAACCAGGGTATGGCGAATAGGAACTCTGCGTCCATTGCCAGACGTCTCCAAACATCTGCGATAAACGCTCGGAAGAACCAATTCTGCGAAGAGGCATGGGGTGAAAGCGGCCGGCTTCGGCAAAATGACCCTCGACCGGAACACTAAACGAAGCCGTTTCCCACTCCGCTTCCTGGGGTAGTCGAGCGTTTGCCCAGCGCGCGAAGGCATCCGCTTCAAAGTAGCTGACATGGCAGACGGGCTCGTCCATAACGATCTCACGCAGGCCGCCTAAAGTCATGGACCACCATTCACCGTGCCGTTTTTCCCAATACAGTGGCGCATCCCAGCCGCGCTCCTTCACCGTGTTCCAGCCCAGAGAAAGCCAGAACTCAGGTCGGTTGTAACCGTCGTCTTCGATAAATCCCAGGTATTCCCTGTTCGTTACCAAACGGGAAGCCAAAGAAAATTTTTGGAGCAACACCCCGTGCCTTGGAGTTTCGTTGTCGAAGCAAAAACCCTTTCCATGATGTCCAATGTAATAAACGCTCTCAGGGTAATGCCTCCATTCCACTGGCCCGGCATCGGAGTGCTGCACTCCATTTTGCTCGCGGAACACAGGCCGCAACGGATTCATCCAGAAAACGTGTTTGATATCTGTCTGCATCAATTCCTGGTGTTGCTGCTCGTGATTGAGACCGAGCGTGAGCAGCGGAGCGAGTCGCTCTAGTTCTTTCGGCCCGGCGGCTTCAAGAAGTTGCAGCACCAGCGCATCGACATGCTTTCTGTACGCGAATGTCTCGCTGACGGTCGGGCGGGAAATTAAACCCCGTTGCGGGCGGGCATGCATTTTTCCCGCGGCGTTGTAATACGAATTGAACAGGAAAGCGTAGGCAGGGTGCAGTGGTTTATAACCAGGCAGATGGGGCTTGAGCACAAAGGTTTCGAAAAACCAACTGGTGTGTGCGAGGTGCCACTTCGTCGGGCTCATCTCCGGCATTGTCTGAATGACGTAATCCTCAGAAACGAGGGTTTCGCAGAGCGCCTCTGAGAATTGCCGCACTGTTTCGTACCGGGCTAGCAGATCGTTTCGCTCAAAGTTGGTCTCGTTCTTAGGCGTGGCCGAGTCCTGATCCGCGCCGGGTTTTGGAGCCGCCGTTATTAAAGCATCTTGTATAACCATCGCTCCTCCTTGAGCCGAAAACGTACAGGCGAATGGCGCAAGCGCAAGCGCCTCAGCCTGCCCACTTTTCCCACCCTGCTACACCTGAAATCCTGCCGGTTAAAATTACTCCTCGTCAGGCTTTGCAGAAACTCCCTGGAGGTGCATTCCCGGGATGTGAGAAAGTGCCGTTCCGGCGTTCTTGAATGACGGGAGGTGGTATTTCCTGAATGAATTTATGATTACTGAAGCAAGCTCGGTTCGCACGGAGGTCTGGCCTGCCTTGCCGCTGGCCGAGTGGCAGGACACTTGCGCCACTCTGCACATGTGGACTCAAATTATCGGAAAAGTACGCCTCGCCCTCAGTCCGATTATCAATCATTGGTGGGAGGTGCCCCTTTATGTAACAACACAAGGATTGACGACCTCACCAATTCCTTACGAATCCGAGGATTTTGAGATTGAATTCGATTTCAACCGACATGAGCTTGCCATCGATACAAGTTGGGGGGAGAGGAAGACATTAGCTTTGGCTCCAAGATCGGTGGCCGAATTTTATCGTGCGTTTATGGACACGCTGCGCTCTCTCGGTATCCAGGTAAAGATCTGGCCAGTGCCGGTGGAGGTTCCCAATCCTATCCGTTTCGACGAGGATGAAAATCACTCTTCGTATGACCCGGAGTACGCGCACCGATTTTGGCGCATTCTGCTAACCGTAGACCAGGTGCTGAAGGAATTTCGGGCCGGTTTTATAGGGAAGAACAGTCCAGTGCATTTCTTCTGGGGAAGCTTCGATCTTTGCACATCACGGTTTTCCGGCCGTCGCGCTCCTGAACGCCCCGGAGCGGACAGGGTGACGCGCGAGGCATATTCTCACGAAGTGAGCAGCGCAGGATTTTGGCCCGGAGGAGGTGACGTCCCGGGTGCCGCGTTTTATTCGTACACAGCCCCCGAGCCGGAAGGGTTCCGTGGGAGCTCAGTCAGACCCCGCCAAGCCTTTTACCACCCAAAGCTACACGAATACATTTTGATGTACGACGATGTTCGTTTGTCAGATTCGCCCAAAGAAACTCTATTAGAGTTTTTTCAGACCACATATGAAGCGGGAGCAACTCTGGGCAACTGGGAGCGCCACACGCTCGAGCGCAAGGCGCCATCCAAATGAGACGCGCATCAGGTTTGCTGGAGCCGGGGATAATCTGTATAGCCTTTCGCCCCGCCCGAATAGAAGGTGTCTACCTGCGGCGCGTTCAGCGGAGCACCTGTCTTAAAACGCTCCACGAGGTCCGGATTCGCTAAAAACGGGGTTCCGTAGGCAACGAGATCAGCTTCGCCGTGAGCAATCGCAGCTGCGCCCTTCGGAGCATCATAACCGGCGTTCACGATAAATGGACCTTTGAATGCGTCTCGGAGTTGTGGAGAAACCCTTGGCCCTGGAACGGCGGACCAGTGTCCTAGCAAACCTTCCAATACATGGAGGTAGGCGAGCCCGAACGTATTCAGCGCGCGAGCTGCATACGTGAAGGTTTCCGCAGGGTTGCTGTCCTTCATATCGTTGTATGGCCCGGTGGGTGACAAACGAACGCCCACACGATCGGGCGACCAGGCATCTGCAACGGCCTCCGTCACTTCCAAAAGGAATCGAATCCTGTTTGGGACCGTCCCGCCATAGGCGTCGCTGCGATGGTTCGAACCGTCACGAATAAATTGATCAATCAAGTATCCGTTTGCCCCATGAATTTCCACGCCATCAAAGCCAGCCTCTTTCGCAAGCTTCGTGGCGCGCGCGTAATCTTTCACAATTCCGGCAATCTCGCTTGTCTCAAGGGCACGCGGAGTCACATACGGCTTCTTGCCCGATGGAACGTGGGCATCCCCCTGAGCAGCGATGGCGGATGGTCCGACTGGCAATTGCCCGTTTTGAAAATCCGGATGCGAGACCCGGCCCATGTGCCAAAGCTGCAGGAAAATGCGGCCATTGGCGCGGTGAACAGAATCCGTGACGTTGCGCCAGCCCTGAACATGCGAGTCCGTCCAAACGCCTGGGGCGCCGAACCAGCCAAATCCCTGGGGAGAAATGGCGGTGGCTTCCGTGACAATCAAACCCGCACTGGCCCGCTGCACATAGTATTCGGCCATTAGGTTGTCAGGGACGTGATCAGGGTTTGCACGGCCGCGGGTGAGCGGTGCCATCACCATGCGGTTTGGCAGGTGAATGGCGCCGACCTTTACAGATTCAAAGAGAGTCGATACAGATTGCATACGTTTTCCGTTTATGTGCGATTGGGTGTTTCAGTTTGTCAGGCGACCAGCGCGACCTCCTCGAGGTTGCTCAGAATGGCTTTCTTGCTGACTGCACCCAGGTTCTGTTTGCGCACCTCTCCTTTGGAGAAATAAAGGAGCGTGGGCACCGCCTGGACAGCAAATTTTAAGGCGAGCTCGGGTTGCTGCTCGATGTCGACTTTGGCGATCTTAAACCGGCCAGCGTTTTCGCTGGCGATCTGGTCCAGAACCGGTGAAAGCATCTTGCAAGGCCCGCACCATTGCGCCCAAAAATCGACCAGGACAGGAATGTCAGATTGAAGCACTTCGGTTTCAAAATTTGCCAGTGTGAGTTCAATAGTTGGTTTCATATACAATGTGTGTTTGTCGATTTGCGTTTGCTAAATGAAATTGAGTTATGCGGCGGCTAAGGGCCGCGAGCTTACGCGCTCCTGCCGAGCCGCCCATTCAGCGACTGCATTTGCCTTCTCTTCAGCGAGAGCAGGAAAGACCAGGTGCGGAAAAGGTGTTTGAAAAGCGAGCGACTCAGCCTCATTTAAGGCGAGTTGCAACATTGATTCGTAGCCGACCAGTTTCGCGCTAAACTCGCGGGCAAAATCACTGCGTACGACCTCAAGCTTTCGCAACAGGTTTTGGCAGGATTGAAGAGAGACAACGGAGCAATTTGTGGTGTGGTTTGTTTTCATGGTTTTTGTAGTTGACCACTTAGTAAAGTTCATTGAAAAAAAATTAACCGGCTAGTGCCTCGAGGCTTTTGATTCCAAGGAACGCACACATTCCCGCCGGAAGGTCACGCAACACTTCTGCATCGTTTTGGATGCGAGCCTGAGTGAGGACGCCCTCATAATATGCAAACAACATGCGCGCTTTGGCCGGAACATCAGCCACTTCGATCAGGCCGATGGCTTGAGCATCTCGAATGGCGGATTCAAGGTATTTGCGATAACTGCCAAGAATCTCCTGAATCTTGCAGCGCAAATCCTTTTCCTGGGTGCAAATTTCCGCCCCGAGGGTGAACAGCGCACAACCGAGCACACAGCCACAGCCCTTTTTGACTTCCGCTTGCTTGCGGTAGGCAAATTCGCTGAAATTGCTGAGCCGTTCCAGTGGAGGAACCGTGGGCGAGAACAAAGCGTCCAATTCAGGGCGTCGGGTTTGCCAGTCGACTTCCAGTGCAGCGACGGCCACATCGGCTTTCGACTTAAAAAAGTAGTAGAAACTGCCCTTTTTTACGCCCGCTTTGTCGCAGATAGAATCAATGGTCGTGCTGCCGTAAGACCCGCTCCAGATCAACTGAAGCACGGCTTGCATTAATCTTTCTTTGGCATCACTGAAACGGCCCATAGGTTTCATGCGTCTTGCCGACCACCGGCTCAACGGTGAAAGAATAGCATTGTTGACTATTTGGTCAACCAGAATTTCAAAGTTCAATTCTTGACGGGTTTAATTTAATCATCGAACGTTCCCGCGCCGCCGCAAAATAAGGGGGCAAGCACATTAAATGAAACGATATATTATCCCTACACTGATCCTTGGGCTCATGGCTGGTTCCATGCAGGCTGCTGAGGAAAAACCAGACCTAAAAGATCCCAAGCAGCGCGCCAGTTACAGCATCGGCGCCGACATCGGGAGTAATTTCAAACGCCAGGAAATCGAGATCGACGCAAAGGCTCTTGCGGCCGGCTTGAACGATGCCCTGGCCGGAAAAACCACTCTTACCGATGCCGAGATGAAGGAAACACTGAACAATTTCCGGAAGGACTTGCAGTCCAAGATGGAAGTGAAGCAGAAGTCTGCCGGCGACAAAAATGTGAAGGAAGGCGAAGCTTTCCTGGCGGCCAACGCCAAGAAAGAAGGCGTAAAGACAACCGCTAGCGGTTTGCAATATAAAGTCATCAAGTCGGGCACAGGCGCATCTCCCAAATCGACTGACTCGGTGAAAGTGCATTACCATGGAACCTTGGTAGATGGCACTGTGTTCGACAGCTCCGTGGAGCGTGGCGAACCGGTCACCTTTGGCGTGAGCGAAGTGATTCCCGGCTGGACCGAAGCGCTTCAGCTCATGAAGGAAGGCGATAAGTGGCAGCTCTACATTCCGTCGAAGCTCGCATACGGCGAACGCGCTGCTGGTCCGAAAATCGGGCCGAACAGCACGTTGATTTTCGACGTGGAATTGCTCTCCATCGTAAAGAAGTAAAACTTTAGTATTACTAGGATCGCGAGGCGGCTCGAATGAGCCGCCTTTCTTTTTTACCGATTCCCCAGAGGCTGGACACCCAACACGAAGCGAGCTGACGGACTATTCGACTGAAGGCTCCAGCTTTGGTTCAGGGAGAAAAAAGCTTAAAACCAAGCCCAGGAGGAAGACGGTGGTGCCGACAATCGCCGCGCCGACAGCCACTTGTTCGAAAGTGGAACCGGTTAATCTGGGGGCGATAAGACTAGTTGTGACATAAGCAGCGGAGGTGCCGAGCATGCGTCCACCTACGTTCGTGGCAAAGCTGCCTCCAGTGGCCCGGAGATGGAGAGGAAAGACCCTGGGCAGGTATTCACCAAAATAACTAAACTGTGCCACGGTCAGAAAACCACAGATAGCCATGCCGAATTGGAACATACCAGATTCGTGCCGGAAGAGGTAAAGATACGTTAGCGGAAGGGCAATCAGGCCGGGAACCAGGAACAGCCGGAGCAGCGTGCGCTTGCTAATAGCGGCCACCAACAATAGAGCGAGAACGATTCGGCCAACCAGGCCTCCCATTTCCTGCCAAAGCTGCACGGTATTTCCTTTGCCTTTGATAGCGTTGTCAAAAGGGTCCTGCTTCTCCCGATTTCCGCCGAGTTGCCCCAGGATTTTTTCACGATCAAGCAGCGCCTGCTTAGCTTCAGGTTTATCGACGGTGAGTTGGACCAGTTCCCCATCAAGCTGGGCGAGCTGGTTTGTGAGCGAACCCATTTGTGTCAGAGCGGCGGTCTTCTTGGCGGGATCCGCGGCAGTATCGTCGGCAGTTTTTCGCGTGGCACGCATCGCAATGCGGATCTTGGCGCGTTTACCTGCCAGTTCCTTCAGGCCCGGGGTCTCGACAGCCGCCTGGTCGAAGCGTGGTTTCACTTCAAGGAATTGCTTATTCAGGGCCACAGCCTCTGCACGCAGAGGCGCCAGACTGGTCCGTTGCGCCTGCAATTCGGGCATTCCAGGAACGATACGCGTGGGGGTCAACTGCAATGCTCCAAAGGCCGCCGCATAAGCGCAGGCGGAAAGGCCGGCGGTGACAAGCGTGACGCGGCGGAGCCGAGGTGAGAAGAGCTCCAGGATGCTGGGACGGCGCAATGTGCCGTTACGGCGTCTTTCCAGCCAAGCCTGGGACTCAGGAACGAAGGGCAGCATCAGCGCGATAGGAATGGCTGGGATGAGCCCGGTCATGAGCGTGTACCGCCAGCTTGCGTGATGGTTGAAGGGCTCGGGCAGGGGAAAAGCTGGGAGGGTCATTGCATGCTTCACTGCATAAATGTTTGCGGCGGTTACCAGCAAGCCGCCAATGGAAGCGAACGCCTGGGTGCTGCCAAGAACGAGTTCCTTCTGGCGTTTGTCGGGAAACAGTTCGGCGAGCCAAGTGATCGCCGCCACAAACTCGACGCACACCCCAACAAATGTGGTGCAGCGGAAGAATAGGAACCAGCCCAACGTGGTGGAGAACGATGCGAGCACAGGGGAACACGAGTAAAGCAGAATGCTCGCAGCAAGCACCTTTTTGCGACCAAACCGATCGGTGAGCCAGCCTCCGAGCAATCCAAAAATGCCTCCGCAAAGAGCAGTCATCCAAAGCATGTTGCCAACCCATTGAGTGACGATGGGGCTGTTGGGTGGAACTTGTAGAATCTCGGCCAGAGCGGGTCCAGCGATCAAGGGCAACATCAGCAGTTCATAGGTATCAAAAGCGAAGCCAATGACGGCGATCAGAATGATCAGCCACTCGGTGGTGCCCAGTGTCCGTTTTACAGAAGGGTCGGAAACAACTGCTGGTGAACTCATGCTCAAATCTATGGCATTGATGGGGATATTCTGACAAGGCTTTTATCGTTCGTTCACCGGGAGTGCCGCAGGGCTTTGAGATAATCCACGAGCTGGTCAAGTTCCTCAGGGCTGATTTTGTCCCGTGAAAAAGAAGGCATTGTTCCTAAACCAGCTCTGACCTGGGTCTTGATGAGGAATCGCGGTGCAGGCTTGTTGTTCAGTGCAGGCCCCAATCCGGCGTCGCCATTTGGATGGCACTGATGGCAATTCTGAAAAAAGGTTTTTCGTCCTTGTTCGAGATTGGCAGCCTGAGGAATGGTGTGTCCGGTGAGGGGTTCTCCCCGCCGGGCGTTTTGGCAACCAATGAGAAGCAGAGATGCTGCAATGATGCTGATGCAGAAATAGCGCGTCATGGTTTTTCCTTCGCAACGCGCCAGAGCACGCCCGTTCCCTTCCATGGTATGGAAGTCTTTTTCTCCTGGTTCATGACTCCAAAGTCGACGATGTAAAGAGCATCCCCTGCTGGATTAAAACGCACCGCAATCGGACGCTCCAAACCGCCATGACGGAGGCGTGAGGCAGGGCCGTTCCTTTTCCCTTTGTTGACGACAAAGGGCTCGATCGCGCCATTCTGAATGTTCACGCGCGCCACACTAAAGCCTACGGGCGCAAGCACCTTCCCGACAGTTGGCGCCTGGTCTCCGAACAAGGCCACGAAAGCCTCTCCAACATGCCCGAAGGAGCTGCTGCGGGAAAAGTCCAAGCCGTCTGCAGAAGCATGAACCCCGAAGCGAGCCACTGGCGATGGAGGCTTGTTTGGGTGCTTGGCCAATACGAATCTAAGGCGGTTCTGTCCGGGTGGTTTATACATTTTGTCCGCGAGCGGTTGCCCCGCGCAATAATCCGGCCAGCCATACCAGAGCTTCGGCTCAACCTTCCAAAGAACATCCGCGGCCCCCCAGACGGGCCGGCTGCCCCGGTCATCATAAGCGTTTTCCGTGACGAACAGTTTTCCATCTGCCGAGAAAGCGAGCCCGAACGGGTTCCGGAAACCCCATGCAACCATTTCGACGTCGCCTCCCGAAGGTCGAACACGCAGAATCGATCCACCGCATTTCGTTTCGCCGCGGATGACCTGGTTCGACTGCGAAGGCGTGCCGAACGGGAGGAAGGCTCCAGTGAGGACCTTCCCTTTACCGCCATGAATAAAATCCTTGGTTTCAAAGTTCAGGCCAGCCAGAACGATGTCCTCGCCAGGTATGTCATGGAAGCTTGGATGACGCTTGAGCCAGCCAAAATCTGCGTTGTCCTCGCCAATCACCCCTGAATTGCTCGCCGTACCCTGCCCGAAATAAAGCCAGCCATCAGGTCCCATCACAGGCCCATCCGTATGATGATCGCCCAGGCTTGGAAGCCCATCAACGAGCACGGAGGTTTGGCCCGTGGATGTGATCTTCAGGATCCGACCGCCTTCCCATTCACCGCCTTCTGCCACGTAGAAGTAACCTTCATGAAAACTCACCCCGTTCCAAGGCCCGTTCCGGGTGCCCTTGGCGAGAACGGTTTGACGTCCGTCCCGCTCGATTCGCAATAGTTGGGGAGTCGTCCAGACTTCACCATAAGCATAACCGGACTCCACCACGCACGGTCGACCCTCCTGGTCAAAGGCAACGCCGGTGGGAAATGTGAGATTCGTTGTGACTACCTCGATCTTGTACCCTGGTGGAACGGCAATGTCGTTTGGATGAACGGTGCGGGAATGATTGCTGGTTTGACCACCGCCAGAGGAGTGGTGCAGCACATAGCAACCAGAAGAAAGAATGACGACCAGCGCTCCAAGCGTTCCCCAAAAGCCCCTATTCATTAGGTCCAAGGAAACACGCAACCCGTGCCTCGGCAACTAATAGCTTGAAAACCCTACAAGGAAGCAGCTGTTAGGAGTAAACCCTAACCGAGGATCGTTTCGCATCTTCCAAGGTGGACTACAGTAAAATTTGACGAGGCAACCCCGTGGAGGACGAGCAGAAAAGTCATGAAGCAGCAGAGGCGGAGCGCCGCACGGCTCCCAGCGGCAGGATTGTTTACAAAACAATTCTGAACGAGGGTAAGGAGGAGCTGGAAAGGTCCTCCTCAGCTTTGTTCTGGTCAGGCCTCGCAGCAGGTTTATCGATGGGATTCTCCATGATCGCTCAGGCATTTTTGAGCTCTTACCTGCCTGACGCGCACTGGCGCCCCCTTGTGGCGAAATTTGGTTACAGTGTGGGTTTTCTGATTGTGATTCTCGGAAGACAACAGCTATTCACGGAGAATACACTCACACCAATTCTTCCATTGCTGGTGGAGCGAAGCTCTCGAACGCTGCGAAATGTTCTGCGGCTTTGGCTCGTCGTGCTAATCGCCAACTTACTGGGTGGGCTGGCCATCGCGTGGGTGTCGGCCGGTTCCAGCGCGTTCGATCCAGGCGTTCGGGACGAATTTGTCCGGATCGGTGAAGAAGCCATGAAGTATTCGTTTGGAACCGTTTTACTGCGCGGCATTTTTGCAGGGTGGTTGATCGCACTGATGGTTTGGTTATTACCGTTCGCAGAGGCCTCGCGTATCTGGGTTATCATCATTATTACCTATGTGGTGGGGTTGGGAAACTTCAGTCACATCATTGTAGGTTCGATCGAAGCTTTAACCTATGCTGTCATGTGCCATGTTTCCTGGACCAAGGTGCTTACCCAGTATGTAATTCCGACGTTGTTGGGAAATACAATTGGCGGTTTAACCCTCGTAGCAGCGCTTAATCATGCGCAGGTCGTTTCGGGAACAAAAGGGCAGGACTTATAATCTCGAGATTTTGGCAACATTCCTGGCCACCTCATCCACTTCGAGCAACCCTTCGGATGTCATTGAAGGCCGAGATTGCCATGCCCAGACCTGGAGCGCTTTTCTTTAACAATGCGTATCACGGATTCGGTGAAAGCAGCCAATCAGGTTGCTGGTTTAGGCACAAATCACGACCGAGCTTTTAGGCAGGTTGCATCCGATCGGCTTTTTTATTACAGGGATGCTGTTCTTTGCAGCCGTGCACATAAGTTGCCGTCCATTCTGCCAGGCGCTGGCCCAAGAGGCGACAAGCTTGCTGCACTTCCTCTTCCCTGGGTTCCTTGGCGCAAACGGCTCCATAATGGAGGGTCATTTTCTTGGCTGCATAATCCGTGACACCGAACACCAGGAAACCGAAATTCATCAGCACTGTCAAAATGGACTGGCAGGCCAATTCCATTCCGCCGCCCCAGCCTCCGGCAGAGCTGAAGGCACAGGCGATTTTACCATCGACCTCCATCCATTGCTCGCGCATCGTTTCATCCCAAAACCGCTTCATTTTCCAGGAGAGCAGCCCCATGTTCGTTGGACTTCCAACGGCTAATCCATCGCACCAGAGAACGTCTTGTGCGGTGGCTTCATCAACCGAGCGTATTCTGACCTCTGTGTCGAGAATACGTTGCGCGCCTTCTGAGACAAGGTGAGCCATCTTTGCCACGTTGCCACTCGAACTGTCGTACAAAACCAAAATGCGATTCATCCTGAAAAGTTGTAGCAGAAACCACCACGCGTGCCACGACGGAATCAAACCGAGCTCTCAACTTGGTTTTTTGAGAACAGTTGAAGATACCTAAAAAGAGACGCATATTGAGCGCGTGCCGATACTGTTTGCCAAACGTTCAAGTCCGTTCAGCTACCAACAACTCGCTCCCAGAATTGCACGGCACCCCTAACTTCCGCGCATTAGAACAACATGGCACAGGGGCACATCCGGCACTCACGAATTGCTGTTATGACGCTGTTCTTCGTGAACGGCGCTCTCTTTGCTACATGGGCGTCACGGATCCCTGCAGTCCAATCACAGCGCGGTCTGAGTAACAGCACGTTAGGGTTGGCCCTCCTGTCGCTTGCTTTCGGAGCCCTCATTGCCATGCCTGTTTCCGGCTGGTTCATCCAGAAGATCGGCAGCGGAAAGCTCTGCAAAATGAGCGCGCTGCTTTCCTTTGCGATGTTGCCGGTAGCCATTTATGTGCCAGGGCCCGAACTCTTCTTTGCGGCGCTTTTCTGTTTTGGCCTGTGTCAAGGCACACTCGACGTCGCAATGAATGCCCAAGCAGTAGTTGTTGAACGACAGTCTCGCAAACCGATTATGTCTTCGTTTCACGCGTTGTGGAGCACGGGAAGCTTGGGCGGCGCTGCTCTGGGAAGCGCGCTGGCAGCCCAGTCGCTTTCTCCCCTCTCTCATAGCCTATTCGTTACTTTAGGGCTTTGTGCGGGAACCCTCTTAACTTTTCCTTATCTGTTAGGAGCAGGTGAATCTGGAGAAAGTTCGGCCGGAAACACGCAGCCAAAACCTGTGTTCAAGCTGGGTCACCGTGCCATTCTCGCACTTGGCACCCTGGCATTTTGCGTCATGATGGGAGAAGGAGCCATAGGGGACTGGAGCGCTCTTTATTTGCGCAAGGTTGTCGGCACTGGTGAAGGGCTCGCCGCCGTAGGTTACACTGTATTCTCCATCACCATGGCTGGAGCACGCTTTATGGGAGACACATTGAGCGCCCGGTTTGGTCCTGTGAGCCTGGTCAGGACCGGCGGAGTCCTTGCAACATCGGGTATTCTCCTGGCGCTATGTTTTGCAAACGTTCCGCTCACCCTTTTAGGTTTTGCCTTGGTGGGCGCGGGATTCGCGACAGTTGTCCCGACGGTATTTAGCGCTTCAGGCAACATTCCCGGCATCGCTCCCGGAATTGGACTGAGCTCTGTGACGACGCTGGGTTACCTCGGTTTTCTGACGGGCCCACCCATTATTGGCCTGACTGCAGACCTGCTCGGACTTCGTGCGGCTTTGGGATTGGTTGTGGCTGCCAGTGTTGTTGTAGCCTGTCTGGCAAGCGCAGTGAGATGCCAACGTCGGGCTGCTTAGGCCTCAAAATTTCTTGCTTTACGGCCCGCTCCGATTTAACCCAATTCCCATGACAGCAACACCTCCGGCGGGACAAGAAAGACGAAGAGAATTTTTCCTCCTGCTCTGGGCCGGAACCGCGACGGCGGCGGCAGTCATGTTTGCAGTCCTCGCCCTTTTCCTGTTTTTACGCACGCGGGAGACAACTGGCAACAAAACCGTGCCACAACCTCACGGAACGGTAACCGGCCAAAACACAGCACCTAAGGGTCCCGCTACATTCGCTAACGTACGAGAGGAAGATATACCCGGCCGCTACAAGTTCTTCGAAGCGGGAGTCGAATTGGGCATGATGACCTTGAATCAGGACCATACCTTCATCAACAAGGATGGCACTACCTTTAAGCAGTACCGATGGGACATCAAACCAGAGGGACTGATACTGGTGTGGCAACGCAGCACAACACGGTTTGCTGTTCTGGAGCGCGCAGGTGTTTACATTGCGCCCGCGGCTGGCGGCAAGGAGCAGCGGTTGGAGAAAGTTGACTGATGTAGCGAGGCAGGTCCGAAGCGAGTTCAAGCCTTGCACCAAAAACCGAACAGGTGCGTCATAACCCAAGCAAAAGTGTCCGAGGAGCATTCTCTCCGCGCACCTGGACAATAACGGAATTGCTATTGATGACCAGACAACGTACGACTTGGTTTGAAGTGCCCACACGGACCTTGCCTTCCTCATTGGCCGCCAGGGTAGCGTCATTGATCAACGCAAAACGGTGGTTTCCCGTCCCCGAAAGGCCCTTTAAAATCAGTTTCTGAGGTGCCTGAGTCCGCTGGACGGGAGCCCAATTTAAAACAACCGGAGGCTCTTCCTCTTTTGTGCCGTCGCGAAGTGCCAAAAGCCGAGGCATCTTCTCAACATCCACCCAGCTATCCACACCGTCAGTCATCCACCTCACGATTTTGTAGAAACTATACTCCTTTTCAGCGGCTACGAGCGCGTTTACCTGCCCCCTTGAGTAGGGGTTTTCAAGAATTCGTGTCATCTCCCTGTCCATGCCGAGCTTACTTGCGACCTTGTACGCGATGAGTTCGCAGAAACCTTCAACAGTATCTTTATGGACTTGTCGCACTCGTGTTTCCCGTTCCGTTAACCAGGTGTGCGCGTATTCATGCGCGCAGGTTGCAAGGAACGTGTCCTCTGAAAGCCCATGCACCACATACACATCAAAAATCCATTGCCCGTTCTCATCACGCCGGGGAATGGTCAGCCCAGCCACCGTATAGGGATTATCGATCCCCGGGGTGCGACGGTATTCCCGCACAAAATCTTCACGAGTGACCATGTGAAAAGTTATGTTGAGGTGCGGTAGAGGAGGGTATTGTCTGAGGATGTCCATCGCCTCGTTCTTGGCTTTTGAAAAGACGGAAGATGCCTGCCCAGGTTCCACTACGACTGTCTTGGCATGGTCGGGGCAGAACACCCTTTTATCCGGCAATCGCAAGCCGGTTTTTGGCAGCACTGGCAAGCTGCAAATTTCGCATCTCTCGTCGAGCTGATGGCAAAACCTGCACATGATAATATCCCTTTTGTAGTACCTGTTCTTTACTACATAAAATTGGCCCTCCTTGCGCAATTTGCAGACCTGACAAAGTTCACTGGCGTGAGCAGTCTGGATGCTGAACATTACACCCAGAAAAAGCATAACGATATATGAGCTTAACCACATTGACTTTGCAGTGAAACTACCCAGAATTTTTTGTTCAGGGTTCTCATAGAAGAAGAGCGTAACCATCACTACAGTGGATTGGCTAATTCAGCAGCCTAGCACCGATTTCTCCAATTACTTCTTCTCGGGAACCTTAGTGATTTGGGAAAAGTAAAGTTGCCAATCGCCGCTCTTCCTGGATTCAAACATTTCCACATAGCGGTAGTCGCCGCTGATATCCTCGTTTTTATATTTGCCCTTGATTGTCATCAAACCAGTGACGAGCCCTCCGCCAACATAAAGCCTTGTCCTAGAACCATTGCGGCTGAGGGCTTCTATTTTTAAGTCTCCACTCGTATAGCTTCCGATCTCTTGAGCCTTGCCCATGGTATTTCCAGTCGCATCTACGAAGGTATATTCATCAGAGATCAGCTTCGTGAGTGTCGTTGTATCTGATTTTAAAACCGCAGCATCCAAGTCTGCCACGGTTTTGGCAAGCACCTGCTCATCACGATCGCTCTTATAGCGATCGGCAGCAGTCAGATTCAGTCCGGTGGCCAACAGGGCCGTGATGGCAAATATTCGTAAAAACGATCTCATCCTTCTCATATCGGCAGCTTTTAGTGAATCTCCATCTCTGTCAATACGAGATAACAATGTCAAAGCCTCTTCATCCATCATCTGGTGTCCAAGAGTTATCAGCGTTGTCCCGAAACAAGACAAATGAGCATTTGCCAAGGTCGCAGCCGGGGTAGATATTTGCAGGCATGGACTTTGAAGGATTTAGGAGTGATGGACCATGAACGTGACCTATTACGGACATTCCGCATTTTCGGTTCAGATCGGAGGGAAAATCGTGCTCTTCGATCCCTTCATCACACCTAACGAACTGGCCCGCAGTATAAACGTAGATGCTATTCCCGCGGATTATATCCTGGTAACGCACGGTCACCAAGATCACATCGCAGACGTGGTGCGGATCGCGCAGCGAACCGGGGCTATGGTGGTTTCGAACTATGAGATTGTGGAATGGCTGAAGAAGCAAGGTTTGAACAAACTGCATCCCATGAACCACGGGGGCGGGTGGAACTTTGATTTCGGCAGAGTGAAATATGTAAACGCCATCCACTCGAGCAGCTTCCCGGACGGTAGCTACGCAGGTAATCCCGGAGGTTTTATTGTTACGAGCCCGGATGGGAATTTTTATTACTCCGGGGACACTGCCTTGACTGCTGATATGGAATGGATTGGAAGGAACGTGGAATTGAAATTCGCGGCCCTCTGTATTGGGGACAACTTCACGATGGGAGTGGATGATGCTATCGAAGCAGCGCGCCTGGTGCATTGCACGGAAATTTTAGGGGTGCATTACGATACATTTCCTTATATTAAAATTGATCATGTGGAAGCCGTTCGTAAGTTCCACGAGGCACACCGCAGGTTGCATTTGCTGGCGCCCGGCGCCTCGCACGAATTTTGAAGCGGCAACTACTGCGGAACGAAAAATAAAGCGTAATCAACCGGGAGAAAACATGAAGCAATGTAGCGAATGTGGGACTGAGAACACAGATGCAGCCACAGTCTGCTCGCAGTGCGGCAAGGTCCTGGATGCTGTGGGGCAAGGTCCTTCGAGCATTGATCGCGTCCAGTATCAGTTCGTGGACCTCACCCCTGGGGATCAGGACAATGACTTGGTCACACTGCTCACCTGCCCAACATTGCCGGAAGCGGACGTGGTGGTGAGCCACCTCGAAGCCGCGGGCATCCCAGCCTCCCTTCCAGATGAATACAAAATGCTGGCGGCACCTTGGGATTTGATCAAAATCAGAAATTTCCGCGTACAGATACCACCTGAACATTATGACTCTGCCAAGGAAGTTCTACTCACGAACGTGGAACCCGCAAACCCGCCCGAAACGAGACCAGGAGAACCCGGAACGGGTATGTAAAAGAAGT
>JAQGOV010000283.1 GCA_028293425.1 Verrucomicrobiales bacterium
TGACGGGCTTTAGCCAACCGGCGAGGGTCCATTCATTACTTACGTCAAACAATAATTGTCTACCCGAAAATACAGAGTTGCGGGATCTACCCTATTGGATTTTCGGAGCTTTCGATTGTAGGGATAAGTGCCTGATTACGGGAATAGATGCTCCAAGTGCGAACCGCGAAGTGGTTTGGAGCAAGCAGAATAAATAAGGACAGAGATTATGAACGAGTTGGAGGAGCTTTTTATAGCAGAACTGCAGGATGTCTACAGTGCGGAAAACCAATTGATTAAGGCGCTGCCGAAAATGATTAAAGCGGCGCAGTCGCCTGAACTGCGACAAGCATTTGAAGAACACCTGCAACAAACCGAACAGCACGCGGAACGGATCAAGCAGGTGTTCGAGGTTTTCGATAAGCCAGCGAGAGCAAAAAAATGCAAAGCGATGGACGGCTTAGTGGACGAAGCGAAGGAGCTTATCTCGGAAAATAAGGGGAGTCCTGCCGCGGATGCGGCCTTGATCAGCGCGGCCCAGAAGGTCGAGCACTACGAAATTGCCACCTACGGGACACTGTGCACCTGGGCGAAGCTTTTGAACCAGAGACAAGCGCTCGACTTGTTGAAAGCAAATTTGGCAGAGGAAGAAACCACCGATAAAAGGCTCTCGAGCCTGGCGATGGCACAAGCAAACCTTAAAGCTTCCAGGGCGGTAGCAAGTTAAACTCAGGGATCAGATATTCCATTCAAGCAAGAAGCAGATTTTTATGGCGACGAAAACTAAATCACGCGCGGGCAAGTCCCGGCAAAGTACAAACCAATCCTTCACGGTGCGCCCAAGAGGCGGCTTGAAGAAAGCCACCACAAAACGAGCCAGCGGCAGCGCAGCCAGCACGCGTTCGCGCTCGCCAGGCCAAAAGGCCAAGGCAAGCAGCTCTCGCGGCACTGCCAAACGCAGCACCAGCAGCCGGTCCGGCGGCGGAGCGCGCGCCCGGAAGAAAACCACCAGCGCCCGTTAAGCACGGGAGTTGGCTGTAAACAAAATCTGGTATATTCTAACATAGCTGCTCAGATGGAAGTGAACGTATCACCTCCATCTGAGGCGGCTTTTTGGTGCAACGGGGCTATCGCCCCAAATGAAAAGGAGAAGTATGAAAAAAATTGTTTCTACCCTGGGCATTAGCTTGGTCACGATGACTTTTGCCTTCGTGCCGTGTTCGCAAGCTCAGAGGGCCCTGCATCCGAACGCCACTGCTGCCGCGGCTGGCGGCCAAAATCAGCTCGGGCCATTGGCGCCAGCCCGCCAATATGTTGGGCAGCAGGTCAAAACCTCTAGGGGCGAGAACCTGGGAAAGGTCGAAGACTTCGTGGTTGATCTGGAGTCTGGCCGCATTCTTTATGCCGTGGTGAATGTCTCCGGTTCTTACCGTCCCATTCCGGCAGAGTTGCTCGCGCCCGGTTCGGATCATAAAACGGTCACAACGCAGGCGACCAAACAGCAGGTAGAGAGTTCACCCGCTTTGACCAAAGAGGATTTGGCTCAGTGGAGTTCCAGTTCTTTTGCAGGCGGCGTATATCGCCACTTTAATCAGTCACCATGGTGGCAAGGTGATGCCGCTGCTGCCCAGGCAAACAAGCCTTTCGGAAACATTCATCGAATCACCACCCTTGCTAATCTGCCAGTCCAAGGATCCTCCAATGAGAAAATCGGCAAGATCCAGAATGCGCTGCTCGATCTGAAGTCAGGACGGGTCGCATTCCTGATTTTGAATCCATCCGACATCCTGGGGCAGGGAAATCACCTGGTAGCAGTTCCACCAAATGCTTTCACCAAAGGGACGGGGAACGCTCTGGTTACGGGTTTGGACAAAAATACCTTAAATAGCGCACCGAAGTATAATAACAACTTCGCCGAGCTTTCGCAGCCAGCTAAAGCTGGCGCCATTTACAGTTATTACGGCAAGCAACCCTGGTTTAACCAAGGTCTCAGCCCAACCGGCCGATGAGGCAGCACTAGCATAATCAGATGACACAAGGAAGGCGCGCTGCAAAAAGGCGCGGCCTTCCTTCAAGCTAGATTAACCTTTTATGGAGAATCCAACCCTTACATCTACGTCCCTCCCAACCTCGGAAACGGATTTCGTTCGGAGTCGAACTCCCCCGACAACGAATGAACGAATCGACGAGCGCACGATTGAGTACTTGTGCCATTACGTGGAACAACCCTTGGAGGTGTTATCGCGGCGCATTTATGAACTGGATCGGGAATGGGACATCGAAAGATGGCTTGAAGCAATAGCCTCCGGCGCCGCGCTAGGTGGCCTGGCAATGGGTTTAGGCCATAAGAAGCGCTGGCTGCTGCTGCCAGGAGTCGTTCTGCCCCTGCTGCTGTTGCACGCCACCCAGGGATGGTCTCCCCCGTTGCGGCTCCTGCGTCGCTTCGGCATTCGCACCCGCCGTGAGATCGATGCGGAGAAATTTGCCTTGAAGGTCCTGCGAGGGGATTTTGAAGGAATTCCATTTATTATGGATGAAACGCTTCGGGCGGTGGAGGCGTTTAATGCCTGCACTGGCTAAAGTGGACGAAAATTTAAAAGGAAGTGATTGATGGCCGATAACTCTGAAAATTGGGACGTTGTGATTGTTGGCGGAGGCTTGGCAGGTTTGTCTGCCGCCATTTATTTAGGACGAGCCATGCGGCGCACAATTGTGATCGATAGCGGCAAATCCATGGCTGTCTGGGAACCTGACGTGCAGAATTACCTGGGATTTCCTGAAGGAATTGGAGGGGAAGAATTGTTGCACCGCGGACGCAAGCAAGCCGAGCGTTACAATATTGAATTTGCAGAGGACGAAATTCTGGATGCGATTCGCACCAATGATGTTTTTCAACTGCGCGGGCGAGCCCAGACCTACAGCGCGCGAAAGGTAATTCTGGCTACTGGAATTTTCCATATACCTCCGGAGATTGAGGGGGTTACGGAGTGCCTCGGCAGAAGCATGTATTTTTGCAAGGATTGCGACGGGTACCGGGTCCAGGGGAAAGCGATCGCGGTTTATGGCTGGAATAACGAAGCTGTGGAGTATGCGCTTGGAATGCTCGCTTATACGCCGACAGTTGCCATTTTCACGAACAGCCGATCTTCACAATGGAGCGCCCAACACCAAAAATGGATCGAGGAGTATCGCCTTCCTGTGTATCCACAAAAGATCCAGCGGTTAAAGAGGACCGAATTCCAAATTCGTTCTCTTGTTCTCGATGACGGGACAGAGGTGATCGTCGAAGCCCTTTTCGCTACCCGTGGCGACGTCTACTACAACAAACTCGCCCGCAGTCTCGGCGCGCACGTGGATAAAGAGGGGCAGGTGACCATCGATGATCATATGGCGACGTCGATACCGGGCCTTTATGCAGCCGGGTGCGTTACTCCAGCCAATTGCCAAATGATCATCGCGGCCGGCGATGGAGCCATTGCGGCCCAGGCCATTAACCGAACTATGTTTAAAGAGGCGCTTGAATCTCATTCCTTGAAGCAAGTCCGAGCCCGACAGTTGGAAAAGGAACGAACCGAGCCGGTTACGATCTGAGGCTGACCTTCAGGGTTAAGACCAACTACGATCTCTTTTAAACCCCTACTTTTGCGACCTCTGCTGTTTGGGTGTAAACCCCCATGGAGCACCTCTTTATAGGGGCGTACTCTGCGATAGCTGCCAGGAGCCCTTCGGCAGCTTTGAGCGACCTAAACGCAGAAAACGTATGGAAACTATCGAAAAATCTATTGAGGTGGATGCTCCTGTTAGCACCGTTTACAACCAGTGGACACAATTTGAGGACTTTCCTAAATTTATGGAAGGGGTGGAAGAGGTGCACCAGTTGGACGATAAACGCTTGCATTGGAAAGCGGATGTGGGAGGAAAAACTAAAGAATGGGATGCTGAGATTTTCGAACAAATCCCGGATCAGCGGGTTGCCTGGAGGAGTACCTCTGGAGCTTTGAATACGGGTATGGTCAATTTTGAGCCGATGGGGGCTGCTCGGACCCGGGTGGCCGTTCGTATGAATTATGACCCGGAAGGGTTAGTGGAAAACATTGGAGATTTTTTAGGGGTCGTGGGTCACCGGGTGCAGGGTGATTTAGAGAGGTTTAAACAATTTATACAATTGCGTGGTCGTGAAACCGGGTCGTGGCGTGGAGAAATTCATGGGCGGCAGACCCAACCTCCGTCCGAAGTCGGCAGCCCCCTTGGAGGGGTTGGTGGCACTCCTGGCGGAGCCAGCGGCTCATCTGGGATTTCAGGCAGCGTATAAAGTATTTCTTTGTTCAGGGTAGCGGATGCAAGCGGGCTTTCGCACCCGTGGCAAAGAAGCAGCAGGAAACGAAAATACCGCTAGTTCGTTAAAAGACAACTGAACGAAGGAAAGGAGCAAGTTATGGCAAAAACAATATCGACTATCCTGGGAATTGTTTTTCTCCTGGTTGGTTTATTAGGGTTTGCCGCACCGAACCTCATGGGAATGCACTTGAGTGCCTCCCATAATATTATTCACCTGGTATCGGGCGCGCTCGCGCTCTATTTCGGGTTGAAAGGCACTTGGGAATCAGCTCGCACATTCTGCCTGGTTTTCGGCATCGTGTACGCACTGTTAGGGCTGGCAGGGTTTCTGTTCGGCGGAGCCGACCGGATGCTGAATATTATTCCCAATCAACTGGTGCTGATGACTGCGGACCATGTTGTTCACATTATCCTAGGGGCGCTTTTCATCATCGGCGGCTTGTCCCGCCCAGTGATGGCACACGACCCCAGTCCTACACGGTCTTAAAAGCAGGTAAGCGCAGTCCAAAAACCCGCGGCAAAGAGCCGCGGGTTTATCTTTTGGGGAGAAGACCCTATTCTAACACCGGACCCTGCCCTTTATGGTTAAGTTCACGATTACGCTATTAAGATCCACTAAAAAGCGACACTCAGGAAAACAGAAGGAGTTATTATGGAACGATATGAACAGCAAAATGCCGGACAGGATTTGGGGGCGGCGGCTCGCACTGGGGCTGAAGCCGCAAAAGGCGGCATGAACGACTTGGCAGAGAAGGGCCAGGAAGCAGCCAGTAAATTAAGCAGCGCGTTAAATACGGCCAAGACGCGGATCCAAGAAAGCACCACGGCAGGGGCGCGTGCTACGGACCGTGTCATTCGGGACCATCCCTATGAGTCGATTGGGATCGCTTTCGGAGTGGGCGTTCTGATTGGGGTCCTCATTAACCGCAAGTAAATGCATTCTGAAAGCCAATCTCCTGGTCTTTTCTACTCCCTGCGAAAATTTCTCGATACGGGCATGGGGGCTCTCCATAACCGTGTCGAGCTTTTCGCGGTGGAGATGCGCGAAGAAAAGCAAAATTTGCTGGAACTCATCGTGCTGGTCTCGCTTGCTTTGTTCCTTGGAATGATGGCGATGATTGTTATCACGGCGACAGTCATTCTGGTGGTTGAGCCTGAGAAGCGGCTTCTGGTAGCCGGGATTTTTTGCGTTCTCTACATGGCCGGAGCATTAGTGGCGTTCGCGAAGGCGAAAGCTCGCCTAAAAGGAAGCGGGTTCCCTTTTGCCGAGACTGTCAGCGAAATGAGAAAGGACAGGGAATGCCTGCAAAACACGAAGTAACATCCCTGGCTGCTTATAAGAAGGAACTTTTGGAGCGAAGCGAAGCTTACCGGCAAGCCTTGGCCGTCCATAGCAGGGAACTGCAACAATCCATTTCCTGGGTGCCAAAAACGGTTGTCTTGGCCAAAACAGCGGCTCCTTTCATGGCCTTTGGGCTGCCACTCGCCGGGATGCTTTTGTTTAGAAGAAGGAAACCTGCTCCGTTCGCACCACCGGGTAAACAGCGGCCTGTCAAAAAGGGTCTGCTGGCCATGGTGCTTGGGGGAGTTGAGCTTTATAATCGCTTCCGCCCCTTGATCAATGCTTTTGGCCAACACCGAGGGAGTAATGGGGCTGTTCGACAGCGGTCTCGAGCTGCTGCTGATGTGACCCGTTGAATCTCACACGGTTATCTTCACTCAAAAATTGTTTCTAAGTGGCCGGCGTTTGTTCACGCTGGCCGTTTCCTTTCCCTCGCTCGCATTGTTTTTGCCTGCATTCCTTCACATACTCCCGCGTGTCAGGTTTTTGCGATAGGGTTTAATCCCTATGGAGTAAGTTTTGTTTTTGCCTTTAATTTCTGCCAAGAGTTCGCTTTCACCATAAATAGGGTGATGGTGTGCGCCGAATGCACAGGCGAAATAACTGAACTCCCAATGAATGAGATCGGAAAGGGATCTCTAACGGTAAAAACAAAAAGGGAACATATGAAAATCAAAGGACTCATAGCAGTTGCGGTTATGGCGTTGACACTTGCCGGACAGGCAGGCGCAGCAGACCGCACTTGGGGCGACCGCTTTAAGTATGAACACGACACGACTACAAAATTTATGCCGAACGAGTTCTCGCTCGATCTTTTTGGCACATATGCCACGAGAGACCGTTTTGGGAACGGGGAGGATGGCTGGGGTGGCGGTGCGGGAATTAATTATTTCCTGACCCGATACATTGGCATCGGGGCCGACTCGTACGTTGAGGAATGGAAAGCGCCTTACCGTGTGAACGGAAGTCTAATCTTAAGGGTTCCCATTGACCAAATAGGTTTGGCTCCTTATGGATTCGCTGGTGGAGGCCGGGAGTTCAAGTATGTTCCCCAATGGACCGCCCATGCTGGCGGGGGCTTGGAGTTGCGTTTCAACCCACACTTCGGTCTCTTTGCCGATGGTCGCCGTGTCTTCCCGGATAAGAGCCAGGATTATGCCTTGTGGCGAGCTGGTGTTCGATTTGGATTTTAATATTGACTTAAAATTCTGTGGAGCCGGGCATTCAGCCCGGCTCTTTTGTGTACGGGGCTCAAGCTGCCGAAAGAACCGTCGAAAAGGAAGTTGCACTCACTCTCCAGAAACTTGTTGGAAAGCACAATTCCCACCCGGTGTTGCCGGCTGGGAATTGTTTTGTCCCCCAACCCATCCATTGCTAAGGGCGTGCCCGCCCTCGCAAAACACTCACTAAACCAATCACCGCAGCTACCGCTCCGCCTAAAATCATCCACATGGAACGGTCACTTGGGTTGCCGGTAAAAACCCTGGAAATATCCGAACCTGCTGAATGCGCCGCGTTAAAACCAAAAATGATCAGGATGACGCCGCCCACCAGCAAGGCAAAGCCGAGCATGTTATTCATTGGGAACCTCCAAAGTAGAAAACGTCACTTTTGGACCTTTTGCTTTCCAGAAGTAGCGAATTTTGTTCATGCTGCAACTAAATCCTGTTCCTAGCACCCGGCTATGGGGTCTTGACCTGATGCCTTGGTTAGCAAAGCACCCAGCTTTAGTTAATTACAACCGGCTTCTGTGCCTTTTAGGGACTCCTTCCAATACGACACAAACCCTTTTTTTTGTTGGTGTTCTGACCTCAAGTCAGGCCCTGAAGTCTCAGAAAACTTGGAAAACTTGTAGGTAGGACAACGACAAGACAAAGGCAGTCGCGGCGATTTAGGCGAGCCAAGTGTTTGCCCATCATGGTTGACGTGAAATACATCAACCGTCTTGTATGGACATTTATCGTTATAGCTGCGTGCTTTACGGCGCACGCAATTGAACCCACTTGGGATTATGCAGTTCAGGTCAGCGCCACAGTGGACAGTGCTTCGCCCAGGATTTCACTTTCTTGGCCGCAAGACACCACTTCCTCAGTAAGCAGCTATACCGTTTATCGAAAAGCTTTGGGTGATACCAGTTGGGGTTCTGCTGTCAACTTGCCTGGATCCGCAACCAGCTATGTGGATAGCAATGTGGCCGCAGGCGGTGCTTATGAGTACCAGATTGTGAAGGTCACCTCCTCGTATAACGGCTACGGCTACATCTATGCTGGTATCAATGCTCCCCTGGTGGAAAACCGGGGCAAGCTGGTGCTGGTGGTGGATGACGCTGTTTCCAGTCCCTTGGGCGCTGAACTGAGCACCCTAACCAAGGACCTGATCGGTGACGGCTGGACTGTGATTCGTCGGGATGTTTCCCGCACGGCCACTCCGCCGACCGTCAAGGCAGTGATCAAGGCCGAGTTTAACGCCGATCCCTCCAATGTGAAGGCTGTCTTCCTGTTTGGTCACGTGCCGGTGCCTTATTCTGGAAATATTGTTCCGGACGGTCATTACCCGGATCACCAGGGTGCCTGGCCGGCGGATGTTTATTACGGCGATATGGACGGCAGTTGGACGGATACCTCCGTTTACAACACCGGCGCGTATGACGCGCGCAATCGCAATATCCCTGGCGACGGCAAATTCGACCAATCAGAATTGCCATCACCCGTTGAATTGCAAGTAGGCCGCGTGGACCTGGCCAACATGCCCGGACGATTGGTTTGGGGTGGTCCAGCTACCTTCCCGAGCGAATTGGAACTGTTGCGCAATTACCTGCGCAAAGACCATAATTTCCGTAACAAAATCATCGATGCTCCGCGCCGTGCCATTGTGTGGGACGGCTTCGGAACTCGCGGTGGCGAGGCGTTTGCTGGCAGCGCTTACCGGAACTTTGCTCCTTTCTTCGGAGCGAACAATATTTCAACTCTCCAGAATGCCGGCACCTGGATTAACTCGTTGCGTTCGGACAACTATCTGTGGGCTTATGCTTGCGGCGCCGGCAGTTTCGCCAGCGTTGGCGGCATGGGCACCAGCGGCCAATACAATGACGGCACCACCACCGACCTTGTGGGCGCCGATACCAAGGCTTTCTTCACCATGCTGATGGGAAGCTGGCTGGGTGACTGGGATTCGGAGGATAATATTATGCGCGGCGTGCTGGCTACTGCCAGCGAAGGATTGACCTGCTCCTGGTCTGGCCGTCCGCACTGGTTCTACCATCACATGGGCCTCGGCATGAACATTGGTTATGCGGCGAAGCTGACCCAGAACAATGGTGGCAACGGCCTTTATCGCAACCAAATCAACAGCGCCGCCGGCAGCATCCACGTGGCGTTGATGGGTGATCCTACCTTGCGCATGCACACGGTGGCTCCGGTCACAAACCTGAGAATAACCGCCGCCAATGGAATCACCCTCGCCTGGGGCGCCTCGCCGGACAACGTTGTTGGCTATCATGTTTACAGCGCGCCGAATCTGGCTGGCCCTTACACCCGGCTGACTTCCTCTCCCGTCACCGGCACAACCTTTAATCATTCCGGCGGCACGGCTTCCACCGTTTACATGGTGCGGGCTGTGAAACTCGAAACCAGCGGCAGCGGCACCTATTATAATGCGAGCCAGGGCGTGTTTGCCTCGGTGAGCGGTGGCACCGCGATCAATGATGGCAGCACAGTGACATCAACGCCAAATTCCAATCCCGGCACAACCCCCGTAGGTAACACCACCAACCCGTCCACGAGCGGATGGGTTGACGATGCTATCCCAACTGGCGCTACCTCGGGCGGAGACGGCGGGGACACATGGAACTGGGTCAGCAGCAATCCGGCTCCAAAGTCAGGGCAGCTTGCGCATCAATCATCGATCGCGTCCGGGCTGCACCTTCATTATTTCGATTGGGCTCAAAGCACCCTGACCGTCAATGCGGGCGAAAGCCTTTTTGCTTATGTCTACCTTGATGCCGCGAATCCTCCGAGCGAACTCATGTTTGAGTTCAATAATGGGACCTGGGAACACCGGGCTTATTGGGGTGCGAACAATATCGACAACGGCGTGAATAGCACGGCCAGCCGCCGTTACATGGGAGCTTTGCCTGCTGCCGGACAGTGGGTGAAGCTCGAAATCCCCGCCAGCCAGATTGGCGTGGAGGGCACTCCGCTGAAAGGCGTGAGTTTTAGCTTGTACGGAGGTCGTGCAACTTTTGACATCATTACCAAGGGAGCTGCCGGAAGCGGCGGCGTCACGCAGCCTCCCGTGACCGCCACCAATTCAAGTTCTTCCAGCACGAACATCAACCTCGCCGGAACGCTTTGGGTGGATGAAGCGCTTCCAGCCGGCGCCGTGAGCGGCAGCGATGGCGGGGACACATGGAACTGGATCAGCAGCAATCCGACCCCAATTTCCGGTCAAAAAGCCCATCAATCCGCCATCGTGTCCGGTTTGCATATTCACTATTTCGACTGGGCGCAGAACACCTTGCCAGTCAGCACGGGTGAAAGCCTTTACACCTACATCTACCTGGATCCAGCGAATCCTCCGAGCGAAGTGATGCTGGAGTTCAACAACGGCACGTGGGAACACCGTGCGTATTGGGGCGCGAACTCAATCAACAATGGCGCGAATGACTCCGCCAGCCGGCGTTACATGGGCGCTCTCCCTGCAGCCGGCCGATGGATGCGGCTCGAAGTTCCCGCCAGCCAGCTCGGTCTTGAGGGTTCTGTACTTCGCGGCGTCAGCTTTGGCCTCTACGATGGACGTGCCACCTTTGACGCCTTGGGCAAGTCCCCTTCCAGCACGGGCGGAACAGTAAGCAACCCGCCCACAACCACCAATGTTCCGCCGACCACTACGACAAACACTCCGCCCGTGGCGACCACGAACTTGGCTGGGACTCTCTGGATCGACGATGCACTTCCGATCGGCGCCAGTTCTGGCAGCTCTGGCGGTGATTCGTGGGCTTGGGTCACCAGCCCGGCCCCTGCGTCAGGACAAAAAGCACATCAGTCCGCTATCGCTGCGGGGCTGCATCAGCACTACTTCGATTGGGCGCAGAATACTTTAACAGTGAACGCCGGAGACATTCTCTACACCTATGTGTATCTGGATTCGGCCAATCCCCCGACAGAAGTGATGCTCGAATTCAATGATGGGACGTGGGAACATCGAGCCTACTGGGGCGCAAACAGCATCAACAACGGCGTGGCGGGAACAGCCAGCCGCCGCTACATCGGGAACCTCCCGGCCGCGGGGCAGTGGGTCAAGTTGGAAGTGAGCGCCAGCCAGCTCGGCCTGGAAGGAAGTGTCCTCCGGGGGATGAGCTTCAGCCTTTACAACGGCCGCGCCACATTTGATGCCACAGGCAAGAGCGCTGCCGGCAGCACTCCTGTGGTCAACCCTCCTGTTACCAGCACTAATCAGCCGTCCACCGGCACCAATGTGACTCTCACGGGTGTGCTGTGGGTGGATGAAGCTTTGCCTTCCGGTGCCGTGAATGGCGGCGACGGTGGCGACACCTGGAGCTGGGTGAGCACTCCCGCGCCTTTATCGGGCAAGGTTGCGCATCAATCCGGCACCTCCGCCGGGCTGCATCTGCACTACTTTGATTGGGCGACAGGCACGCTCACCGTCAACTCCGGTGAGAGCCTTTACACTTACATTTACCTGGATCCGGCCAACCCGCCGAGCGAAGCCATGTTGGAATTCAACAACGGAACCTGGGAACACCGCGCTTATTGGGGCGCGAACAACATCCCCAACGGAGCGGATGGGACTGCGGGCCGCCTTTACATGGGGCCGCTGCCTGCGGCTGGAAAATGGGCTCGTCTTGAAGTGCCCGCCAACGCCGTTGCGCTGGAAGGCAGCACGCTCAAAGGTATGAGCTTCAGCCTTTACGGTGGCCGCGCCACCTGGGATGCCATGGGCAAAACCTATCCCGGCGCCGGCACTGCCACTCCTCCCGCCACGGGCACCACCAATGGTTTGCCTGGAACTCTTACCAACACCGTTCCCGGAACAGTCACCAACACTGTCCCTGGCACCACTACCCCCAGCGGTCCAGTTATTGGGATTGTAACCAACGCCAGCCCGCTCGGGCCGTCCCCGGACGCCCTCTCGCTCACGATGCCTTCACCAGGTTACTCGGCGCTGCGCATCCTTTCGCCGACGCTGCTCGAGCTGGAATATGTGAACGAGAAGTTGGCCGATCCTGCTCCGGTTTCATCCTGGAACTTCGTGGATAGCAGCTTCAACCTCGCTGCTCCCGCGGCATCGGAGTTTACCGTGTCCGCAGGCGGGCAAACGATTGGCGTGCAAACGGTCGGCTTTAAGCGCCGCCCGCTCTATGCTCCGCTCGTCACGCATGACCTGCGCGTCGACAACCTTCTTTATCTGAAACTGGCCAGCCCTATTGCGGACAACAAGGCAGTCGAAGTGAAGAACGCGAGCGGGAAGCTTTGGACTTCCGCCACCACCTTCACGAACAACACCAGCGCTTTGCGCATGAGCCCGGCCATCCACGTGAACCAGGAAGGTTACATGCCGAACTTCTCCAAAAAGGCGATGGTCGGTTATTACCTGGGGAACCTGGGCGAAATGGACATTCCCGCAGGCAATGGCTTCCAATTGGTGGACGCCGCCTCCGGCCAGACGGTGTTCACGGGCTCGCTCACGATCCGGCCGGACGTCGGTTATGTGTATGCGCCAAAGCCATACCAAAAGGTCTACACGGCGGACTTCACCAGCTTCAACACTCCTGGCAAATATCGCCTGGTCGTGCCGGGTCTCGGTGCTTCCATGCCATTCCTGATCAATGACGGCATTGCGATGGACTTCGCCCGCACCTACGCGCTCGGTTTGTATCATCAGCGTTGCGGAACGTCGAACTCACTGCCCTATACCCGGCATACGCATGATGCCTGTCACGTTGGCATGGTCGACGTGCCCTCGCCGCAGTCGTCCTTTGGCACCACCTGGACCATCCTGGCAGGGAAAACGACGGATTATAATGCCAACCCGCTGGCGACCGCTCCGCGGATGCAGAGCGAGGCCAGCATGCTCTTCCCGTTTGTGAACAAGGGCAAGATTGATGCCTCGGGCGGTCATCATGATGCCGGCGATTACAGCAAATACACGATCAACAGCGCCGGCCTTATCCATTACCTCATGACGGCGGTGGATTCATTCCCCGGCGTGGCTGCACTGGATAACCTCGGTATTCCCGAGAGCGGCGACGGCATCAGCGACCTCTTGCAGGAAGCCAAATGGGAAGCCGATTACCTGGCGAAGATCCAGGATGCGGACGGTGGATTCTACTTCCTCGTTTATCCGAAGGAACGTGAGTACGAGAGCAACGTAACGCCAGATAAGGGCGACTCGCAGGTAGTCTGGCCGAAGAATACGGCTGTGACCGCCTCCGGTGTGGCCGCGCTGGCGCAGTGCGCTTCCTCGCCCGCCATGAAGAAGGCCTATCCGCAAGCTGCCGCGCTCTACATGCAAAAGGCGCAGCTCGGCTGGCAATTCCTGACCAACGCGATCGCTCGCTATGGCAAGAATGGCTCCTACCAGAAGATCACTCATTACGGCAACGAGTTCATGCACGACGACGAACTGGCCTGGGCCGCCGCCGAAATGTTCCTCGCGACCGGCAACCCCGTTTACCAGCAGACGCTCATGGCGTGGTTCGATCCTTCGAATCCTGCCACCTGGCGCTGGGGTTGGTGGCGCATGTTCGAAGGCTTCGGCCGCGCCGCGCGCAGCTATGCCTTCGCCGTTCGCAGCGGCCGTTTGGCTGCGAACCAGGTGGACGCGGCTTACCTCGCCAATTGCGAGCAGCAAGCGGTCCTTTGTGCGCAGGACCACGTGACCCGTGCAAATCAGAACGCTTACGGCACCAGCTTCCCGATCGAAACCAAGGCCGTTCGCGGCGCTGGCTGGTACTTCTCCAGCGAACGAGCGTTCGACATTTCGGTCGGATACCAAATCAGCCCGAAGCCGGAGTTCCTGGACGCGATTATCGCGAACCTGAACTATGAAGGCGGCTGTAATCCGGTGAACGTCTCCTACGTGACTGGGCTGGGCTGGAAACGCCAGCGCGAGATCGTGCATCAGTATGCCCAGAACGACCGGCGCATTCTCCCTCCGGGGGGCATTCCGCTGGGCAACGTGCAGGATGGCTTTGCGTATGTCGGCACTTACAAGACCGAATTGGCAAACCTGTGCTTCCCTTACGACAACTCGACCGCTGCGCCGTATCCCTACTACGACCGTTGGGGTGATTCGTTCAACGTCTCCACCGAGTTCGTGAACCTGGACCAGGCCCGCAGTCTGGCCAGCCTGTCCTTTGTGGCTACACTGACTCCGTTGAAGCCGCAGGCTTGGAAGCCCGTGGCTGGGACCATCGTCCTCACCCCACAGGATGCGAACAATACGAAGGTGACAGCAAAGCTGCAGGCCCCGGGCATGGATCTGAGCGGCGCGCGCATCGTTTGGGAAACACGTGACCAGGAGCCTGCTTATGGCGACTCCTTCGTGATTACTCCGAAGAGCAACGGCCCTTACTGGGTGGAAGCCGAAGCGCAATGGCCGGATGGCCGCCGCGTTGTCGCTGCCACTTCTTTCGTCAGCGCCAACCCGGTCGTTACCTGGGTGGATGACTCGATTCCGGCCGGCGCAACGCCTGGTTCCCTGGGCGGCGACACCTGGTCCTGGATCTCGGCCAGCCCATCGCCCATCTCGGGCAGCGCGGCCCATCAATCCGCCGCTGTTGCAGGCGAGCACCAGCATTGGTTCGACAACGCGTCTTCCACCATGGACATCAAGACCGGCGACACCATGTTTGCTTATGTCTATCTGGACCCGGCAAACCCGCCCACCGAAGTGATGTTGCAATGGAATGACGGCACC
Organism: Verrucomicrobiales bacterium; assembly: GCA_028293425.1. Taxonomy (GTDB): domain Bacteria; phylum Verrucomicrobiota; class Verrucomicrobiia; order Limisphaerales; family JAQGOV01; genus JAQGOV01. The sequence continues at coordinate 14,600 of JAQGOV010000283.1, forward strand.
TGGGAGCACCGGGCTTACTGGGGCGCCAACAGCATCAATTACGGGAACAATAACAGCGGCAGCCGCCGTTATATGGGGGGTCTCCCGGCCGCGGGCAAGTGGGTGCGCCTCGAAGTGCCCGCCGCACAGGTGGATCTCGAAGGCAAAACCGTCAAAGGCCTGTCCTTCACTTTGTATGGTGGACGCGCCTTCTGGGATGCTTCCGGTAAAACATCGCCGACCGGCACAACTGGTCCTGTCAACGTCACGTCAACCGTGTCTCTGAATAATGGCGTGGCGACCGTCTCCTGGGGCAGTACCGTCGGTGCTGTCTACCAGGTGTATTATGCGACCGCAATTGCGGATAATAACTGGCAAACCCTGGGCAGTCCTGTCATTGCCACGGGCCCAACCATGAGCGTAGCTGATTCCGCCGCTTCCGGCGCGACCTCCTCCGCGAGGTATTACAAAGTTTCCCCCG
>JAQGOV010000288.1 GCA_028293425.1 Verrucomicrobiales bacterium
TTTCGGCGGCAGGGTATCCTTTGGCCACTCTTGCAAGTGTTTGGCGCGCTCGTCATCACTGGCGTAGTAGCGCAACCAGAGACACATCTCTTCCTCGCCCCAACTGCCCCAGGAAATCGTGAAACCATCCTCCGCAGGAATTTCGCCCGGGCAGATGGGCGGGTTGCGCAGCCCGCGCTCCCATAGTTCCTGATACAGCTCGCGATCGCTCAGGTGGTCGCTAAGGGAAGACGGCCCGTTAGGCTTAATTAGGAACGCTGAATGAGGAAACCAGAGTAACGGAATGACGCGATGCCGTTCGGGTGGAGCAGATTTCAATTCAATGCAAATGGCCAGAGAACGCAAAGGAGGACAGTGGCATTTGGCTGATGGGTCCTAAACTCGCATCCTAGGCAGGTCCAGCGTCCGGTACCTTCTTCTTTGAACGCAAAGACGCAAGAAGGGCCGCAAAGGCGCAAGCGAAAGGAACTATGGTGTTGGCTGGTGTTCAGGGGATGGAGCATGCCTCCACTTGAACGCAGAGGCACCGGAGACACGGAGGTTCGGAGCAGTAGCTTCTGACGTAAAAACTACTGGACTTCCCTGCCCCGGAAGTATCGCTGCTTGTTGGTTCCGATCGAGTTAGTGAAGTTCCAGCGGCCGTTGAGGTCAAGGGCGTTTGTGAGGAGGGGAATCCAGATGGTGTTGGAAGTCAGGGCGCTGGTGGTTTCGATGGCGTGCTTGCGATTGGGGACGCCCTGGATTTGCATGCTGAAGTTGGTTTGGCCAATTACTTTTGCCAGCGTCAGTTGCGCTGAAGGAAAATTGCTGACAACAACGTTTGTTTGGACGAAGCGGAGTTGCGCGATGTTCGAGTAATACATGCCGAGTGTCACCGGAGTATTGGTGGTGGTGAAGCCAGCCTTGAAGACGCCATTGGTGACGGTGAAAACGGTGGAGGTCCAAGTGGTGTTGGTGAAATCCAACTGGGTGGCGTCGGAATATTTGGCGCGCGCGATATAGGAATTGGTGGTGCCTTCGACCACATTGGTGGGGCCAATGATGCTGACGTTCGTCAAAATGACGAACCCGGAACCGGTGAGGTTCGGATCCAGGCGGACAACTCCCCCGCCCGGCCCGGGCAATCCATCGAAGCTGGGCCAGATCCCAAAAAACGCGAGCGTCTGCTCAATGGTAGACCAATTGGTTCCGGTTTGCTCCTGGAGCCGGAAATAGACAGCGTAGCCTACGGCGGAGGAGGCTCCTGGCTGCACGTCGTTTGTGGCGGGCGAAGTGCTGGCGATGAGCACGGTATTGCTTTGTCCCGGCGTGAGGGTGAAGGGAGACGAAGGCGAGCCTTGCGCCACCTGGTTGGTGGAATAGTCAGCTATGAATTGCCCGCGGAGGCTTGCTCCAGGTATGGCGGTGGCAGAGACACGCAGCGGGTTACTGCCCGCGCTGCCTTTGTTTTCTACCCGGACATCCGCAGCGTAAGAGAAACTGCCGTTGGCGTTGTTCGTTTTGGCCAAGCGGGGGATGCTGAGGGCAAGAGGACGGGTGTTGAACCGCAACTGAAAATTGCCCGTGAAAGGAAGGATGCTGCTGTCATCGTGCTGGAGTCCGGCCAAGGCGACCTGGTAAGTGGTTCCGATGGCTGCGTTGAAGGTGGCGGTGCTGGTCATGCCGTTGGTTTCCAGCGTGACTGGAACGGCGGCCAGGTTTGAAACTGTGCCTCCGGTATAAATGCCGAGTGCGGGCGGAAAACTAACTCCACTGGCCATTAAGCGAACCGGGAGAATCGACACGCCGACAAGGTCAGACGGGGGGGTCCACTTCCACCAGAGGGTTTGGCCGTAGTTCGTATTGCCGTGGGTTGGCTCTCCGACTTCGCGACCTGCTCCCTTAAACGAGCCACTCGTTTCGTAGATATCGGTCGTAATCAGGGTGGCATTGGTGAACGAGTCGTTCACGGGTGGGGGAGAGTTCGTCAGGGTCAGCCTAAACGTACCCTCGCCTTCATCGAAGAAATCCGCATTAGGTGCGCCATCAACCGCAATGAGGTAATTGGTCCCGCTGATGGCGGTGAACACGACCCGGGCCTTTGATAGCGGGGTGCTGTTGGCGGCAACCTTTGTCAGAGTTGCGAGGCTGGAGCCACGGTAAACGGCGATGACGGGAATGGTCATACTGAAGTTCAGATCCTCGACCTCAATCACGACGGCTCCCGAAGACGGGGCCGTCCAAGTGTACCAAACGGAGTTGGAAGCTGAAGCGCCAAAATTGTTGGTGGAAGGGGCATGGAGCGGCTCGCCTGCTTCGCGGGTTGCGCCAATGTTGGAATTTGTGATCACGAAATTGCTACCTGAAAGGGCGGTGCGGCAGGCAAAGCTATCGTTATTTGCGCATGCGGCTTTGGCATGGTTTGTCTGAAAGAGCGGGAAAATTAGCAGGGCGATTCCAAGTAAAAACTTGGGGAAATTCGAGGCAAAATGCTTCGGCTTGGTATTCATGGGCTTATTAGGTTTGGCGCTGGCTTTTATAAGCGAAAAAACCAACAAAAACAATGGAAATCGAGGAAGGAGGAAGGTAGGGCCGAGGGATTGCTGACTGCTGATTAAAAATTGCGGAGAGTGATATAACCTCACCAGCGCCAGGGAGGCGCGGCGGGGTCGATGATTTGATCATTGAGCATGAAAACCAGGCTGCGGCGGAAAACGATGATGGCCAGTTCGCCCTTTTTATGGGCGGCAATCACTTCGCGAAGGACTGGGCCGTTTGCTTCGAGACGGAAGATAATCTTCTCGGGATGAATTTCAGGTGTGACACGATCCACGAATTGCTCGTGGTTGCGATCGAGGGAATCAGCCAGGCGAAGTAGGGCTGAGAGTTTTTCCACGATGACACGCTCCGGCTCGGGCAAGGCGGCGAATTCGGAGTGCTGGAGATCGGGAGGGGATTTCCGATGATAACGTGCAACGAGAGCCATGATGGCGACCTCGCGCGGGGTGAAATGTTGCCAAGGGCGCTGGCTAATCAGCCGGGCAGATTGTTTATGGTGGCCCTCGCCTCCATCCGTGCTGTCGAACTTGTGGCCGATATCGTGCAGATGGCCGGCGCCCTCCAGGATAAGCCGCTCGCGAGGACCGAGATTGTGGAGGGGCAAAAGTCCGTCGAACATCTGCAACGCCAGTTGTGCCACGTGCGAGACGTGGATTGGGCGGTGTTCCATCTCGCGCATGAGGGCGAGAAATTCCTGGCGAGCCAAATCTTCGCTCATGTCCGATCCATTACAGCGCCAAAGCGCAAACCGCGCGTGCTGACGTAAACCGTATCGAACCCAAAATGATCCATGACAGCCTCATAGATGGCTGCTCCCATCGGAATGATGTCCGCGCGTTTTTGCGGGAGGCCGATGATTTTCTTTCGCTCCGCAAGGGAGACGCTCCAAAGCTGAACCATCCAGTCCTTGACCTGCTCGCGGGTAATGATAATACCTTCGATCTTGTCACGGTCAAAATCGGTCATGCCATGCTGCATGCGGGCCAGGATAGTGGTGGTGCCGCCAGTACCGACGAGTTGAGCCTGGGGGCCAGTTTCCCCTTTGACCAGGTGTTTGAGGCGGGGCGCGAGCTGCTCGTTAAAAAACTGATCCAGCCATTTGCGGCAATCGACGAGATCCTGCAAACCAGGCGGGTCCGCCGGGCGGAGTTTCTCAAACAAGCGCACACTGCCAACATCAAAACTCTGACGGAACTGATGATGCCCTTTTTCGCCAAGGATAAATTCCGTGCTGCCACCCCCAACATCCAGGATGAGAAGCTTATGGCCGTGGAGTTGTGGGTCGGTGGTGACGCCGCGGAAGACCCATTCGGCTTCCTGCTCGCCAGAGATAACTTCAACTTTGAGGGAAGATGCGGTTTCGAGAGCCTGAATTAGTTCGGCCTTGTTGATCGCATCGCGGGCGGCGCTGGTGGCCACGATGCGAATATCCTGAGCACCATGACCATGAGCCAGGAGGGTGTACCTGCCAACAGCGTCGGCAGTTTGAGAGATCGCTTCGGGAAGGAGCTGGCGTGTTTCGTAGAAACCTTGGCCGAGGCGGGTCTGCTCGCTCTTCTCGACAATCGGGCGAACGGCGGAATCAAGCACCTCCGCGACCAACAACTTTACGGAGTTGGTGCCAACGTCGATCACAGCTCGATAGACCGATTGCATCCAGGGCAGTTTACAATGGGATCCAAGACACACCCAAGGAGAAAAGGGCATCAATGGTAGAAGCGGTTGCGCTGCAGCCGCTCCGCCCACCGCTAGCGGGCGCCCCGACCGGACCTGATCCTCCGCCTTCGCCTCCCCCTCACTGCTCCCTTTGGATGCCGTTCATTGCGACACTGGGCTGCGAGCCGCGCGCTTCCCGACCATTGCGCTCTTCCGCGCCCCTGAGCGGGACCAGCTACGTTCAAGGGCCTTCCCGATCTGGTTTGGCATTTCCCCTCCGCGCAATGACTACTCCGCCAACCGACGCCATCGTGGTCCCGAAGGTCACGAGCCATGGGATCTCCCAGCGATAACGCGAATTGACAAAACGGGAGATCGGGCCATTCCACGCGTAGCTCGAATTTTGAGGCAGGCACGCTGCTGCAATGATAAAAACCCCCACGTTGATCAGGACCAAACCGAAGACAATCTTCCGCACCTGGTCCACAGATTCCATACCTCGTCGTAAAACGCCCTCAACTTTTTCCTCGGGTGTCATAGCTGGACCATACTGAATCCTGGGTTTTCCCGCAATGTTCAAACCATGCCGAGGGTGAGACAAAGAAAGGGAGAAAGTGGTTGCTGCGTTTCTTCGGGGCGGGGAACGGGGAGACAAAGTGAGGGAGACAGCTTCGCTGAAGTGGGGCCATTTTAGAGATTAAGGTAGTTTGAGGCCGATTTGGCGGGATTGAGAGGCCGAATCGCGGGCGCCCCAGCGACGGTGAATTTTTCCGTCGCGCATTTCGAACCATTCCATGGCCACGAGTTCGTAAGATTTGTCAGTCGGAGCGTGCCCGCGGAAGGCTCCGCGAAACGTGCCACGCTCGGTGAAGCGAACAGCCACGAAATCTGCGTCCGCGATGATGGCTTCGATCGTGAGGTTCAAGGCAAAGGCTTCATGCAGCTCGCGCCAGATGGGGATTACCTTATCGAGATTGCCCCAGCCGAGCACACCGTGGACAACGGCATCGGGGGTGAAGAGGGTGAGCAAGTGGTCGAAATCGGCCGAATTGAACGCTCTGACGTAGCGTTCCACGGTGGCTTTGTTTTGTTCCTGCACAGTCATGCCAGGATGGAAATTTGGGGGAAGAAAAGTCGCGTTGCAATGGAAAAGTCAGAGCTCTGTGTACAAAAAAATGAGGGCGGGTGAGCAGTCCGCCCTCTTTGAGAACAACCTAAACGAACCTCCTTGGTCCGCATTTGGACGTTGCTATTAAATAAGGAAACCACCTTCTTTTAATATGGGGTGGAGCGATAAATTTATTCCGTAGTTGTTCCGAAGAAAGGTTGCCCGAAAACCTGACACTCGAAGCCTGTTCATAATAGCAGCCCAAAGTGGTGGCAGGTGATGTCCATGCCTTTGTGCAGGTAAAACCGGTGGGCGTTGAAGCGTTGAACACCCGAATCGAGGTGGAACTGAGCGCAGCCATTGCCGCGTGCATGGTCGACGAGCCAGTCAAACAACCGGCTGCCAAACCCTTTCCCGTGATCCTGAGAGCGGGTGACCAGGTCGTCCACGTGCAGAATTTTGCCCCAGGAAAGCCGCTCGGTGATGCGGAAGCCGGCGACAGCACGGACCTCGGAAGCATGCTCCAGGCAGACCAACTTGAATTCGTGGCCTTGCTGGCGCTGCACCTGGGCGCGGAACTGTTCCGAGGTGAGATGAGGGCGCAACTCGCACATGACCGGATATGCACGGTCTATCTCTTCGGGACTGGTCACGTAGAGAATTTTAGAATGTTCCATAAAAAGCAGGACGAAGGTAAACCAAGCAGCAGGCGAAAGGCTAGATCCCGAATGCATTTGCCAATCTGCTGTCAAAGTGATTATAAATCGGAAAACGCCAGTCATCAATGCCATGGGAACAGCCGCTAACAAGTCTTTGCCGGGCAGGAGCCTCCGGGGAACCGTTGCCTTTTTGATCTGTTCGGTTCTGCTCTTGCTTTTAAGCAGCGGGCAGAGTGCCCGGGCAGAGGTCCGGTTCGATGTATTCCTGGGTTTTGACGGCGTGGTGCCTGACGGTAGCTGGTTTCCAGTGGTCTTCGAAATTTCCAATGATGGGCCAGCATTCCGGGGAACGGTCGAACTCGGCCCGGCCAATCGTAACCAAAGCCAGACCCGCACCATGGTCCTGGAATTGCCGACCGGGACGACGAAACGCTTCGTGATGCCGGTATTTTCCTCCACTGCCGGGACAGCTGGGTGGGATGCGCGCCTGCTGGATGAGAAGAGCCGGGTGCGGGCCGAGTCGGCCAACTTACGGGTTCGCAAGATCGTTCAACATGGGCTGCCTGTGACGGCGGCGATGACGCGTTCACCCCAAGGAGTGCCAACACTGCCGGACGTGAACCAGAGGCAAAGCGGGTATCAACCGATCATCGCCCGGATGCAGCCGAACATTTTTCCAGACAACCCGATTGGACTTGAAGGACTCGACACCCTGTATCTGAACCCGGAGAGGGCGCTGGAACTGAAAGCCCCGCAGGCGCTTGCCTTGCAAGCCTGGGTTTACAGCGGGGGGCACCTGGTTGTTGGGATAGAACAGCCGGTGCATGTGAATGGTAATGAGTGGTTGCGCAACCTGCTGCCTTGCCAGCTTGAAGGCACTGGCACCGCTGACAAGCACCCGGAGGTCCAGGAATGGCTTACCCGGTTTTTCAATGACTACGAGGGCGGCTTCACCTCGGAAAAAGATCCGCTGCCCACCACCCAGGTGCTCTTTCACCGAAACAACTCGGCCAATCCCTATTCGAACCTGAAACCGGACGACAAATTTGAACAAGCATCTATTCAAATTGCTAAAGGGAAACTGAAGGATGGAACAGTTCTCATCGGCACGGCCGAGCGTCCGCTTGCTATCACAGCCAAGCGCGGCCGCGGCCAAGTAACAGTGCTCATGTTCAGCCCGGAACTGGAACCGTTTCTTTCCTGGTCCAATCGGCCCTGGTTCTGGAGCCGGCTCACCGGGGTGCCGGTGGAGCTGTTTTCGACTGAGAATCTCAACTATTACAGCAGCCGAAGCGTGGACGGGGTGTTTGGGGCGATGATCGACAGCCGACAAGTGCGAAAGCTGCCCGTAGGCTGGCTGCTGCTGCTCCTGGTGGGGTACCTGGTCGTGATCGGCCCGCTGGACCAGTATTGGCTAAAGAAAATTAATCGCCAGATGCTGACCTGGCTGACCTTCCCGGCATATGTCGCGTTGTTCTCGGTTTTGATTTACGTCATTGGCTATCGGCTGCGTGCCGGCGAAACGGAGTGGAACGAATTGCACGTGGTTGACCTGATGCCCATGGGCGAGCGAGCGGATTTTCGCGGTCATACTTTTGCCTCCATCTACTCCCCGGTGAATGCGCGCTACGCGGTTGGGAGTGAACAGCCGTTTGCGACCTTGCGCGGCGAGTATATGGGAAATGTAGGCGCGGGCCAGGAAGCGAGCAAAGCGGTGGTGGAACAGAGGGATAACCATTTCGTCGCAGAGGTTTCGGTGCCGGTGTGGGTGAACCAGCTTTTCGTGGCGGATTGGTGGAGACAAGATGCACCACCGGTGAAGTTTACGATTTCGCGCCAAGGGACGGAGCACGTGGTGCATGTGGACAATGATCTGGAAGTGGCGGTTTCAGGACTCCTGCTCGCACTGGAAGGCCAGATGTATACGCTGGGGGACGTCCCGGCACGACAAGGACGCGATTTCCGATTCGCGAAGAGCTCCGGCACAACCCTGCAAAATTTCGTAAACAGTTACGGGAACGGTTTGGCGGGGGCGGCAGCCCAGCGCCAGCACGCCTTCGGCAGCACGGAAGGGGGCCATCTGCCGAACAACATTGAAACGGCCACGGCGGCGTCGTTCATATCCAAGTCCAATCCGCAGCAAATGAACAACTACAATGGTTATGGGAATTTTGTCGCGCCGCATGGGTTTGATTTGTCGCCGCTGGTTGGGCGCGGAGATGCAGTGTTGTTCGCGTGGGCCGGAGGTTATACTCCCATCAAGCCACTGAACAAATTCAGCGCGAGGCGCGGGCAGCGAAACACAATGTTCCGGGTAGCCATGCCAGTCGAGAGCAAGTTATAATTTATGTCAATTATCGCACCTCCTGTTCCCGCCGTGCAGACGGTCGGCCTGACGCGCACCTATGGCAACATGACAGCGTTGAGCGCGCTGGATCTCACGATTAACCGCGGCGACCTGTTCGGGTTTATCGGGTCGAATGGCGCGGGCAAAACCACCACGTTGCGCATCCTGGCAACATTTTTGACACCGACTGCCGGCCAGGCTTTTGTGCTGGGGCACGACGTGGTACGAGAGGCGGATGCGGTGCGCCATGTCATCGGCTACATGCCGGATTTTTTTGGCGTGTATAAGGACATGGAAGTGACGGAGTACCTGGATTTCTTCGGAGCGTGTTACAAGATTCCGACCGTTCAGCGTGAGAAGACAGTGAACGACGTGCTGGAACTGGTGGGGTTAAGCGAGAAGAAAGGGGCGCTCATTGGGGCTTTGAGCCGGGGGATGCAGCAGCGTTTGGGGCTCGCGCGGGTGCTGATCCATGATCCGGCGGTGTTGCTGCTGGATGAGCCCGCGAGCGGGCTTGATCCCCGGGCGCGAATTGAAATGATGGCGATTCTGCAAGAGCTGCAGCGGATGGGAAAAACGATTATTATTTCGTCCCACATCCTGAGCGAGTTGCAAACCCTGTGCAATCGAGTGGCGATCATCGAAAAAGGGAAACTGATCTACAGCGGCCCTGTGCAAGGCGTCCGTGACCAGATGAGCTCGGGCCGGGTAGTTTGGGTGAAAGTTTCCACCGACCAGAAACACGCAGTCCAATTGCTTAAAACGCTATCAGAAGTCTCGGCGGCAGAAGCGGTGGATGGTCAGGTAAAGGTCACCCTGCAGGATCATGAAACGGACCACAGCGTGGTGGCCGACGTGCTGGTGCGCGGAGGCGCAAAGCTGTTGGAACTCCGAGAAGACGAGGTTGGATTGGAAGAGGTTTTTCTGCAAGTGACCCGAGGGGAGACGCAATAAAGCGAACATGCGATCGCTGCTGATGACCGCTTTTAAGGAGCATTAATGTGGGCAGTTGTACATCGTGAGCTGAAGAGCGAGTCCCGAAATCCTTTTTCCTATTGGCTGCGGATCATCAGCGTGGGGGCATTGCTCGCGTTTATGGCGGTGGTAACCTCGGATGCTTCCGCAGGTTTCGGCACTGGACTGCGGATTTTTCAAAAAACAAACATGATGCTGTTCGCGGGCATTTGGCTGTTAGTGCCTTTGGCAACCAGCGATGTAATTAGCCGTGAACGCCGGGAGGGAACACTAGGTTTGCTTTATCTGACACCCCTCACTTCCCTGGAAATCATCCTGGCCAAAGCACTGGCGCACGGGCTGCGGTTTTTGATCGTGGCTCTAGCGAGCCTGCCCGTTCTGGCGATTCCTTTTTTAATTGGGGGCGTGACGTGGCAAGTGGCCGCGAAAGCAGCCTTAATGCAATTGGGCGCGGTCACGTGGGCCATCAGCAGCAGCCTCCTGGCCTCGTCGCTTTGCAAGCGGTTTGTACCTGGCCTCCTGCTGGCCACGGGGATCGGGGCCTTTTATGCAGGTGTTTATGGGGGATCCTGTAATTTTGGCCCGAAGGCCGTGTTGATGAGTTCTGCTTTCTGTTTCCTGTTCAGCTATGGATTGGCAGCAGCGAACACAGACAAAAGCACCCTGGATGTTCCGCCGAGCGCGGAGGAAGAGAAGTTCCGGCAGGAACTTTGTGAACCAATTGTAGGCGCCGGCTTTTTAAAGAATTGGATGAGGCAGAAGCTGGAGCGCAACCCGGTGGGGTGGCTGGAGCAACGCAGCTTGAGCGGCCGCCTGGCTTTGTGGGGCTGGGTGGGAATGATAACCATCTTCTATTGCTTCGCGCTGTCGATTTATAGCTCATACTGGGATCGTCTCAACATGGCGCATGTGTGGTTGTTGATAGTGCTGCTGATGAGCTTCGCGATGTGCTCTGCCATGAGCTTTCGCAGAGAACGTGAAACCGGGGTGCTGGAGTTGCTCCTGGTGAGCCCTCTGGAAGTACAACAAATCCTCATGGGGCGGCTGCGCGGGATCTGGAACCAGTTTCTGCCCGCAAGCGTAATGTTCTTCGGCTGCTGGGTTTACCTTTACTTTGCCGTACGCGGAGTGACATTGGAAAGAATACCGGTTCCATACTCGAAGCTGTTGCTGGCGGCCACGAGCTTTCTTTCCATCCCGGTGATCGGACTTTATTTTTCGCTCCGGCAAAAGCATCTCTTAAGCGCGTTTCTGGGGACGGTTATCCTGGGCGTTCTGATACCCTACGGCATCAGCCTGGGTGCGGCTTGGTTTTTGGGAATAGCCCGCATCCCTTTCGGCGGCAGGCCCCCTGGAGCTCACGTCAATACCATCCTCGACTTGGTTACGGCCAGCCTGCAGGCTGCAATCAGCTACCGGTGCTTCGCACTTCTCAGATTCAATTTGATGCACCGCCTGTTTGCATTGGAAAAGACAAGCGCGAATTGAATGAGCATTCTTAGCAAAGACAACCTGTAACATGACCTTTCTTCCCATAGTGGGCCGCGAACTGCGAGTGGCTTCCCGGCAACGGCATACCTACTGGACTCGCATTGGAGCCGGGCTGGGCGGCATTGGGATCGGCGGCTGGATCTTGCTGATGCCCTGGTTTCGCGGGCCCCAAATAGTTGGACCGGCCCTTTTCGTATCCCTTTCCGTTCTAACCTTTGCGTATGCGCTGCTGGTGGGCGTGCTGAAAACGGCCGATTGCCTGAGTGAGGAAAAGCGCGAGGGTACCCTGGGCCTGCTCTTTCTCACCGACCTCAAAGGTTACGACATTGTCTTGGGTAAACTGACGGCCACCTCGTTGAACGCCTTCTATGGGCTACTGGCTATTTTCCCGGTGATGGCAATACCGTTACTGGCCGGAGGTGTTTCGGGGAAGGAACTGACTCGCGTGATCGCCAGTTCGCTTGTGACCCTGTTTTTTTCGTTATCGGTGGGGATGTTCTGCTCGGCGATTAGCCGGGATGACCGCCGGGCGATTGTGCTGTCGCTGCTGATGGTTTTATTTGTAACGGCAGGGCTGCCGGCAATCGGGGGCGCCGTTGCCTCCCGCGTTCCCGGACACTCTCCGAACCCCGTCTTTTTTGTACCTAGCCCGGGGTATGCATGCTTCATGGCCTTCGATGGGACTTTTAATGGGCTCTCGAAGTTCAACTTCTTCTGGGAATCGATTGTGACAGTGCACGTTGTTTCCTGGTTGCTGCTGATTACCTCCTGCGTGGTGGTACCGCGCACATGGCAAGACAAGGCGGCCAATTCAGAGAAGCTGAAGCGCCGTCAGAAGCTCCAGCGCAGCGGACTGGGAAGGCTTGAAGCTGTTCACGACTTTCGAACGCGTCTGCTGGAGGTCAACCCGATTTACTGGCTTTCCAGCCGCGATCGGCTGAAGCCTCTGTTCCTATGGGTTTTCCTGCTGCTCGGCGTCATCCTCTGGATTTGGGGACTGGCCATCTATCCGCAGGATTGGAAGCGGACCGAAAACTATTTCATGACCGCCTTCGTCTACATCATCGTCTTGAAGTATTGGATAGCGCTGGAAGCGGGCCGATTACTGGGGATAGACCGAAAGATCGGCGCGCTGGAACTGCTATTATCCACACCGCTCAGCGTGAAGCGGATTATCCAAGGCCACCTGATGGCCCTTGTTCGGCTGTTCGCCGGGCCGGTGCTGGTGGTGGTGGGAGGGATCGTGATTTTTGCGGTGGCGGCCAAAGACGAGTCCGGATGGGTGCGTACCTGCACGGTGGGAATCATTTCCTTCGTTGCGGATATACTGGTGCTGGGGCCGCTGGCCCTATGGCTGGGGATGGTGAGCAAGAGCACTGGGCGGGCGGCGGCATCAGCAGTCGTCCGCGTCATGGTGCTGCCCTGGATGGTTTTCGCGGCGCTCATCGTGCTGCTTGAATTAAGACCGGGAAGCGCCAGAAGCTCCATATCAGAAGTCACGATTATCCACTTATGGCTTGGAATCAGCCTGGTGCTCACCGCTGGTTTCGGAATCTGGGCCTGGCGCAAATTGCATGGAGACCTGCGCGTGGCAGCCACCCGGCAATATTCCAGGATTCGCGTGCGCGGCGAGGAGAAGCCACAGCCCGTTCCGCCTCCGCTGGAACCAGCGGCGGCCAAGTAGCATGCTCCTGCCAGTCGCCACACGAGAATTGAGAGTGGCCTCCCGGCGAAAAGGAACGTACTGGGCGCGGGTGGTTAGCGCCGGCGCAGCATTCCTCATTTGTTTCTGGATGCTGGTGGTATTGACTGAAGGCGCGTGGCGCACTTCAACCATGGCGGGGCAGCAGTTGTTTCGGATCCTGTTCGGATTTGCGTTTGCTTATGTGCTCGGCGCAGGAATGCGCGCGACGGCATCCTCGTTGAGCCGGGAACGAAAAGACGGCACGCTGGGCCTGCTGTTCCTCACGGACCTGAAAGGTTATGACATCGTATTTGGCAAGCTGGCCGGCACCGCACTCGATGTGTTCTATTCCACGGTGGCGATTTTGCCCGTGCTCGCCATCCCAATCCTGATGGGTGGAGTGACCGCGCAGGATTTTGCGCTCTCAACCCTGGTTCTGCTGGCCACGCTGTTTTTCTCGCTCACGGCCGGGATGCTGGCGTCCTCGTTTTCGCGTGACGAGCGCGAGTCGCTGAACACGGCTTTTTTGATCGTACTGGTATTCGTGCTGGTGCTGCCGGTAACGGTCAGCGTGGTCAACCTCTCCTCGGTCAAGCTGCCAGCCTTTCTCACGATGGCGAGCCCCGGGATGCTGGCCTTCGCGGCGGCCACGAACGCAACGGGAGAGTTTTGGAAAGCGCTTCTAGGAGTCCATGCCTTGAGCTGGATATTTCTGCTGGCATCGAACCGCTTTGTAGCGCGAGTGTGGCAGGACAAGCCAAGGAGCGGCTGGAGGCTGGCCTGGCAGGAGTGGAAGCGAACCTTCACCCTGGGGAACCCGGAAGTGCGCAGGCGATTGCGCCGGGTGCTTTTGAGTCGTAATCCCATACATTGGCTGGGCAGCCGGGAGCGACAGCACAAATGGAACGACTGGAATTACCTGGCAGGAATGCTTGCGGTCCTGGTTTATGCACTGGTGTTGGAGCGCTCGTTCTTCAGCATTTCCACCCTGCCGCTATTGTACATCACCACCGCCATCCTGAAGTATTGGGTGGCGTCGGCGGCCAGCCACAGCTTTGCGGCCGGCCGAAGCAACGGCACGCTGGAACTGATTCTTTCGACGCCACTGGAGATGACGGAGATTTTACATGGTCATTGGCTTAGCCTGCTGCACCAGTTCCGATATCCGTTCGTAGCATTTGCAGGATTTGAAACCATCGTGATGGTGGCTGGCGCTATCCAGATGCCGAAAAACGGGGAGGGTGTTCACGCATGGATATTTGCGCACGTGGCGAATATTCTTTTGCTTATGGCAGACAGCTACACATTGGTCTGGGCGGGACTTTGGCAGGCAATGATAAAAAAGAGTCCGCAGGCCGCGACTTCCGCAGCAGTGGCGCGGGTTCTGATTTTACCATGGCTTGGACTGGGCGCCCTGATGATGTTCTGCCTGCCGATGATCGCGGCTAGCGCGGGCATGGCCATAATTGCGCCCTGGCTGCTGATGGGGGTGGTTGTGGACATCGTCATCACTCAAAGCTCCAAAGGCCGCCTGGAGCGTGAAATGAGGTCCGCAGCCTCCGAACAATGGCTGACAGCTGACCAGGACAAAGGCTGGCGGGGAGCAGTGGCATCCGCCGAATGAAAGCGCCCGGCCAGCCCTCAACGGGAAACTCACCCAACCGCACATGACCTTTCTGCCTATTGTGGATCGGGAACTCCGGGTGCGGGCACGGCTGAAGAGCACGTATCGTTTCCGGATTGTTGGCGCACTCCTGGCTATTGGGATTGTTGTTTTCCTGTTGATCACGAGCCCGGCGTTTTCCAATCCGGGCCGCGTGGGAAAAACGATGTTCACCGTGCTGGCATGGCTGGTTTTTCCATACTGCCTCTTTGAAGGAACGCGCAACACCGCGGATTGCTTGAGTGAAGAGAAACGGGGCGGCACCCTGGGGCTGCTCTTTTTGACGGACCTCAAACCATACGATGTGGTATTGGGCAAGCTGGTGGCGACCTCCCTCAACAGCTTTTATGGCTTCCTCGCGGTGCTGCCGCCATTAGCCGTGCCGCTCCTGCTTGGCGGGGTGACCGCGGGAGAATTCTGGCGGCTGACCATTGTGCTGGCGGTCACTTTATTTTTTTCGCTCACGGCCGGAATGTTTACGTCCTCGGTGAGCTATCATGAACGGCGGGCGTGGGGGGGAACGGTTGGAATCATTGGCTTTTGCGCGGTAATGCTGCCGCTTTTTAATGCAAATAACTTTGGGTATCACCTTTGGCTTTTCCATTTCAGCCCAACGGTCGCGTTTTTCCAAGTTCGGGAAGCAACCTATCTCGCAAATCCAGGGGAATTCTGGCTTTGTGTTTCCTCGCTCTTCGGCCTGAGCTGGATATTCCTGCTTGCGGCCGGGTTCATTCTGCCGCGAACCTGGCAGGATTCAGCCACATTCACTCCCGATAAGGCGCCTGAATGGTTCGAGCGCTTAGTCGGACGCTTTACCAAAGGAGGCGAAAAGCAACGCACGACTGAACTGCTCGCGATCAACCCGGTGCTCTGGCTGGCCGGGCGGAATTCACGGCAATATTTTTTTTTATGGGTCATCGTGGTCGCAGCAGGAGTTTCTGGAGTGGCGGGATGGGCATTCACGAGGGGAGACGCTTCGGCAACCCTGGGCATTCTCATCGGTGGGGTGGTCCTTAATTACATTATTGTGGCATGGGTGGCATCACAGGCCTGCAGTTTTTTTCCAGAAGCCCGCGCGTCTGGGGCCATGGAGCAAATGCTGTCTACCCCGTTAAAAGTGAAGACCATCCTGGATGGGTACACGATGGCGTTGAAAAAACAATTTTTGGGGCCCGCCGCTTTCCTCCTGGGGGCGGAGGCACTCATTCTTACATGCCAGGTCCTCCTTTTGGCCAGCTCAGGTTCGCAAGGCGTTGCGGCGACCGGCATCACAATCGTCGGGGGGGTGATGGCGTTGCTTTTCATCCTGGACCTGACTGCGGCGGCTTATTACGGCATGTGGATGGGGCTGAGCTCGCGCACGACAAGCAAGGCCATGACAAAAACAACTCTCTACGTCCTGGTGCTGCCGCTTATTTGCGTGCCCTGTTGTTATTTCCTGTGGCCGATTGTCGGGATTGTGAAAAACCTAATCTTCATCAATTACGCCCAGGACCAAATGCGCCGCTACTTCCGAGTTTACGTGACGGAACGTTTTTCCTCCGGCACGGAGTTTGGGTCCTGGTCGCCGTTACCGCCGCCCCCTAAGCCATCGCATCCGTTGCCGCCGGTGATTCGGCCCAGTTAGGCCGCTCCCGATTGGGCTGTGGCGGGGAGGTTTCCCCCTCTCCGAGAAATTCTTGATTTCCTTGGGGATATATCCCCATTTCTAAAGGCCAGTGGCGGGTCGAATGTGCGTCAGGACGAGCGAAGCCTCGGACGGGAAAGTCTGAGGTGGAGAAGAAAAGGTGTAAAAGAGAGGTAAATGTATGCACATTATAGGAACAATCATCATCGGCTTGTTGGTAGGCATAGTCGCCAAGCTCCTCATGCCAGGTAAGGATCCCGGTGGTTTCATTATCACTGCTTTGCTGGGTATTGCAGGCGCCTTCGTGGCGAGGTACATCGGGCAAGCAGCAGGATGGTACGGCCCAACCGAACCGGCTGGTTTCATTGCTTCGGTGATTGGCGCTATTCTTCTGTTGTTGGTCTATCGTCTGGCTTTTGGCAGAAGAGTCCGGACGTAAGATCGCGAATTCGAAAATTCGGCCCGTGAACCTCAAGAGTTCACGGGCTTTTTTAATTACTCCAACTGACAATTAACCCTGTATTTGGATTTTGCGAGGTTTGACGGCTTCCGCCTTGGGCAGTTCCAGGTAAAGAACCCCGTCCTCAACCCGGGCGTTGATCCTCGTCGTATCAATCCCAGGGTCGAGTTCAAAGACTCGACGGTAATCGGCTCCCTTGGATTCCCGATAGAGCGGGTCGGCCGAGAACTTTTCACCTGCGCGGCGGCCAACGAGCGTCAGGGTAGTTCCCTCAAGGGTGACTTCCAGTCCCTCTTTGGTTACTCCCGGCAGGTCGGCTTCGAGCAGGTAACCTTCTTTCGTTTCGAAGATGTTCACTTGAGGACAAATGAAGAGACGTTCCTGAGAATGTTCCAAAACCTCATTATTTTCTCTTTTTGCAACTGTGTTCATAGTTTGTGTTCCTCCTTTTCCTTAACCTTTGATTTGGATTTGTTTGGGTTTGGATCCTTCTGCCTTTGGCAGCACCACGGAAAGGATCCCATCACGATAGGATGCAGTCACCTTTTCGCCCTGAATGGGGCTGGGCATCGTGACCGACCTGGAGAATCGACCAACGAAGCGCTCCGCACGAATAGCCTCGGCACTTTCGACGCGTTTGTCGGCTTTCCGCTCGCCCGAAAGGGTTAGCGTGCCTTCGTGCAAAGAAATTTCGATATCGTTTTTGTTTACGCCTGGTACCTCGGCTTTTACGTAGACGTTGTCTTTGTCTTCATACAGATCCAGTGCAGGTCCCCAATTTGTAAAAAAGGGCTGCTTTTCCTGGAGCAAGGAGAAAGGGCTTTCAAAGAGTCGGTCGATTTCCTCCCGCAGAGTTGAGAGCTGCTGTAGAGGAGCCCATTGCCAGTTTTCCGGTCTTTGCCATCGTGTCAGTGTCATAGTTATGTTCCTTTCGTTTTGATTCTATATCCGGATGACTTAATAGCTGATGGCATGCCACAGGGAGGAATATGGTTGAAAGTCAGAAACTATTGAAGATACGCTACTTATAACGACTGCGTCACCGTCTTAAACGCGCCATTTTGTCACGGTGAGTTCCAAGCTTTCCCAGTGCGTCATATTGACGCTATCTAATCCATGAAAAAGCGGACCTGTGGAGGTCCGCTTAAAGAGGGGTTAAGGGATCAGTCGAACGCGTGACCAGAGCAGCACAGGACGTTCTTGACCTTGTGCCGGACCAGTTCTTTCACACGGTTCCGTGCTGGGGCCAAATATTTGCGAGGATCGAATTCTTTGGGGGTTTCCATGAACACCTTACGGATAGCCGCAGTCATGGCCAAACGCAAATCGGTGTCGATGTTCACCTTGGTGCAACCTGTGCGACGGGCAATTTCAATATCCGCCTCGGGAACACCGGCAGTTTCCTCGCCCATGCGACCGCCATACTTATTGATATCATTCACCAAATCCTTCGGCACGCTGGAGGCACCGTGGAGCACCAGCGGGTAGTCGCCCAAGCCGGCTTCCATCAGCGCCTTTTTGATCGCCTTGAGACGCTCGAGATCCAAGTGCTGTTCCCCTTTGAACTTGTAAGCGCCATGCGAGTTTCCGATGGCCACTGCGAGAGAATCCACGCCGGTTTGTTTCACAAATTCCACTGCTTCGTCGGGGTGGGTGTAGACGCCGCCCTTGGAGTAGCCGCCGCCTTCTTCACCGTCATCGTGCTGAGCACCAACGAGCATGCCGAGTTCACCTTCCACGACGCAGTTATGCTTGTGGGCGTACTCGACGACCTTGCGGCAGACTTCAATATTCTTTTCGAGCGGCTCGTGGCTGCCGTCAATCATGACGCTGGTGAAACCTTCATCGATGCACTCCTTGCAAAGTTCAAAGGTATCGCCATGGTCCAAATGAACAGCGATGGGGATATTCGAGAGGCTCACAGCAGCTTCAATGAGCTTTTTCAAATAAACCGGGTTGGCATATTGCCGGGCACCTTTGGAAATCTGGAGAATGACGGGCGCTTTCTCTTCTTCACAGGCTTCAATAATGGCCTGGAGCAATTCCATGTTGTTTACATTGAAGGCACCGAGCGCGTATTTGCCTTTAAGGGCTTTCGCAAACAGGTCACGAGTATGTGTCAGTGGCATAGTTCTTTGTTATCAGGTCATCAAACAACCGATTAAAGCGTGGCATACTAGGAGGAGCTCCGCGAAAAAGAAACAAAATAAAACGGGCCTAAAGGATAGAAAACCATGAAAAGCCCCGCCAAACAGCAGCGATTTGGCTCATCATGGCGCCGCGTTTCAACGCTGAAGCCCGTGAGCGAAAGGTGGTCTCTTTTGCGCAGCGTGCGAAAGGGGTAGCAGCATCGAGGGGATGCGTCAGCGGAGCGGTGAACCTCGCAGGAAAATGTGAGGCCTCAATTCCCAGAGCGATAAGCTTCCAAAAATCGCGCCATTCATG
>JAQGOV010000302.1 GCA_028293425.1 Verrucomicrobiales bacterium
AGCGAGTTCGGTAATTCCTGTGGCCGCTCGTGCTCCGCAGCCCCCCAAAAAACCGGAAGCTCTTCCCTTTCCCACGAACGCTGAACCCGCCAAGGTGGTTGCTCGGACAAACGTGGTCGTCTTCCCCTCCGTGAAACTCCAGGGCACCACTCAACGGGGCGAGAATTCCTCCGCTATCCTGAATGGCAAAACCTATTTTCTTGGTGAGAATGTCGGAGCAGCCAAGCTGGCCTCCATCTTTGAAGCCAGCATCGTCCTGGAAATAAACGGTGAATTCCGAACCATCAAGCTCGGCAAATAATTTTAAATCTTCATCTGGCTCTCCGGCATGTCCCAGTGTTTTGGAAAATGATAAATCAGGTTCATCAAATCAACCTCGTTTACCGGCTTACTCAGGAACGAATCCGCCCCAAGAGAGTAAACTTCTCGCACATCGCTCACATTTTTGATTTCGCTATAGATAAAAATATGGGAATCCCCCTTCAAGGCCACCCCATTCAGCCATTCCAAGACTTCTGCACCGCTCACCATCGGCAATTTTAAATCCAGAAATATAACCGCGGGAAAAGGATGGACGCATCGGTCGCCGTACAGAGCATCTCCGTTGGGATAGCGAATCGCCTCGTGCCCATCGGTAACCTTGTGGATGGGATTAACAACTCCGAGCCGCCTCGACCCCAAGGTTAGGAGGTGCTGGTCGCTCTCTTGATCATCGACAGAAGCTCACCCTCAATTCTCAACCCGTTTAAAACTGCTCGGGCAACAGACGCCAAGGAGGTGGGGGTTGGGGAACCCCGCTGAAGAAACGATCTGTCACCCGAGCAAATCCCTTAAATACTTTATCCTAGTCTGGAACCACCATTGTCCAATGCCCGAAATATTGGCGGTCATTCTCGCCAGCGCAACAGTTTTATTTACTCTCCGCCCGGTTCTCGCGCTTGAGTTCAAAAAAGATCCATTCCCCAAAGGGCTGCTCACAGGTTCATGCGTTCTTCTCATGCCAGGCAACGATCCGTTAAATGATTTACGAACGAAACTTGATTGAGATGGGATTTTGGGGCTCCTGTTCAAGCAATCCGCTGTTTCCGAGATATTTCCGATAATCAGGAAAAGAGCGTGCCTTGTATCCCTACATTAACCACCTTTCATCCCCGGTGGAGCGCGCCAGCTTAGGAAGACTCCTGTTCAAAATCCGAGTTCCCCTCCGGCTCAACCTCCGTGAGCTCTGCGATCTCCTGTTTAATTCCGGGATCCCTTCCGACTCCCGGTCCCTTCCGTTGTATTTTTAGTCTACATCCCAGGGAGTGATCGCCAGGTCATGATGGCTTCTGTAAAAAATCAGCGCCCCTTCTGTGAAACAATCTCCTTCCCTCAACATCCGCGTTCATCCGTGCAATCCGTGGTTAAATCGCCTTCCCAAACCGCGCGGCGTTTCTCCCGCTTTGGTTCCTGCTTTCTCAACCCTGGGAAATTCCTCGTAAATTTAAACTCGCTACAATCGTCTGCCTTTGGTCTGTTCCCTCAATGAAAGTTCGCTTGGACTTCCACCAAAGCAAAAGCGAAAGCCGCATCGTGAGAATGCGGACGCTCCCTCGTATTGGAGAGCGGTTGGAGAGTGGTGACTCCGGAACTTTCGTTGTGGGTGACGTGGTGCACACTCCTCTTTCACAAGAACACGACGCCGTTTTGATCCTCCTGCTGGATAAGCCAGGAGAGGCCTCGAGCTAATTTCCACGTCAAACACCTCCGAAGGAGCCGCTTCTCTCTGCTCACAACCTTCAAATTTTCAAGATGGCCTGTTTACCGTTACCCGCGCTTCGCTCAACTCCCTTACTTCTGCCTTTCCTCCACCCCCTTGCCCACTGAACGTTTCCGGTACATTTTTAGTCCAATAATCCAGTGAGTCGCATTCGCGGTGAATACACCAACCATGCGAAACCTTTTCTGAGCAGAAAGGTTTATAAAGAAGTGAGCCAGTAGCCCGACCACAAGCCAGTGCTAATACCGCGGCGGAACACTGCACCCCAGGCATTGCAGCCCCGCCGAAAGCCCTGAAAGCAGCAGGTAGCGCGTGAATTACGTAAGCCTTAACCTGGGATCTTCGGACGTTATCAGCGGCCCTTCGCACCGGCTTTTTCCTACCTCCCTGATTACCAGCCCCTTACTCCAACCTGCGAAGCAGCTCAATGCCCATCAACTATCAGCTAAAAACTATCAACTTTTCAAGGGGGGTAAGCCAGCCGATGGCAGACCCCACCTGCTATAGTCACACGCATATTATGAAGACGCTAAACAAAAATGAGCAGGCGTCGGAAAGGATGCTGACCCTGGATGCCGCTCAACTATCAACCCTCAACTCTCAACCAGTCCGCGCAGTTCCGTGCACCCAACCATCACTCATCAACGCACCGGCTCCGGAAAAAAACCTGTCAAATTTTTCTTTTGAAAAAAATGGCGCTGAACGGCAGCCATCGGCAACGAGCTGCAAGCAACGGCAACCAACGGCAAGGAAAAAACTCGCCCGCACCAGGCAGCCGCAAAAAATCCAAAACCATAGTGTATTAATAGCCCAGCAGCAGGACTCAGCTCCCGCACAGGTAGAAACAATGTCAGAACAGACAGAGAAAGTGAGCGCAGATATGATAGCAAACATTGATAACCAGGGAGGACCTCTTAGCCCCGCCGAGAGTTTCATTACTAAGAAGGAAGTGGCCCGCCGTCTCGGGCGTGGCGTTCGCACCATCGACTCCTGGAAGCAGCTCGGCCTCCTTCCCTATTACAAGATGGGAAAATGCGTTTACTTCCGTTGGAGCGAAGTCCAGGAAGCCATCGCTCACAACGGCCGCCGGATGAACTGAAATTAAAAACGCCCAAAATACTAATCAAACCTAATCGAAACTAATCAAACCTAATCAAACCTAATCGGCAGCTAGGCAAAAAACTCTCATCAAAGACTCTATGAACGAAAACACACCTCCGAATCCCGACCCACAAAACCAGTGTGCCGGATCACCAGCCACTTTGCGGCCTTTGCCTGATGAAACACCAGAAGCCTTTGAAGCCTTCCTGCTCTATTTCGACTCTAGTCAAAAGCTCACGCAGCCAAAAATTGCCGAGGCGCTCGGCATTCATCCCAACACAGTTTCCAACTGGTCTTCTAAATTCCAATGGAGAGGCCGTATCCTGCGCCATCGCGCTCAGCTTCTTTCATACAAGCTTCGCGCGGAGAATGCCGTCAAAGAGCAGGAGGCTCTCTCTCAGATCGAACTCGCCCGCCTTGCCAAGGAACACAAGATCCGCACTTGCCAGAAACTCGACTCGGCTGCGGACACTTTGCTCGATGAATATATGGTCAACGGCATCAGCAGAACCCGCCTTGGTGAAATTGGTCAGTTTTATAGCCTCTCCTCACGCATTCGCGGCACCCTGGATGCCAAATCAAAGTCGGCCCTTACCGATCCGCAGCTCCAAGCAGCGGAGGATAGATACCAGGCCGAAGTCGATCAGGTTTACGGCACGTCCGCGCAGCTACCCGCCCCACCCGCTGAAACTCCAAAACCGGAACCGCCCCACAACCCAGCCGAAGGAGCCAGGTGAGGATCACCTATCTAAGTAGGAGACGACGCGAGGGCATGTTCGCTAAACATCGGAGTGCGGTCGTCCCGGCCGCAGCAGGGCTAAATGTTTCAAAAGGTTACGAATGCCGACGACCATCAGAACCGCAATAGCTTCTTTGGCCTTGGGGCTACCCGCCCGTGAGGACTCTCTGATCTGTTCCGGACTCTCAACTATCAACTA
Source organism: Verrucomicrobiales bacterium (assembly GCA_028293425.1). Lineage (GTDB taxonomy): Bacteria > Verrucomicrobiota > Verrucomicrobiia > Limisphaerales > JAQGOV01 > JAQGOV01. The sequence goes on from JAQGOV010000302.1 coordinate 3,799, forward strand.
TCAACTCACCCAACCATCAACTCCTTCGGCAATGCCCCTGATCCTTCCGGCCTCTTCCTACCAGTACCTCACACTTGCGAAATCCATCGGCTGCCCCTCCGACCAAGTGAGGAACTTCCGCCGTGCTCGAATCTGCCTTCAACCCAAACAACTCCAGGCCAGTGCCATGGCCCGGCTTTGTGACCTGCCGGACGGCCCGACTGCCATCGGTTACGGCGGCGCTCGCTGCGGCGGTAAAACTTTCTGGATGCTGGCCCAAATGGGCGTGGATGATTGCCAGCGCTTCCCCGGCCTCAAATGCCTCCTCCTGCGCAAGGTCGGCAAATCCAACGCCGAACACTTTGAAGACCTTCGCCACAAGCTCTTCGCAAATTTGCCTCATGAATACCTGAGCAACGAAAAGAAGCTCATCTTCGAAAATGGCTCCTACATTATCCTGGGCCATTTCCAAAACGAGAAGGACATCGATAAATACATCGGGCTGGAATATGACGTCATCGGCATCGAGGAAGCCACGACGCTCACGGCCCGCAAACATTCTGATATCATCACCTGTTGCCGTTCCTCCAAAGTCGGCCAGGATGGAATGCGCTGGAGACCCCGCGTTTACTCCACAACCAATCCCGGGGGCATCGGCCATGGCTGGTACCGGGCCAAATTCATCCTCCCTTTCAACAATAAAGAGGAGAAGGACACCCGCTTCATCCCCGCTCTCGTCGATGACAACGGCTTTATCAATCCGGAATATCGCAAAACCTTGGACGATCTCCCAGGCTGGCAAAAGCGGGCCTGGCGCTATGGCGATTGGGACATTGCGGCCGGGCAATTCTTCACCACCTTTCGCCGGGATCTTCATGTCATCGAGGACTTCGATGAATCCCGCGCTTGCGAATGGTTCGCTGCCCTGGACTATGGCTTCACTCATTACACGGCTGTGCTCCTGGGTTGCAAAGACGGCGACGGCAATATCTTCATCATCGATGAACATGCCGAACGCAATTGGGTGCCGGAGCGTCATGCCCGCGCCATCAATGAAATGTGCATCCGGCACAACGTTTGCATTCGGCCACCGGAAAACCCGCACGCTGAGGGGCTCCCTCCCTGCCCTGGTGCTCGCTTGGTTTACCGCAATCCGGATGGCACCACTCGCCCGGTCGGAGGTTATTGCCCGGATGGGAAGCTGCCTCCTCAACCTTTGCGGCGCTTTGTCGCTGGCAGCGATGTTTTTAGCCGTCAATCCGATGGCTCAACCGTTGCCCAGCAATATTCCAAGTTCGGCATTCGCTTAATCCAGGCCAACACGGACCGCGTTCAAGGCTGGGCCGAAATCTTGACCCGGCTCGGAGATCCTGATGCGGGCATCCAGGCTAAACTCTTCATTCACCGTCGTTGTGCCCGGCTCTTGGATTGTCTCCCATCGCTTCAGCACGACCCCAATCATCCCGAGGACGTCCTCAAAGTGAACATGGACGAAGACGGCAACGGCGGCGACGACGTCGCAGACACCTTGCGCTACCTGGTCGCCCACAAACCCCGCGAAATCCAAATGATGAAACTCACTGGCCTATGATCCTTTCCTTTCAATGTAGCAGACGACGTGAGAAGTCTCTGATCTGTCCAGATTCTCAACCATCAACTCACCCAACTATCAACTTTCGCCGCATGCCCATCCCCTCTCCGCCTATTCAAGGGGGAGAGGGAAAGGGACTTCTGGACCTTGGGAAGGTCCAGAAGGAATTTGCCGGAGGCAAAGGCCCCTTGTGGGCCGAGCGGGCGGGCGCACGCGAGTCACTGGTGGTTCTCTCGAACCCATCAACTCCCTGTCCTCCACAGCCTTCTTGTCCGCCCAAGGAGGATCAACTCACAACTCTTTCATGAACACCCAACTCTCGCCTCCCCAGGTTGCCTGGCTGCTCCATCGGCGGCGGCGTCACCGCAGGCAGGCCGGAAGCAACCTCTGGTTCCATTTCCGAGCCAATGACCTCGCCGGGGGCCAGGGTTTCTCCGTTCCCTCGATTCCCGACTCCAATGGCGGCTCGGTCGTTCTGAACTCCCCGTCCGGTGGTACGCCCCCCGTCATTTTCGCAAACGCGTTGCCCAACGGCCAAAAAGCCCTTTTCTTCAATCCGAGTACCGGAGTCAATCGCTTGGACTTTAACCAAAACTTCCTCGCGACCTCTTCAACCATCATCGTTGTGGCGAATGCCACCAACGTCCCTTTAGGCGACCAGGGACTAGTTGTCTGCGCGAACACCGCACTATACGCGAATCTTTCAGCATCTTTTCTGGATCATTGGGGCTGCTACGTTAAGGCAACGGTCCAGTCCGGTTATAGCCTGAGCAACGTCTTCAAAGTCGTGATTCTCCGCGTCAACCTGGACGCGTCCTTTGACATGTTCGATATGGCCACCAAGGTTTCCATTGGCCCCCAGGCTGGCTCATTCCCCGGACGCCCCGGTGCGTCTGTCGGCGCGGACCCCGGAGGCTCACAGCAATTCCAAGGCTACATCGCCGAAATTTATATGTACACCAACCCGCTCTCCGATACCGACATCCTGGCCAAGGTCTCCGAACTCCTAACCCTCTACGGCATATGAACCCGCAAACCCAACCACCTCTCCACACACCGGACTCTCCACTATTTAAAATAACTCTCAACTTCCCGTCAGTGATTCTCAACTATCAACTCCAATAACTATCAACCATCAACTAACAAATGCCCGTAAATAGCACCCATCCTCAATACGACCAATTCCAACCCGCCTGGACCCGCGCCCGCGCCGTCCTCGCGGGTGAGGACGCCGTCAAGGAAGGCGGGATCAAATACCTCCCGATGCTCGAAGCTCAAAGCGAGCACGAATATGCCGCTTACAAAGCTCGCGCTTCTTTCTTCAACGGCACCGCCCGTACCGCCGAAGGCTATCTGGGCCTCATCTTCCGTCGCCCTCCTTTCATCAAGGTCCCCGAAGCTCAGGCAGACAAACCGCCTTCCGGCCTTGCTGAAGCTTTCTCCAACTTCTCAGCCGACGTGGATCTTCTCGGCACTACCCTGAACGCCTACGCCAAAAACGTCGTCAGCGAAGTCATCGCTGTGGGTCGTGCTGGCACCCTGCTCGATTGGTCGGAAGGCTCTGAAAGTCGCGCCTATTGCAGCTTCTACCGCGCTGAACAAATCCTGAACTGGCAAGTCGACCGCATCAACGGGCGCACGCTTCTTTCCCTCATCGTTTTATTCGAAGGCTCCGTTTCTGGCGATAACAGCGCCAGTGGTTATCGCCCCTCACAAATGGATTCAGGCGCTCTGGATCCCTTTGAACCTAAATGCCGCGACCAAATCCGCGTCCTCAAACTCGTGGTCACCGAAGGCACCGGCCCTAATCGCTCGTCCGGTTACCTCTATGTCGTGGAGATTTGGGTCCGCACTCAAAAACAATCAGCCGATCCCGGTGACCCCAACAAAAAGGAATGGGAACTCCTCGACACGAGGGTGCCCATGCGCTTGGGAAAACCTTTAACCGCCATCCCCTTCATTTTCCATGGCCCGCGTCATTCCCTGCCGGACGTGGAGAAACTTCCTCTGGCCGACATCATCGCCGTCAACTTGGACCATTACCGTTTGGACGCCGATTATAAGCACGGCATGCACTACACCGCCATGCCCACCGCCTGGGTGAGTGGCTTCGAGAAAGGCTCCTCGTTAAAGGTTGGTGCCAGCACTGCCTGGGTCACAGAAACCCCCGGCGCAAAAGCAGAGTATCTTGAATTCACTGGCCAGGGCCTCACCACCTTCGAAAGAGCCATGGACCGCGATGAACGGCTCCTCGCGATTCTCGGTTCGCGCTTGCTCGAAGGCCAAAAGAAGGTGGGGGAAGCCGCTCAAGCCATCGAGCTGCGCCAAAGTGGTGAGAACTCTGTTCTTTCCAGCCTGGCCAACAGCGTCAGCCAGTCTCTCACCCGCTTGCTCCAATGGGTTTACTGGTGGCACTCGGGTGAGGAAAAGCCAGACCGAATCGATGAAACCAAAGTGCTCGTGGAACTCAACACCGATTTCAGCATCAAAGGCTTGGATCCTCAGGAAATCCAGGCGGTCGTTGCCGCCTGGCAGGCCGGGGCCATTAGCCGCGAAACCATGACCGACATCTTCCGCCGTGGTGAAGTCCTGCCCGAAGGCCGTTCCGTCGAAGAAGAAATCGCTGCAATCGGACCCTCTCAAAGTTCAGCACCAAGTCCGCTGCTTCTGAACCAAAAATCCAGAATCTTGGCATGACATCGCTTGTTAATTGGACAAAACTCCGTATAATCTGCAACACTTCTAACCGATGAAAGCAAGTGCTTTGATGTTCTGGTCTATCCTCGCTGCCTCTCTGGGGCAGTCCTTGGGCAGTGGCATCGGTGGCAGCCCCTTCAAAAAGCGCTATGTTTTTTTCACCACCCAAGGACCATTCTATATCGCTGAATATAAAAAGCGGTTCTATCCCTTTTTCCGTGAGGAATCTCTTGGCAGCTACGCCACCGCTGAAGACGCCGCCGAAGATCTGTCCTATGGCCGAGCCCTTGCCTTGCCTGACGTTGATATTGCCGACCTTCATATCCCGCGCGATTTAAAAAAATGGCAGCGGGTGGCATAACCGACTGACGCGACAGATCAGGTCCCCGCTTAAGGCTGCGGAGTGCTCACCACCCTGAAAAAGGCCCTCGAAAATGAGCTGAACGGAACGGTTGTAGAGGTTGGCAGCCCAGTCCCCGTGACCGGCCCACCATAATCAGACCATGTTTGCAGATTTGAGGACACTTGAAGCTGGTACCGGTAACCAACCGCCGAAAG
>JAQGOV010000308.1 GCA_028293425.1 Verrucomicrobiales bacterium
GGCCAACGTAATGCGTGAAGGCCGCCCTCGGGACAAAAAACTTTTCGGTCGCCTCCTGACGCGCGCCGGACAGTGGATGAGTAGGGCACCAGGGAGACCAAGCCCGCGTCAGCAGCTGGAAGACGACCTCAGCACAGCATGGATGTGGCAGACCGTCCTGCTCTTCCAAATTCCGACTGTGCCTTGGCAGAATTTGTTGAGGCGGTTTGAAGCGCTGGTGAAAAACTTTCCGAGGAGCCCCCATCTTGCGCAGGCTCAAAAGTATGCGGTCACTCTCAAACAAATGCTGCGGGACGACGAAGAACACGCCAAAGTTGCGCAAGCCACGGATGGACCAAGCCGACAGCAGCAGATCCAGGAACTTATTTTTCAACTCCGCAACCAAAATGGTGTTCAACGGGAGCAGCCTGGTGGGTGCGATATTTTCGCGGACCCTCGTGGCGAGGCCAGTTCCGCCCATCAACTCCTGAAGCTGAGCATGGAGTCCCTGCCGGAACTCATCCGGGCCTTCGATCAGACAAGTTTGACTCGTTCAGTCGGGTATCAGCGGGATTCTGTTTTCTCACATCGCGTTTTGACAGTCGGTGAATGCGCAAAGATCATTGTTCAGACCATGTTTGGTCGCTCGTTTCCAGCGCCGGATGATTCCGTAGGCAATCCTGGGGAAATGGCCACGACCTGGTGGAATGAAGCCAGGGAAAAGGGGCTCACCCGGTTGTTGGTCGAGGCAGTGGAACAGGGCAAGGAGGGATCGGCCCGGCAAGCCGAGCTTCTGTTTGCAACGGATCCGGCAGCCTTGGCCGCTGCCCTTCCCATGGGTTTTGATCGCGCCTTGGAGCCTTGGGTGAAAAGAGACCTGGTCCAAATTGCGGCAAGGATTCCTGGCGAAGAAATCATTCCATTTTTACAACAGAGGTTGCAGAGTCGGAACCTGCAGTGGGCTGTGATGGCCGCCTGGGGGTTGCATAAGCGAGGAGATCCCAATGTCGTTGCCACCATGATCCAAAGATGGAAGGCCAAGCTGTCGGACGGACAGGACGGCGAGGAAGGGGTGGATCACTTGATCGCCTTTCTCGTTGCCTCGTCCGATGAGAACGCCATTTCTGCCTTGGCATCCGACCTGCCCCAGCGTTCAGCCACCCTCCGCCGTAAGGTCATCGAAACATTGGCCGACGGTGCCCTTCCCTTTTGGCTGGACCTCCATTACCCGGGCCTCTGGTCCGAGCAAATGAAAAAGAAACTCTCCCCTCGTACTTTCGAAATCCTGGAACAACTTCTGGTATCCAGCTTGGAAGATACCGCCGAAGGAAACTGGACAATCATCGGCCCCAACGGCAAAAGCATGCAGAACCCACGCGTCTGCGATTACGCCGGCAAACTCCTGGCCGAGCAGTGGAAACCGAAGTACCAGTTCGATTTCTGGGCCAGCCAGGCCGACCGCGATAGGCAGAGACTGGAATGCATCAATATCTGGCGAAAAGAAAACGCCATGCCAATGGGTTGAGGGCTCCCTTTGTCTCGTACCCGCCTCCCCAAAACAAAAGAGCCCCGGCGGGGCAGCAAGAAGGTAGCCCCGGGTGGCGGACGCTTCATGTATGATCCCAAAATTTCATCTCTACTGCCTTAAGTTAAGCCGAACTTTTCCGAAGCGTTGATTCCCCTCTCCTTTCATTTGATAAAATGAAGGAGGGGGCCAGGGAGAGGAAGTGCTTAGCTGCGCAACCGGCGATTGAATTCCCTCAGAAGGGACAGATTGCTCCTGGCCCAATACTACTCTGCTTTGGCTCTTACATTAGCTTAATGGCAGTGTGCTCAACCTTTGCTCGCCAGCGCTTGGACCTTCTCGGCCAAGGCTGCGTCCTTCTCCTTCAGGACAATCTCCAGCTTCTGCAGTTGCTCCGCCGATTGCGCAAGAAACGTTTCCGGTGGCTTCGGCAGCAGAGTTGCATTAAAAGCCAGGCCCGCATAATCCTGCGGACTCTTCAGCGTGTAGGTCGAGCGACCCAATAAAGGAAATGGAAAAGCTCCCCCACGATCTGCTGCGCATCCCATTGGCGGATCGGGCGGCTCGTATGCACCGCCTGGTTTCCCAGGTCTTTGATGATCTTCGCCTTGTTGTGCAACCCCTGCCCGACATTCTGTCTGAAAGTCGGCTCCGCAATTAAAGCCCCGAGTGACTTCTCATAAGGTGCCTTGAACACCGGGTCGTGGTCATACAACCATTCCACCGCTAGCTCCAGCGACCGACGCGCGTAAAAGCAAGCCGAGCGTGCATCCCCGAGCACGTAAGCCTCGGCCTTGGCCGCCGACTCATGCAGCTCCGGCCACTCCTGCTTCAAAAACTGGAAATTGCTCATCACTCCGCTGGATTCGGCACAAGATTACTGCGTCCAACCTTCAAAATACATCAGAATTGCGCAAATTGTTGGAATTATGCCCGTCTATAAACCCTTTGATCTCGATTTGGGCCTTGTTAATAATCTCCCGGTTTGTAATGGTTTTTTAAGTGAGAGGCCGTTTTATAATGATTTTTTTAGGAATATAATCGTTTTTTTATTTGACATTAAACATGACCTCAATCCCGGAATCGCGTCGAAACGTCGGATACCTCTTCTTAAAGGAGCGCCATGGCCTTCATGTTTTGCCTCACGCCGTAGAATCCTACGTTACCGATGGAGCCCGCAGCACCACAAAAGACCGTTCCAAAACAGAAGAATTTTATACCAAGGCTTATTGGCCTGGGGAAAGTGATTGGGACCATCTGGAATTTGCCCTCAAACATGAGGGTGTCCACTTGCAACTGCTTCGCGAACTTCTGCCTCGCTATCCGGCGGCTGAGATGAAAGCTTTTGTTCAAACCAAGCCCACCGGCGTTTATGGCCGACGCCTTTGGTTCCTCTACGAGGCTTTCACCGGCACCCAACTCGACATTCCGGACCTGACCCAGGGGAATTATACGGATTTGCTAGACCCCAGGGAATATTATGTCGGACACGCGGAGAGGAGCCCACGTCATCGTATCAACAATAATCTTTTGGGCACTCTCGAGTTCAGCCCCATCGTCCGACGAACCCGCCGGCTTAAGGAATATGAAAACAAGAAGTTGGAGGAACGCTGCCAAAAGCTGATTGCAGAAGTGCCTCCGGAAATTTACCAACGAGCCTTGGATTACCTTTTTCTCAAGGAGACAAAATCCTCCTATGCCATTGAGAGGGAAACCCCGGATCAAAAGCGGGCGGAACGCTTTGCCAAGGTCCTCAGAGAGGCAAAGCTGCGCGACTACTTGGAAAAACAAAACCTGGTGGAACTGCAAAAGGCCATTGTGGACCCGCGCTTTGCCCATTCCGGGTGGCGGGATTCTATTCATGAGCAAAATTATGTCGGCGAGAGCCTCAGCCTCACGGAGGAGAAGGTGCATTTCATTCCGCCAAAGCCGGCAGACATTGCTCAGCTGATGAGTTCGTTTGAGGCTGCGAGCCGAAAAATCTTAAAATCGAGTGTGCATCCCGTGGTTGCCGCTGCCGCTATTGCATACCCCTTCGTTTTCCTGCACCCCTTTCTTGATGGCAATGGCAGGATCCACCGTTTCCTGATTCACTACGTGCTCTCGACGCTCAACTTTGCGCCCGAAGGTGTCATTTTTCCTGTCTCCGCAACGATGCTGCATCATATGCAGCGCTATGACGAAAGCCTCGAAGCGTTTTCAGAGCTCGTCATCCCCTTGATAGAATGGAAGTTCGAGGGGCGCCCGAAAAAACTGCGGGTGTTGAACGATACAGCCGCTCTTTATCGGTATATCGATTGCACCGCAATGGCAGAGGCTCTTTTCTATTTCGTGGATGGCACTATCGAGGAAGAACTACCGAAGGAGATCTCCTTCCTGAAAAATTACGACGCGGCGCGCCACAGGATGCGAGACATCGTCGATTTACCGGAACGCCATGCCAACCTGTTTCTGCGCCTCTGCTTACAGACCGGAGGACGCCTTTCCAGCAACAAAAGAAGACTGCCTGAATTTGCGCAACTTTTGGATCAGGAGATTTCAGAGTTGGAAGAGGCCGTCGCCTCAGCCTTCGGATTAAAGGCGGATGAAGATCCTTCGAAAAACCTGTCATAAAAACACCCCTGTTTTTATTATAACCCAGCCCGCCCCAGCCCCACCCGGGGCGAAAGACCATAGCCCAGCCATTCATCGGTGGGTTACCGCCAATCCCAAATCCGAAAACAAAAATAGAAAATACATCTCCCCCTCTCATTATCACCTTGCTACAGCGACG
>JAQGOV010000320.1 GCA_028293425.1 Verrucomicrobiales bacterium
TCCGCGCAATGGGAGGTCAGTCTCACCTGCCGCCAGAAGCGCCATTGCGCTCTGACTCATATCGCGCGGCCAAACCAAGTGATAACCTGTGTCGCTATCTCCGAGAACTTCGCCCCAAGGTGTGCTGAGTGAAGCGACCAGAGCGCCATTGTATTTTTTGTCCTCGTGAGCCAGCAATACGTTGCGGCTCAGATTGAACAGGCGACCACCGTCAGAGGTGGCCTTGGCTCCGGGCTTAAATACCGTCGGGCGGTCTTTCCAGCCCTTCAAAAAAGCATTTAAGTGGCTATAAGTCCCAAGGGGCGCCCCGACAGGCGCCTCAAACGGATTACTCAGTGCTTCTGTAAGTGTGACCAGTGCCCCGGTTGGTGTTTGGTCGTCGCCATCGCTAAAGGCGACAGCCAAGACAAACTCCGTCTTGCCCGCCAGATCGATTTCGGCAGTGAGGGCAATATTGCCATTGAAAACCGAATCGTAATTCCAAATCGGCAACCTGTTGTGCCCAATAATATCTTTCCAGCCATCGTTGACGCCGACGTAGCCGCAGCCGGTGGTTTTGAACCCGCAGTCAGCTCCCATCGCAAGCCACGTATTGCCGGAATGTGCACACATAGCAGTTCCCCTTCGTGTATTCGCCACGAAACCTGAATTGCCCCACCCGGCGCCTTCCATGTGCGGCGCGAGCAGGACGAAGAGGCGCAACTTGGGCAGGAGGCTCGCATCACCAGTAATTCTGGTTCGAATCAATACGCAGGGTGAACTAGGCTCACAAATTACGTCGTGGGTCAGCGTGTAGGGTTTTGTGATGGACTTATTAGTCATCGTATATGCCAGGGCGTCTGGATCAATTGGTGCGCACTGGTGGGTACAATCCACCTTGGGGTCATGGCAGAAGGTCGAACCATCCGTGACCAGGAACTGGAGGTCACGGGTTTGCGGCGTGTCTACGTCCGGGTAATAAACTTCTGTAATGACACCGCCCGCTATGGTGAACCAGACCTGGCTGGACCACGATAGAGCAGTGCCAACGCCGGCTTTGTCAGCACGAGTCCAGGATGGAGCGACGCCTGGCCCCCCTGGGGCCGGGTTGGCGTGCATTAAAGGATAAGGAACGTTATTCGGATTCATGTTAGTAAGGTGTTAAAGACTTGTTCGAGGGAGAGAGCAGGGGAAATTGTGGCGAAATACCCATGGAAAATGTTTAAAGACAAATTTTTGATCGAATAAATCTGCGAGCCATTTCCGCATATTCAAAAGGCGTGTGCGGTGTGTAATTCAGGAGGCTGCGGGGACGATCGGTTTGGTGCGGGTCCTGTTCCGCTTCGACCACAATCCACCCTTCATAGTTCGCCTCGAAAAGGGCCTTGAAGATTGGATCGAAATTCACCGACCCCTCGGGGTCACCCGGAACGGTGAAAACTCCTTCGAGAATTGCGCGCAGAAAGCTGTAATTGTCATTGGTGGCCGCGTCCACGACCTTTTGGCGGACGCTCTTGAGATGGACATGCCCGATGCGCGTGGCGTGAGTTTGAGCAACTACCCCGGGATCATCGCCGGCGAATTGGATGTGCCCACTATCCAAGCAGAACCAAACGTATTTCGGGTCCGTATTGGCCAGTAAGTCCGCCGTCTCCTCCTTTTGCTGAACGCCGGTCCCTACGTGGGAATGAAAGCTCAGGCGCATCCCTTCATCGGCCGCCATCTTACCGGCTTCGTTCAGCCCGCGGTAGAGAAGGAACTTCTGCGGTTCGTTGAAAGTTGGCCTGTCCGTTAGAACTGATTTGGTGCGAACCTGATTTACGGCCGCGGCAAGTTCAGCAACCACAATGTCCGTCGCTCCGACGGCCTTGAGAAAGGTGATTTGGTCTCGCACAGTCTGGAGAGTCGCGTCATAGCCGCCGAGAGCGGTAAATTGGGTGCCGACCCATGTGCTAGTTATTCCAAGTCCGCGGCTTTGCAGGTCGTGTTGCAGTGATTGTAAGTGCGACGGATAATTGTGGCCCGTGCTCCCGCCAACAAACCCAGTTTGCCTGGTTTGATCCAGAATGAGCTGATATGGCGTGTCGTTGCCGATTTCGGGAAAGTCGTCATTGGTCCACCCCGTCGGCTGGATTCCGATTTTAATGTGTTTCATTCGTTCGGTTCCCGCCGATTCCTTAGCCTTATTTTCCATGCTCATAAAAGTGCTGTTTCTTCAGATTCTGAATTTTACTGACTTACTTAAGGTTCGTCGTCCCATAGCATCGGGTCGCCTTTGAATTCGAGGAAAACAGGGCGGCCTTCCCAAGACGCGTAACCGGTCGGCTTCGCTCCGGGCGGATGAGATCCTATCCCGGGCCAAAGCAGCCCTTCAGGGTAGGCGTAAGGGAACGGAATGAAGGTCTGGTCATTGCCATAGCGTCCGAATTTGTCGTGCCAGGCACCAGGCAGTTCATACCACGTGCTGACAAACCAAAGCTTCATAATGTTGCGGGCGACTGGTCCAAACTCTTCGTTGGAAAGCAGCTGTACCCGCAGCGCTTTCTCCCTGGCCTTTGCATTTCCAGAAGGAAGTTTCTTAAACTCCTCCAACAGCCGCTGCATTGTTTCGGGTCCTACAATTCTTTGGACGGTCAAGCAGTAACCGATTGCGTAGCCGGTGCCGCTAAGGGTGAATACGCTGAAGCCACACAATTCGGCGGAAAGGTTGAGGAACGCCTGGAGATACTCGGGTTTCTTATCCATGGTTTGAGTCCTGGTTTTCCGGCGGTTCAACTTGATCCATCTCAAAGGTGGGCGCTGCGTTGCCTTTTCCGGAACTGAGTGGATTGCGCATGAGGCGAAGCATGTCTTGCTTCAGCGTGTGCATGCCCATAATGGCCGTCTTCAAGAGAAACGGTTTGCCGTCTAAAGCCGTGTTGAGCTTTTCGAGGAAATCTTTGTAGCGCCAATTGAAGTTCAACGCTCGTTTCCGGATTTCGGGATCTTGCGTATACTGCGCCACTTTGGCGTTAGGAATAATTGGAAACACTTGCTTCCAATCCACTTTGAATGGATGCCCTGCGGGTTTCCCCGCTTTATCAATCTTCTCCCGGTAATAACGGCGCTGACGGATTTGATCGAACCTATAGTAGTGCGAAAGTTCCCCGTCACC
>JAQGOV010000327.1 GCA_028293425.1 Verrucomicrobiales bacterium
TGGCGTTCTACCCCGGATTCAACTGTGGAAAACTCCGGGACGGTCCAGTTCCTGCCGACTACGGGAGGCCGCGGGACAATCATCAAAGTAGATCTCGAGTACCGGCCGCCTATGGGAGCGCTGGGCGCAACCTTCGCCAAGATGATGGGCGAATCCCCCGAACACCAAGTGATGTCGGATCTCCGCAGGCTCAAACAACTCCTCGAAACTGGTGAGATCCCCACCACGGAAGGCCAGCCGGCGGGCCGGAAAACCAGCACCTCGCCGAAGTTCGACAAATGGGCCAGAAGCCTGGCTGAAGTTTAATTAAGGAAACTGAAAGGTAATTTATGAGAGCAAATTGTTGGTTTGGTAAAACGGATCTACGAGTGGAGGAAGTGGAGGACCCGAAAATTCTTAACCCCAGGGATGCAATTGTCCGCATCACCTCCACCGCGATCTGCGGCTCGGACCTGCACCTTTATGACGGTTTTGTTCCGACCATGGAGAAGGGGGATATTCTTGGCCATGAGTTCATGGGCGAAATAGTCGAGGTGGGTCCGGGAGTTAAAAATTTGACAGTAGGCGACCGGGTGGTGGTGCCCTTCCCGATTTCCTGCGGGAACTGCTATTTCTGCCAGAAGCAATTGTTTTCCCTCTGTGAAAACTCCAATCCGAACGCGGCCCTGGCCGAGAAGATGTGGGGACATTCGCCTTGCGGTATTTACGGCTATTCTCACCTGACGGGCGGTTATGCGGGAGGCCAGGCCGAATATGCGAGGGTTCCCTATGCCGACGTGGATCATATAAAAATTCCCGAGGATATGCCCGACGAAAAGGCCTTGTTTCTCTCGGACATTCTTCCCACCGGCTACATGGCGGCCGAACAATGTAACATCCAGCCGGGGGACACCGTTGCTGTTTGGGGATGTGGTCCCGTGGGTCTCTTTGCAATTGCGAGCGCTTATATGCTGGGAGCGGAAAAGGTGATCGGCATCGATCGGTTTGATTATCGTCTCCGCAAAGCTCATGACGAAGCGGGGGCCGAAACCATCAATTACGAAAAGCAGGATGTTTATGACACCCTCCAGGAATGGACCGGCGGACGCGGGCCGGATTCCTGTATTGATGCCGTGGGCATGGAAGCGCATGGCATGGGGGTGATCGGCGCTTACGACCGGGTGAAGCAGGCGGTCATGGCCGAAAGCGATCGACCGATCGTTTTGCGCCAGGCGCTCATGAACTGTCGCAATGGCGGAACGGTGTCCGTGGCCGGAGTTTATGGGGGCTTGGTGGACAAACTGCCGATGGGCGCCTTTATGAACCGCTCACTGACGCTCAAGACCGGTCAAACGCACGTCCAACGCTACATGCAGCCGCTCCTGGAAAGGATCCAGAAGGGCGACATCGATCCGAGCTTTGTGATCTCGCACACCATGAGCCTGGAAGACGCGCCGGAAGGTTACAAAATGTTCCGGGACAAGGAAGACGAGTGCACAAAAATTGTGCTTAAGCCTTAGGCTCTGGAAGGCAGTGGCATGTGGGGCAGAGGCGTAACAAACTGACCTTACAGAAGGAAACGAGGGTAACGCAGTTAAGGAGGCTGGGATTCTTTGGCACAATGGCGAAGGGTTCGCCGGTTTGCAGCCGGTGGGGCTACGGGGTTGTCTTTGGCGAACAGATCAGAGAACTCGTTACCTCGTCTCCTGGAAGCCATCTCATAAATGCCCGCAGCGGTGTGAGGGAGAACCTGAATATAGACGAGTTGGTACAAAGCCGGAGAAGCCGAATCGGGAGGCACAGCCGATCTTTTGGCGGTCTGCGTTGTTGTTTCGTCGGTTACAGCCCGCTGCGGGGATGCTCCCAACGAAACGCCTAGCAGGCCGCCAAAAGCTCTGGCTGCACCACCTGCTCCCATTTATGAGATGGCTTCTACTTTAATCGGAATTGTCTACGGCAACTTTCGGACGCGATAGAACATTTTGTCAGGGTCGGCGGATTCTGGAGTTGTCCAGATGGTGCTCGTCCCAGTGGCGGTAATAGCGGCACCGGTGGAATGCCAGGAAGGATTTTCCAGCGAGGTGGACTCCTGAACTTCGTAGGAAGTCCCCATGGTGGAGGACCACCGCAATTGGACCTGACCCTCCGCCAATTGAATGCGAACAATGCGTGGGACATCGCTTCCAACCTGCTTAATAATGGTGAAGGAGTCCTCGATGAGGCCCGTGTCTCTCAAAAACTTTGCGTCCAGGCGCAGACCATTAATATCCGCTATGAAGGAGCCCACGTTCGGGGTCGAATAAAACATAGCGGGATGATTTAAAGGCCCGCTACCTGTCCACCCGGAACTACCTGCGACCACGTAAACTGCGCCGACATTTGCCTGACTGCTGCTGGTGTCCTTGAGGTAAACACCCGTGTCATTCTCCCGGCCGCTACCGCCATCGATCTTCATCGTGTTCATGAAGGTGCTGGAGTGTCCATAATGGCCGCGCAGCAGGAATGAGCGCTCGTAAACATGGCTGTGGCCGCAAAGGACCAAATCGACCCCGTAGGATTCGAGGATTGGAACAGCGTTCTCTCGCATGGCAATCAGCTCGCGTTCGGAGTCCGAATCGTGCGTGCCTTTTGTGTAGGGAGGGTGGTGCCAGAAAGCGATGACCCAATCCTTGGTGGCTGCTTCCAAATCGCTTTTCAACCAGGTACACATCGGACCGTTGCTGGACGTATTCGAAGTCATGGCATCCAGGCAAATGAAGTGGACGTTGGCATAGTCGAAGGAGTAGTAGTGTTCGGTGCCCGAAGGAACTCCCCCGCCCTCTCCAGCGGTTGGCAGATCAAAAATATCAAAATAAGGAAAAGTCACACCGCCCCCGTAGGTTTCGTGGTTGCCAATGGTTGACCAAAGGAGCGTGTTGCGGAACGCATTGGTGTAAACGTTGAAACAGTTCTTTTGGTAATCCGCTTCGGTGCCGCTGCTGTAAGCATTGTCGCCGAGCATCAGCCAAACATCCGTATGGTTTGTGCCTGCGAATTGGTAATAGGCATCGCGGACGCCGAATTGGGTCGACTGGCCAGTGCCTGCATCCCCAATGGCCCAGAGCCGAAAGGGCTTGGGGGTGCCTGGTGGGAGAATAAAATAATTTGGAGTGCCACCGGCAAAATCGATTTCGGTGTTTCCAATGGAATAAAAATATTTGGCGCCCGGGACCAGTCCTGAGAGTTTCATGAAATGGTTGGTGCTGGCTGTGCCATCCGAAACGACTGTGTCTAAATGCTGCAGATCGGTGCCGAATCGCACGTGGCTCTTGGACGGATAGGAAGTCCGCCAACACACCGTGACGCCGCCGGTAGTGGCGTTTTGCAAATACGGACCGCGGCTTAGAAGGACGATATTCGATAGTGCCGTGAGGACAACGTCATTTCCCTTACCTCCGGCGTAGGTGATGCGATAGACCGTTGGAAAATTGGTGAAGACGGCCCCCTCTGGCAGGTTCGCAAACGTGCCGACGACAGGATCGGTGCCGTTATTGTCGATCAAGGTATACGTCCCCACGGAAGGCAAGCTATTGGTCAATTTGAGGGTTGCCGACCCGATATCGACCAAACCTGTGACCGATAAATGATCCGAGTCGCCACCAATCACCTCCATTTCCAAAGTGATTTTGGAATTCAGTTTCAGATTCCCCGTGCGCAGGGTCTGGAGAGAGGGGCCCGGAGAGATGGTCCCGGCAATCGGGTTGAATGCGGGGAGGTTTCCTGAGGCAATCAACAGACCGCCGCGCAACTCGACCGGGCTGGAGACCAAATTGGCGCTCACTGAGAAAATGCCCTGGGTGACCACGATGGGAATGTTGGTGATGGTTTGAGTTCCAGACAGTGAAAGGCGACCGGTTCCCGCCTTGGTCAGTCCGCTGCTCGGGCCCACCAGATGGTCCATGACGATGTCTCGTGAGCTGGCAACGCGGAGTGAGAATCCGTTGAAGTTGATATTGCTGATGGAGAGAGTGTCGGAGGAGAGATAGTTGGTGATGGTCTGGTTGTTTTGCAGTGAAATTGCCGAGATGCTGTTGGTCCCGGCGGCTGTCTGAGAAGAAAAAATCCCTCCGCTCAGCAGAACAGGCTGACCTTCCACCCGATAGTTTGAGGCTTGGAAACGGATCTGATTGATGGTAACCGCAAGCAGGTTGTTTGTGGTGGTTGTCCGAGTGATTCCCGACGGGAAAACAAGATTGTTTCCAGATACAGGCTTAACATTCCCTTGCCAATTTGCAGCGATGGACCACAGGCCGTTGCTTGCGCCTGTCCAAACGTTGGTGGGAGCAGCAAAAGCGGCGGAGGACATTAGCCAACACAGAGCGGCTAAACAACTTAAGACGACGCGCATGTTAACGGACTGGATTTCCTGATCGGGATTGACTGGCTTATCCTTTTTAGCCGACAAATGGGGAAAAAGCAACGGGATTTGCGGGGCCGCAGTTAAAACGTCCCAAGGGCGGCAGCCCAACAAACCCGAGGGATGATGTCAGAAAATTGGGCGGACATTCCCGAAAAACATTAGCCTGATCTTACAGAAGGAAACAAAGTTTGCAGCGGCTGGGGTCGGCAGAAGATTTTTTGAGGGCGGATCAGAGTCTCGTTACGGGCGTGTTGCCCAAATGCCAAATTGCGGAGAAGTTCTTAAAATGCCCTTCGCGGGTGTTTGGAACCGAAGTTCTGCATATGATGAGCATTCACAAGCCCCGTCCGGAATCCCGCTGCTACCAGGTGAACCTCGAAACACGAGTCCGGGAGGACAATCCTTTGCGCCTGGTCAACCAGGTGCTCGATTTGTC
>JAQGOV010000364.1 GCA_028293425.1 Verrucomicrobiales bacterium
GCACCCAAGGCGCCAGCCACGCTCCGCTACCGGCTGGTTGGTCCCGCTCCAGGAATTTGGGCCCTGCGGGTGCCGGGCGCATGGGACGCCGCGGGTAGCGAGTCATTGGTCTGGACTGGTTCATAAAATTATGCTGCAAAAACGGCCATTCTGCCTGTTCAAACGTCGAACGAAAACGAGGCGGAATCAAGGGTGGAGAAAGCAAAAAGCCGATGCGGCGCGTGACCGCATCGGCCGAAATCTACTCAGAAATGCTCAGTCGAGCCGTTTAACGCGGATATTCTTGTAATGAATAACGCTCTTGGGATCGTGGGCCTGGAGAGCGAAAGTGCCTGAATCCAGCTTGCGGGTGAAATCTTTCCCAGCTTCCTTGTCAGCTGGCTCGGTGTATTCCATCACGACTTTGTCGTTCACTTTGATGGTGACGTGGTCGCCTTTGACGGTGATATCCTGGGTCCACCATTCTCCATCTTTGGCGGCGGATTCCTTGACGTTCACGACATCATAGAGGCTGCCGGTCTTCTTCCAGTCGGCATGGGTATTGTTGACCTGGGTTTCGAAGCCGTATTTGGGCCAGCCGTTGGGCTGGTATTTGGTATGGAAGTAAATGCCGCCGTTGGAGCCGGGTTCGGTCATGACATCCACCTTTAGTTCGAAATCCTTGAACGGCTTGGCATCACCGACATAAAAAAGGTGACAACGGTCGCCATGAGCGACGAAAGCGCCGTCCTCAATTTTCCAAGTGTTGGTGTGCTCCGTGGCCATCTTCCATCCCTTGAAGGTTTTGCCGTCATTGAGCGGGGTAAAACCAGGTTCCACCTCGGCGTAGGATGTCGCCAGCGAAAGAGTCAGCGCTGTTACTGCAGAAAACAAATATCGTTGCATATGTTAGCTAATTCTTAGGCAGAACGGGGGCGAGTTGCAATCCAAAGATAGAGCCCTTTGGCCTGCTAAAATTGTGCTTTTGCAAGCCCTGCCGGTTCTGCAACACTCTGTTCATGCTTCAGCTCAGGCCTCTTTTGCGGACCGGGTGCGTTCTTTTCTCCATGCTTTTTACGGCCTTTCAGACCACCGGCGCCGCTCCGGCGAAATGGTGGAGCCAAAAAGTCGATCAAGCACTGGCGAATTCCTCCACGAACCGTTCCGAACTTGAAACCGCACTGGAGAAAGTTCCTGAAGCGCAAAAAGAAGGTTTGCAGTTCCTCCTTGAGAACATGCCACAGCCTGACTTGAAGCGTCTCTCGAGACAATACCTTCTGGAAAACGTCGCCCTTGCCTATGACGCCTGGAACAAAGCAGCCTGGCATGACCGCGTGCCCAAGGAAGTTTTCCTGAACGAAATACTTCCCTACGCCTCAATTAACGAGGCGCGCGATGATTGGCGCAAGGTCCTCCGGGAAAAGTGCGCACCGCTGGTGGAAGACTGCCAGACGCCCGGCGAAGCCGCCCACAGGCTGAACCAGAAGTTGTTCAAACTGGTGCAAGTGAAGTATTCGACCGAACGCAAGAAAGCTGACCAGAGCCCCATGGAATCTATGAAAAGCGGGCTGGCCTCATGCACCGGGCTTTCAGTTTTGCTGATCGATGCCTGTCGCTCGGTAGGTGTCCCCGCCCGTTTGGTCGGCACACCGCTCTGGTTTAACAAACGTGGAAATCATACCTGGGTCGAGATTTGGGACGAACGCTGGCATTTCGCGGGCGCTGCCGAGCCTGACTCCAAGGGACTCGATCGCGGGTGGTTCGTCAATGATGCTTCCCAGGCTTTAAAGGATGTGCCGGAGCATGCGATTTACGCGACAAGCTTTAAAAAGACAGATTTGGCCTTTCCCATGGTCTGGGCCCCTAAGGTGAAGAACGTCAGCGCGGTCAACGTGACAGAGCGCTATACCCCCAAATCCAAGCCAGAGGAAAATGGTACCCCGCGTCTTCTCGTAAAGGTGTTGGATCGACCCGCTGGCAAACGTGTTGCCGCCAAGGTGCGAGTGATAGACTCAAGCAATCCGGCCACGAAACTGGAAGGCACCAGTCGGGACGAGAGTGCCGACACGAATGACATCCTTCCCTTCACCATCCAGAAGGACCGCACCTACAGAGTGGAGGTGGAACAGGACGGAAAAAAAATTCACCAGGAATTCCGTCCCGGCACAAACTCACAACCCGTATTGGTTTTGGCGCTGAACGACACGCCTTTCCCCACGGCTCCTTCCATGGTCTGCTATATCCCTGTTCGCCCAACGAAAGCGTTGGCGGCAGCAAACGAGCAGAAGCTGAAAAAAGCGTTCGCTGAGTTTTTTGAGGCCACTGCCGAAAAGCAATCGACGTGGAAATTCTCCAGCAGTTTGGAGAAGCTATTGAAAGCGAATGAACCGGCGGTGCGCCAAACCGCTTGGGAAGCCTATAAATCGGCCTCCATCCACAGCGCTGCCCAGGCCGATTTCCAAAGTAATCAAGTGCGCTTCGCGAAGCATCTCAGCGCCTACACAGTGAAGAAAGTCGGCACTCAACCGAAGGACGGATGGCCGTTGTTCATTGCCATGCACGGCGGAGGCGGAGCACCAAAAGAGGTAAACGACAGCCAATGGGAAATCATGAAGCGTTACTACAAGGATCATCCCGAGCAAGGCGGTTACCTATACCTCGCGCTCCGAGCCCCGAATGACAGCTGGAATGGTTTCTATGATGTTTACGTGTATCCCTTGATTGAGAATTTGATTCGCCAGTTCCTGCTGTTTGGAGACGTGGATGCCAACAAGGTTTTCATCATGGGCTATTCCCATGGTGGTTACGGAGCGTTTGCCATCGGGCCAAAGATCTCTTACCGCTTTGCTGCAATTCACGCCTCAGCCTCCGCGCCAACGGATGGTGAAACAACTGGTAAAACACTCCGCAACACCATCTTCACCTTCATGGTGGGAGACAAGGACACGATGTACGGACGCTACGATCGTGATGTTAAATTCAACGAGCAAATCGAAGCACTGCGGGGAGAACGGAAGGATATTTACCCTGTCACATTCCAACTGATCAAAGGTAACGGCCATGGGGGTCTGCCGGACCGCGATAAAATCAAGGACATGTATCCTGCCGTGCGCAACCCCGTGCCCACGGAATTGACCTGGCTCATGACGGACAAAGTGGTGACCAATTTCTTTTGGCTCCAGACATCGACACCGGGAAAGAAGCGTGAAATTGATGCCACGTGCAAGGAGAACTCTCTGACTGTGACCACTACCACGAACGTGTCGGCGGCGACGGTGTTACTTGACAGCCGGCTAGTGGATTTCGGAAAGCCATTGCGGCTGGAAGTAAACGGAAAAGCCTCCTCCCCCAGAATCCAGCCTAGCCTGCTGGTGCTTTGCCAAACCCTGCTCGAACGGGGAGACCCTGAACTGGCATTCACAGCCAGGCTCGATTTGGAACTGAAGGAGAAACAAGCCCAGGCTGCAACTCGCAAGCAGCGTTTGGTAATGAATCAACGAAGTCCGTAATTGAGCAAACTAATGATACCCTCAACATTGAACACGCTCGGAGTCATTTAGCGGCCGGTTTGTTAGCAGCTTGCGGCCCTCTCTCGATAGCTTCCGCCCAAACAGGGTCGAAGTTCCCCTGCCCTGATTCGGAGATCGCGCACTACACGGCTTACCGAGTGAGCAAAAGCATTACGGTCGATGGGCGGCTGAACGAGAAGGCATGGGCTCGCGCGCCCAAGTCGCCCCGGTTTGTGGATATCCTGACGGGCAAGCCCGCAGCCCACGACACCCGGGCCAGCCTCTTGTGGGACGACGAGAACCTTTACGTCGCCTACCAGGTGGACGAACCGCAAGTGCACGCGAAGTTCACGACCAACAATTCCCCCATCTATTATGACAACGATGTGGAGTTTTTCATCGCTGGCCGGGACAGTTACTACGAATTTGAGATCAACGGATTCAACACCACCTACGAGGTGTTCTTTATTTGTCAGGATTCCTATCAAAACGGAGGCTTCGCGGCAGCTCCGGAGTTCGCTTCCTCAAAGCTGAAGGCCTTCAACGGAGTGGATTTCAAAACGCATCCGCGAGGTGGCCGGCTTGGCCAATTCGACTGGCATTTCCCAGGGAAAAAAACAGCGGTGCATATCGATGGCACCGTAAACAACGACAAGGATAAGGACCGCGGCTGGACTGTGGAACTGGCTTTCCCGTGGAAAGGGATGGAATGGCTGGCGAAAGCTGACGGACGCGCCTTACCCCCAAAACAGAGTGATGTGTGGCGCATGGATTTTTCGCGGTTCAATACCTACAAGCTCAGCGCGGGCGGAACTAAGGATTCGGGCGGATGGGTTTGGAGCCGACATGGGATTTGGGATTCCCACATTCCCGAATGCTTCCCCTATATCCACTTCAGCACGAATGATGTAATGACGGGAGGAGGCCGCTAGGCTCAGGTTGATGCGCATTTAAAGTGGTGTAGGGCAACAAAACTGCCCGGTAAAAGCGGGTCGGAAATTGGGGCGAGTTGGTGTCGAAAAAGAGAAACGAGGAGTTCGTGAGGGTGACGGTGCTGAGCACTTCTGCCCGCGCCCAGGCACAAAGTCAATCAGCGCGAAGCGCCCAATGGACCATTGGACGGCGGGGCCTCAAATCAAGCGCCAACGGTGCGGCATTATTTAGCCCAGCGGCAACGCCCTGGGTCAACGGGGTGTTCCTCAAGAGCTTGAATTCCTGCTCCTAAGTCCCTATCCTGGAAGAACCATGCGATTCTACTCCACCACGCTCATGCTGTTAGTGCTCGTTGTCTTTGGGAGCCTTGATGTCAAGGCCGCCAGCCACGGCTTTCTCCAAACTGGTTCCACCAATCATACGATATTGGCAGATGGCACTCTTTATAGCTCCGAGTGGTCCTCGATCTTCTATGATGATCATGGTAACCCAATCAGGAGTGTCACGATCATAAGCAACTACCAGTCGCTGGCCCAGAGTGGCCTAAGGACGGTTTCATGCGTATTTGATAAGCATGGAGAACTGCTGAACTCGGTGGAGGAAATCGATTTTGGATTCGACGGAACCATCGACCAGCGAAGTGTGACAACGCACTACAAACTTTCGGAAACCGAGACACGCGATATAATTGAGAGCGATTGGGAGAACGACGGTATGTTTGATCTGACAACCACCGATACCCGGACGGTAGATCAACAGGGTCGCATCGTTCTTGATGTGCAGGAGCAGGTGTACCACGCATTTCGGCAGACCAACGTTACGGTCTCATCGTGGGTTTACATTGAGGATAAGGATAGGCTCGTTGTTCTGGGCACATTTGATTACGACGGGGTTGGGGTTGGCGATAGCTTCATCAGGTCTACAGAACTGATGAATCAGAAGGGCCAGATTGTTTCTGTGAGCAACGAGATCGACTTTGACGGAGATGGGGTCATTGAGGGAGTGGATTATGATGCGTTTACGTACACTAGGAACGGGAACTTGGCTGAATGGACTGGTACCTTTAGTGGAGATGTGGAAAGCAAATTCATTTTTACGTTCTCCTACGAAAACCGCGGGGCAATCCACCAGCAGAGCCGGAATGAAAACCAGGCTCTCAATTTGATTCAGCAGAGGCTGCGCGGCGCAGTTACCACCAAGCAATGGAACGCTCCGTTTTTGAAAGGGCCACAGTGATAAGCGAGAGCGACATCCAAATTCGGGAAGAGCAGAACCGAAAAGCCGACCCGCAAATCAAGATTACCGCAGAACTACATCTGTCATATGTGGAGTCTTTTCAAGGGTTTAACCCGGATTTTGAGGAGCATTTACGCAGACATGCAATGGGGAGGGCACATGAACGCCTCTGGCATCGCCTTTACGGAAACGCTTTCGAAGAGCTTCTAAAATTGGAGAAAGAACTGGCCCGACGCATGCCTTACGAAACACCTGAAGGGATAAGGCGATTGATCGGCCCGCTTCATGAGATGCTCAAAAAACCGACGCCTAAATATCCTTCCCGCTGGTAAAACTTGTTTGGGGTACATATGGGTTCGTGCCGCACCCAAGATGGTTCTGATCAAGCGCCGAAGCTGCGAGATTGCTTAGCCCACCCCAACGGGCTTGCCTTTACCCAAATTTATTGCATGGGAGTAAGCGTTTCTACATTACGTTTGCTAAAAACAAGGATGTTTATGAATGCGTGCCTAGTGCCAGCAGCCGATTGGGCCCAGGAAGAATTTGGGGCCATCACAGTCCAAGATATTCGACATAAACACCGCATTATTCAGATTGGAGAAGCGCTCGCCAAGGGCGGGAGCAGCCGTCTTGCCCGTTGTTTGCCAGCGTGGAAGGACCTCAAAGCTGCTTATCGCGTTTTCGAGCGGCCCGATGTCACCTTCAAAGCCATTGCCGAGTCTCACTGGCAAAAGACCCGTCAGATGTTACGCCAGCCAGGAGAATACCTCTGGATAGAAGATACAACCACTTTGGACTTCACGCGGCATAATTCGATGGAGGGATTGGGCCGAGTTGGTAATGATGAGCAACGAGGATTGCTTCTGCACACCGCCTTGGTTTGTCGAGTGGAGGGTTACGTGGACAAAATAGAGCCACAGATCAGCATTGAAGGGCTAGGATGGCAGTCTCCATGGGTTAGGCCGCCTGAACTTTTGCGCGGCAATGTCAAAGCGGGCTGTGAAAAGAAGACCCGGCGCTTTGGCCGGGAGCGGGAATCACAGCGCTGGGGAAAGGCGCTTGAGAGCCTCAAGCCATGTCCCGAAGGCTCCACCTGTATCTTTATTGGGGACCGTGAAGCGGACATTTACGAGCTTTTTGGGCTGTGCGACCTTGCGGGTTTTGACTTCGTGATACGGGCTAACCAGGCGCGTGCGTTAGCGGAGAAAGGCGCTTCGGTCTTCAGTGCTGTGGCCAAGGCTCCCCTTCTTGGGCGCATAAAGCTTAAACTGCGAGCCCGACCCGGGCAGCCGGCACGGGTGGCTGAGTTGGAACTCAGGCAGGCGGAAGTGGGGTTACGCACTCCCTACCGGCCAGGAGGAAAGCTAAAACCCTATACCTTGCGAGTGATCGAGGTCCGAGAGATTCTGGAGCATCAGCCTGTACCAGTGGAAGAGCCTCTTCACTGGGTCCTTTTAACCAGTCTTTCTACGGCCACCTTGAAGGAGGTGCGGCGGGTTATAGCTGTCTATACGCATCGATGGCTGGTGGAGGAATATTTCAAGGTTCTCAAAACCGGACTGCAGATTGAAAGCAGCCAATTGCGCACCCGGAAAAGGTTTGAACCGCTCTTGGGGATTTGTTGCCTTGTAGCATTAAGGCTCTTGGGGTTAAAGCTTTTGGCCCAATCCGAGGAGCCGATTGATGTGCAAGCGGAGGAATTTGGGCCGGAGCTTCTGGTTATCTTAGAAGTACAATTTGGGAAGGTACTTAAAAAATGGACCTACTCCAGCCTCTTACTCTGCGTGGCAAAGATGGGAGGCTTTGTTGGCAGAAAAGGCGATGGTGCACCAGGTTGGCAAACAATCTGGAGAGGCTGGAGTAAACTCATGACCATGGTTGAGGGGATGAACATTATGAAAAGGCAGACAAGATTTGGGTAAAGACAAGCCCCAGTGCCTGGAGGGTGCGGCGGGCTGCACTGAAGGAGCGAGCGCCCAAAAGGATATTGCGCAGGAGCTGTTGGTAGGCTTCTGGCAAATAGCGCTGATGCTTGGGCAGGATGGCTGGATAGA
>JAQGOV010000365.1 GCA_028293425.1 Verrucomicrobiales bacterium
CGGAACGATTCAGATTGAAAAGGCAGGGCACCGTATGGCGAACTTGTGGTATTATGAAAAACTCAAGTTCCTCGCCTCGACAGGAAGCAAACCAAACGGTGCGTCTTGAAATTGGCACAAAAGACGGCTCCTCGTCCATCCGGATTTCATTCACTGACCAGCGCTTGACCGCCCATGGTGGCATGGTCATTTGGTCGCACCACCTCAAGCAGAGGTCCATTCGGGAGCAGTTGCGGGAAGTGCTGCCGCATGCGCCAGTTAGCCCCAACTCGTATGACCCGACCGATGTCGCTCTGGGCTATATCGGAGGCATTGTCTGCGGAGCCGATAAGCTTTCCCGGGTGGCCTGGCTGCAAAGCGACCCGGCCATTGCCGAGGTGCTGGGAATTGAAGCGGTGGCCAGCCAGTCCACCTTCAGCCGCTTTTTCGCGGTGTTCAAGGAAAGCGATTGCAACCGGCTCAACCGCCTGCATCAAAAAGCCATTCAGGCCCTGCCTTCCCGCTCGAAAGGCTACACCCTGGATCTGGATTCCTGGGCGCTTTTGCATGAGGACGGGCACCAGGAAGGGGTGCGCGTGGGCTACACCCGCCTGGGCCTCAAGCCGTGTCACCGTCCGCTTGTGGCGGGTTTGGCCGAACCGAAAATGATCGCCGGCTACTGGCTGCGCCGCGGGGATACTGCTTGCGTCAACGGGGCGGCCGAATTTCTGCGGCAGACCGTGACCAGCCTGCCCAAGCACATCCGCATTGGGCTGGTGCGGGCAGACAGCGGCTTTGGAGATAGCTCCGTCGTGGAAAGCGCGGAGGCTTTCGGGCTCAAGTATATCTTTGTGGCCCGGTTGACGGAGAAAGTCCAGAGCCTCTGCCGGCATGATGACGCGGCGTGGCAAAAGACCGAGCTCGATGGAATGGAAGTGCAGGAGGTCCCGTGGAATCGGCCGGGGCAAAGACTGATTGTGGTGCGTCAACGCATGAGCCAGCGCCCGCAGGCTGGAGGCAAGGAGCTATTGGAAGTGCCGGGCTATCGCTTTCAAGCCTTTATCACCAATTTGCCCGACAGCCTCAGCGCCCTGGAGGTGTGGCGCCGATATAACGGGCGGGCCGACCTGGAAAACCGGATCAAGGAGTTGGGGGAGCAGTTTGGGATGAAGCGTTTGTGTGTTTCGAACTTCTGGGGAACCGAAGCGTTGCACCATTTGGCCATTCTGGCCTACAACCTGTGCGTATTGCTGCAAAGAAAGCTGGGGCAGTTGGAGCTGTGCCAGCTCAACACCTTGCGTTGGCGGCTCTTTTCACGGGCAGCGGTTTGGAGCCGGGCTCAAGGCAAGGCCACCCTCAAATTGGCGGTTGAGGGGGAGGCGAACCGGAAGTGGTTTTGTGAAATCCTTAAGAAATTGACGGCTTTTTCCGACTGCAATGCAGTTGGGTCATTACAAGCCTCAACCAGAGCAAGACCATGAAATATTATGGTTCAACTGAATCGTTCCGGCTTAGGCTCCATGGAAGAAGCCATTCTCAAGGAAACCAAGGAAGCGCAGAGAAACATCCTAGAGAAAGCCGCTCAGGCCAAAGCGGATAACACCCCCTCCCCCGTTGTGGTCGGCCTTTAAGTCGCCTCACGTATAGCACCTTTGGCATTCTTTATTACCTTCTGGTGTGGATTGTCGTTGCAGGCATTCTGACCATTGTTGGGAAAATCCTCGCGGGCCTGTTCGAACTGGCGATCTTCCTGCTGAAATGGGGCGCAATCCTTTACGGGGGCTATTGGGGGATTAGGCTCCTGGTGAAAGTCGTGGGATTCTTGCGGTCCAACCGAGTCCCACAACCCGTTCAATACCAAGCGACCATACCCGGGAGGAAACGACGGAGAAACAGGAACCGCCGCAGACACGCAACCGGGACGTTCCCTGTCGCTGGCTGATTATTCAATGAAACGGACCTGCTGCCGCCCTGCCCTCCCTTCTCCTTGCTTTAATCTGCTCAAGTTGCAGGCATAGGGAGGAGGAGAGAAGCGCCAGTGAAATCTCCATGTAATTATTTCTGCTCCGCGCATATGAAGAAGCGATTCGCCACTTTTAATCTCGTCGCATCCCTTGTCCTTTGTGTGATGTGCTTCCCCCCTCCAGGCACAAAATACTCAAACGAACAGCATCACTCAGCTAGCAACACAAAACCTGGTGACCAACCGACCCACAAGCCTCACCTTACGTGGAAAGCAAGTGGAAGGCGTCAGTGAGGTCAAATTAAACACGAACAATGGAACCATGATCATTCTCTGGCCTTCGGGTGAGGGGTCCTACCAAAGCAAAGAATTGCCTCCGGACTTCCTCAAGCAGTGGGGGATTAAATTGGCTGAAGTCGAGACGCTTGAATTGCAACTAGAGGAACAACGCGAGAAACGGAAGGCCGCCATTGTTAAGCCCTTGGGAGTTGAGCCGCCTGTGGAGCAAAGCGAAAGCACAAAACACTGTGTTGAGTGGGACCAGGACAATGTAAACCGGATAGCAAAAGGATTGCTTCCATGGGATGTGCAAGCTGGGGCACGGAATGCCGGCTTTAATGTTGAGGAATTCCCCAAAACACTTCAGGAATTCAAAAGTGCTCTGGGTCGCAACGGGCTTCGGCTTACCTGCACAGAAAGGGACTTTTACGACGCGGTGTGCGAGACCCTGATTAAAACAACTGCTCTCCAGGCCATGATGGACGAGAAATGGCTTCGGCGTGAGAACTGGCCGTTAAAGGGGTTCACCCAGCAGCTCATACGGGCGTTGCAGCCTCACCTCGTCTCATCTCCCTGACCCCACAACCCACTTTTAACTCGACCAAAGCATTATGGAAATATTCTTGCAAAAAGACGGCAGCACGCAGGGCCCAATTTCACTTGAGCAGTTCCAAGCAATGTTGGATGAGGGCAGTATAAAAATAACAGACCTGGCTTACCATGAAGGCCTGGCGGAGTGGACACCAATTCAGAACTTGGAATTGCTCAAGCGCAATTCCGTGGCCAGTCACCCAGAAGCTCAGGTCCGAAGCACGAGCCAACCAGGCACCGGCGCTCGCTTGCCTTCTGCCCATCAGTACGCCAATGGCCGCCGGGAGGGAAACAAATCCCAGCCGAACCCACCAGCATCGTTCCGTATACCTTCCTTTACGTCCAAATGGCATTTGGTTCCAACTGTGCTCTTGGCGATTCTGTTTGGGGCTTTTCAGTGGCAAACAAGCAATCGGCTCCGCCACATTGAGCTGCTTCTGAAAGGCCCCCCTCCTGAAACCCGCTCCACGCGGTCCTTGTCAAAAATTTTGTGTCAGGAAGGTTTCTTGATTGAGTTCGAGTTCAAAGTGTTTACGGAAGATTTGGTTGAGAGTGCCGATTTGTCCGAGGAAGGTTGGGTTGACGCGAGTCCAGGAGTGGTCATAGAGGTCAGTGGTCAGGAGTTTCATTTTGATCAGTGCTTCGCGTTCGGAGTGGAAGTGACCACCGGCATTACGGCGAAGATTTTCGATTTGATTGTTGATGCCTTCCGGGAGATTAGTGGAACGCAGGTGCGGGTGGACGGCCGTTGGGTATTTAAGAAAGGTGAGGTAGTGGGGAACACGCTTTTCCAGGTATTCCACCCAGGCTTTATTGTTGGAGCGGAGGCGCTCCAAAAGAGCGCGGAACTTGGTTTGGGCACTTTCAAAGGAGCTGGCCGCCTGGATTTCGCGCCAGTTGTCGCGGAAGAGAGCATAGTCCTCGAGGCTTAAGTGGCGCTGGGCGTTGCGCAAAAGGTGCACGGTGCAAAGCTGGTGGTCCGAGTGGGGGAAGAGGCCCTTGATTAAAGGGGCCAGGCCGGTGAAGTCGTCGGTGACTAAGAGCAGGACTCGGACGAGTCCCCGGTTTTTCAAGTCAATCAAGACCTTGCGCCAAGCTTCCAGCACCTCGTTTCCCCAGAAAGTAGAAGCGGTGATGACTTCCTTTTTGCCATCGAGGCCAATGCCAATGACCAGGAAATGAACGGCCTTTTTAACCTGCTGGTGCTCGTCTTTGAGGTCGATAACCTTGGCATCCATAAAGAGGCACAGCCAATCGCTGGGCAGTGGGCGGGAGAAGAAGCTCTTGGCTTCGGCGTAGAGGTCCTCCAGGAGTTTATCCACTGCTTCCGGGGAATAGCCCAGCCCCAGTGCCTGGAGGGTGCGGCGGGCTGCACTGAAGGAGCGAGCGCCCAAAAGGATATTGCGCAGGAGCTGTTGGTAGGCTTCTGGCAAATAGCGCTGATGCTTGGGCAGGATGGCTGGATAGA
>JAQGOV010000366.1 GCA_028293425.1 Verrucomicrobiales bacterium
TTTTCGGCAAGAATTTTATCCGTCATGCAGCATGGACACTCGCCCCCGCTCCGTTGCTCCTCGCAGGTGTCGCCGTTGTTTGCTTCCAATTCCCCGCCAAACGCCCGAAAAAGAAGGAGTCTGAATGAACTCCAACCTGGATTATAATTATCGGCCGTTGGTGGCCGCGGGCACGCTTCTGGGGCTTGGTCTTGGCGGATTCTTTGACGGAATTCTGTTCCATCAACTGCTCCAAACTCACAACATGCTTTCGGCCATCGTGCCAAAATCCAACGTTGTTGATATAGAAGTTAACATGTTCTGGGATGGCTTGTTCCACGCCTTCACGTGGCTGATGACCGTGTGGGGTGTAGTCATGCTGTTCAGGGCCGGGAAGCATGCCGAAGTCCCGTGGTCTTCCCGCACCTTTTTCGGCTCGATACTTCTGGGCTGGGGATTATTTAACCTCGTGGAAGGAACCGTCGACCACTATATGCTCCAGGTGCACCATGTTGTTGAACGGCTGGGTTTATCAATTTTCGACGCGGCCTTTGTTGCGTCAGGAGTAGTTTTGGTGCTGGGAGGGGCAGCGTTAATCCGCAGTGGCAAACAACGCGTCGAAGCTCATCCGTGGCACCCCGGAATGACGCGACAATCGGCATAGAAAAAGGCGGCGTTCTTCCGAGCGCCGCCTGTGTAACACAATTCCGAGCGGTTATTTCTTCTTGCTCGCCGGAGTGGAATCGTCTGTTGCCGCTTGCGACGGGAGGACCTCGGTATCGATCATATAAAAATCCAGCAGATCTCCCTTTTGCAGCCGGGTATAGAAAATCTCCACCGGGGTGACCTGGCCTGCCACAACTGGAACCCGAACTCGCTGGCCTTCACGCTCAAACATGAAAGTGGTGTTCCCAGGCGGAAGCGCCACCCGGAGTTTGGTGGTCACATCAGCTTCATAACGTACTTTGGAGTACCGGTCTCCCTCGTGCAGGCCGACGGCACCAACAACATGCGGCCGTTCCTTGGAATCCAATCTAAAAATTGGCACCGGGGCTTTTGCGTCATGGGTGTAAAACTCGACGTAGCCTTTCTCAGCCGTTTGGGGAGCGCGATCCACCATGCCGTAGGCTTTTGCGGAGTGAACCTGACGCGTATCGCAGCCGACAACTGCCACCAGCACCGGCATTAAACAAATAGCTAAACTTCTTATTTTCATAGGGACTCCGGGAAACAATTTTATGGAATGCCCCAAAGCAGCTAAAGTATAGAACTTATGCACACCATCCTTGGGGAAATTTCCTTTGCCGACTATGACCAACAGGGCCTTCCGAGTCAAACAGGTTCTTACCCTATTAAGCCAGTTTGAGTGTACCAAACCTTGACACTACGACTCATGTTTGCACCTTGGCAAAGCATCCCTTATAACAACAGAGTGTCGATTGCATCGCCCAGCTTAAGCTTGCGGCTCCACGATTTGTGGGGCGTGGGTTCCGAGCGCAAAACTCAATTGGAAAAGCTGGAACTCAAAACAGTGGAGGATCTCCTGCTCCATCGACCCAGAAGGTACGAAGATCGCCGTCATACCCGTCAAATCCGCGACCTGGAGCTGGGAGAAGCAACCACGGTGCGGGGGCAGATTGTGGCCTTGGGGATCAAGCGGTTCAGGAAAGGAATCAAGAGTATCTTCGAGTTCATCATCGATGATGGAACAGCGCGCCTCCATTGCCGCTGGTGGAACATGCCTTATATGGAGCGTTACTTTAACCAGGGCGATGAGGTCTTCGTTTATGGAAAGCCGAACTCCATCAAGCCGAGGCTGATCGACCACCCTGAAACCGAGGTCATCGAGCCTGGGGAGGACAGTTCGATTCACATTAATCGAATCGTCCCCATTTATCCGCTCACGGAGGGTCTCTCGCAGCGGTGGCTGCGCGGGTTTGCCTGGCGTGCGCTGGCCCAGTTCGGAGAAAAAATCGAAGAACCCTGGCCGCGCGACCTTCTGCCTGGATGGCTGGCGCGGGCGGAGGCAGTCCGGTTACTTCACTTTCCGGAACAAATCGACCAGGCAGAAAAGGCACGCAAACGGCTGGCCCTCGATGAACTCATTTCCTTGCAGTTGGAAATTCAGCGCCGCCGCAAAACTTTGCAAGACTCCTCGAGCGCCTTGCCTTGTGGTGGCGACAATCGTTTTATAAAGCCTTTCCTGGAACAGCTTGGTTTCAGGCTCACCGCGGCTCAGACACGCGTGCTGCGGGAGATCCGGCAGGATCTCTCGGGCGCTTTTCCAATGCGTCGGCTGCTCCAGGGAGATGTGGGGTCCGGCAAGACCGCTGTGGCCGCAGCGAGCGCTTTGATGGTCATTGAAAGCGGCTTTGCTGTCACGTTGATGGCACCCACGGAAATCCTGGCGGAACAACACTTTCAGACCTTCAGCCGCTGGTTTCAACCCCTGGGCATACCCGTCGAAATCCAAACAGGCAGCCGAAAAACCTCTAAAGATTCGGACCGTGCACTGCTAGCGAACCAACCCGACCTCCTGGGCAAACCGGTTCCAGCTTTAGGTCTTCCGCCTTTATTTATTGGAACGCATGCTTTGGTGGAATCAGCTTTCGAGGTGGAGAAACTCGGTTTGGTTATCATTGATGAGCAACACAAATTCGGAGTTTCTCAGCGGGAAAAGCTGGTGCGCAAAGGTCGTTACCCGCACGTGCTGGTCATGACCGCCACACCCATCCCTCGCACTTTGGGCTTAACGCTTTATGGGGACTTGGACATCTCTGTTATAGATGAACTGCCGAAGCAGCGGGGTGTGATTAAAACCTTCCTCCGCACTTCGGACAAGTTGCCCAAGGTCTGGGAATTCATCCGGCAAAAGTTAGCGGAAGGACGGCAGGCCTACGTCGTTTACCCCCGCGTGGAGGAGGGCGGCACCGGGAACCTGAAGGCTGTTACCAAAGAATATGAGCGATTACAGCAGTTGATGGCTCCGCACAAAGTCGGACTGCTTCATGGACGTCTTAAGCCCGGAGAAAAAGAAGCTACGATGACTCTCTTCCGGCAGAATCAAATCCAAGTTCTTTTAGCAACGTCCATTATCGAGGTGGGAGTGGATGTTCCTAACTCCACTATCATGCTGATTGAGAATGCGGAACAGTTCGGCCTCGCTCAACTCCACCAGTTACGTGGACGCATCGGCCGCGGCGCGCACGACTCCTATTGCATCCTTGTCGCGGAAGTTAAAACCCCTGAAGCGCAGCAGAGGCTGAAGGTTCTTGAGGATACGACGGATGGTTTCAGGATCGCGGAAGAGGACTTGCAGTTACGTGGTCCTGGCGAACTCCTCGGCACGGAACAGAGCGGCTTGCCCCCGTTTCGTTTCGCCGATTTAAGACGTGATTTAGGGCTCATCGAACTTGCCAGGAACACCGCACGAAAGCTCTCAGCCGCCAAGGCGGGGTAAAGACCTAATTATTTTATACTTGGCAATACTCCCTTGTTTAGTAATCTGCCGCATAACGCCACCTGCATGAGCAGGGGATGGCAAGTAGAAAAACCAAAATCACTCATATATGAAACTATTCTCATTACTTGCACTGGTCGCTTGTTTGGCGCTCTTGGGTTGCGAAAAGAAGTCCACTGATGCCGGCGCTGGCACCTCGACTACAACTCCTGCTGCTACAAACGCCCCAGCTGCTAAGTAAGCTCTGGTGTGGGTCGTTGGGTTAGCCAATGACACACAAGTTGTTTTGAACCGGCCACATATGAAAAGGATCCTAACAAGTCTAATTCTGGTGGCCGGTTTGATTTTTACCGCCTGCGAAAAAAAGACGCCCCGCGTCAAGGACGCTCCTTCCAGCAGCGGCAATCCCTTAACCGCCCCAGTCGATTATCTGGGGGCTGTTGCGAAGGCCAAGAAGACCGCGGATAAGTCCATTGATATGACTGGAGTGAACCAGGCCATCAAATTGTTCCAGGCCCAGGAAGGACGTAATCCCAAGTCCCTAAATGAGTTAGTCGGGGATTACCTTCCCCAGATTCCCAATCCTCCCACCGGGATGAAGTTCGAATACAATCCCGCCACCGCTGAAGCCAAGTTAGTGCCGAAGTAACTTTTTACTTGGTTGCGGTAAAATTTCCTGACAACGCAGAAAGCACAAAGGCTTCGCTCACCGAGCGAAGCCTTTGTGCTTTTGAATCTTTCGTTGGTGCCTAGGCCACGGCTGGGACCATGGATCGCTCGCCCTCGGTGACCGCGGCAAACTCGGCTTTGGCTCTTTCCACTGTCCTGGCAGCGGTGAGTCCGTATTTCTCACGTAGATATTCGGGAGTGGAAGCGTGTTCGATAAACTGATCAGGCCAGCCAATCCGAATGACCGGTGTCGTGATGCGCTTCTCGGAAAGCAATTCCAGGACAATGCTCCCGTAACCGCCAGGCAGCACGTGATCTTCCATCGTCACAATCACATCCGCATTCCGGGCGAAGAACTCAGTGGTGCCGGCATCGATCGGCTTAAAGAAGCGAGGGTTAATAATCGCGCAATCAAACCCTTCAGCCGTCAACGTTTCCACAGCCTCCCTTGCAACCTTCTGCATATTGCCAAGCGCAAAGAAGGCAATTTTGCGGCCACGATTTTGCGCAAAGTTCTTCACCACCTCAGCCTTGCCAATTTCCAACACCTTCGGTACATCTTTGATCGCCACACCTTCGCCCAGACCGCGGGGATATCGAATAAAAGTCGGATGCGATTGCAGGGTGCAGGTGAACATCATGTCCGCCATTTCGTCCTCATCCTTGGGCGCCATGCAGATGATGTTGGGCACGCAGCGCAGGTAGGAGATGTCAAACAAACCGTGGTGGGTTGGTCCATCGTTGGCAGATAACCCCGCCCGGTCCATGCAGAAAATCACCGGCAGGTCCTGAAGCGCCACATCATGAATGATGCAATCATAAGCGCGTTGCAGGAAGGTCGAGTAAATCGCCACCACGGGATGGAATCCCATCGTCGCCATGCCCGCAGCAAAAAGCACCGCATGCTCTTCGGCAATCCCCACATCGTAATACCGCTCCGGCATCGCCTTCTCGAGGTACTTCAGCCCAGTGCCGCTCGGCATTGCGGCAGTGATGCCAACGAGCGTATTATCCTTCTGGCAAAGCTTAACCAACTGTTGCCCGAAGACGTCCTGGTAATTGAGGGGAGTCCCTGGCTTCGCTGCCGGACTATTGCCAGTGGTCACGTCGTAAGGACCAGTGCCGTGAAATTTCTCAGGCTGTGCCAGGGCCACATCGTACCCTTTGCCCTTCTTGGTGAGCACATGCAGCACGATGGGCTCGTCATAATTCTTCGCGAACTCAAGGCAGTTCAGCAGCATGGGCAAATCATGACCGTCAATTGGCCCGAGGTACCGCAAGCCCATCTCTTCGAAGATCAGGCTGCTGCCAAAGCCGCCGCGGCCATCCGCATCCATCGGGTTCTTGCTATGCTCCAGGGCTGCTTCCGAAACAACCCCTTTGAAGCTTTCCTCGGCCTTGTGTGCCAGCGCCACGGCGAATTCGCCTTTGGGCATGCGCCGGAGCAGCCTAACAAAATCGCGCTGCAGCCGGTTATACTTCGGGTTCGTGATCAGCTTGTTCAGGTAGCTGGCGATCGCGCCCACGTTCTTCGCGATGCTCCATTCATTGTCATTGAGAATGGCAACGAACTTTTTGGTGGTGTGACTGATGTTGTTAAGTGCCTCAAAAGAAATACCATTGGTCAGCGCTGCATCGCCAAAAACGCAAACCACGTTTTCATCCGTGCCACGGCGATCGCGGGCCGCCGCCATGCCGAGCGCGGCGGAAAGCGCGGTGCCTGCGTGGCCTGCCCCGTAGCAATCGTGCTCGCTCTCGGTTCGCAAGGCAAAGCCGTTCAAGCCATTCGTTGTCCGGATCGTGTGAAACCGTTCTTTGCGACCCGTTAGAAGCTTGTGCACATAAACCTGGTGGCTCACGTCCCAGACAAATTTGTCCTTCGGCGTGGAGAAAGTATGGTGCAGGGCAATCGTGAGTTCCACGACTCCGAGGTTCGGCCCCAGATGCCCGCCGTTTTTGGAAAGCTTGGTGATGAGTTCATTACGAATCTCCTCAGCCAGTTGAGTCATCTGTTCCACGTTCAGCTTTTTAATGTGGGATGGCTCATCCACCATGTCCAAGTACCGGCTCATAGCATTATTCATCGAGGTTCGAATTTTCGAAGGGTTTCAGCGCCGGTTCTCCGGCCGCATTCTTTTCTAGTTTCTGGATTTTGAGTTCAGCTTCTTCCAGCTTTTCCTGGCACTGTTTCACCAGGCGTGTGCCGTCCTCGAAACGCGACAGCAGCGCTTCCAAAGGCAGGTCGCCCGACTCCATGGATTCAACTATGGTTTCGAGCTTTTTTAATGCCTCTTCGAAGGGCAGGGACTCTTTTCCCTTTTCCACGCTTTTCGAGTTATTCGGCACCACATGAACCTAAAGCAAAGCAAAACCCGCGTCTAGCATGGACTCTGAGGGCCAAGGCGACATCGAATCCCCTAGGGCGAGGGGCTGAAATAGCCTTTACGATTACGATAAAGCCCACACACAATCCCCAAAATACCTCTCTGGAAAGGCAAAACAGGATAAGTCCGGAAATGGCCTCAAAAGCCGTGCAGGAAGATTTTTCTTCAGTTTCTTCTGCGTGGAGCGATAAGCAGGTGCCAAATAGGCCCTTTTGGGCTATCCAAACTTGCACGGCTTCCTATCCTCTTCCCCGCGTGAAAACACTCGAGCTGAACCATGTGGCCATCCATGTCAAGGACGTTGCGGCCAGTTGCGCCTTCTACGGTGATATCCTGAAACTTGATCCGCTTCCCCGCCCTGCTTTTACTTTTCCGGGAGCATGGTTCCGCCTCGGCATCGTCCAGGAGTTGCACATCATCGGGGAACGAGGAGAACCTGTCTTCTCCCACAACCGCGGCAATCATTTCGCCCTTCGCGTCGATGACCTCGATAAATGGGAAAAGCATTTGGATGCGCACTCCTACCCTCACCTTCCTCGCAAGGAACGACCGGATGGCATTCTTCAATTGTTCCTGAAGGATCCCGATGGCCACGTCATTGAATTATTTGCGCCTCCTCTTTAGCGAATTGCGAAGTCCACAACCAGTTGCACGCCCCGGTTCTGTAAGCTAGGCTTTTTATGGGGAGAACTTGTTTTTATGGAAGGCGAAATTAACGCACCTCAGCGTTGTCGGGCTGAATATGTTGAGTTCATCACCCTTTGTTTGGGGGTGCTAGTGGCGATCAGCGGAGTGGTAGTTTCCTCCGCTTGGGCTTTTGCTCTCGGCCTCATCCTCGCACTGGCTTCAGCATACGGCTATCGGAAGACAGATCGCCAGCACCTGATGCCACGGTAGGTGGCCGGCATCTGCTTTTCGTCTCGAACGGGGGATTCTCCCCCGTGACAACTTCTTTTTTATCTGTCAGGCTCGAGGCCATGAAACTTTGGGTCCTTGCCCTCGCGACTTTCCTAGTTGCTCCGCCATTCACTAAAGCTTCCGATCTCCAGACGGTCCAATACCCCGCGTCCAAAAGCAGAGGCCAACTGCAAGTGCCAGCGGAGTTTCATGTCTGGATTCCACCAGGTGTCATCCGTGTGAAAGCCCTCATTGTCCATCAGCACGGCTGCGGAGAAGGCGCGGAAGAATCGGGCGAAACCGCCGCCCTGGACCTGCACTGGCGCGCCCTCGCCGATAAGCATGATGCCGCCCTGTTATCACCTCATTTTCGGGCCGGCACAAACAATTGTCGATTGTGGTGCGACCCGCGCAATGGCTCGGACGCATCATTTCTACGAGCGCTTACGGACTTGGGGAAAAAAACCGGGCACCCCGAGTTGGACAGCGTGCCCTGGTGCTTGTGGGGACACTCCGGTGGAGGCTTCTGGGCTTCACTCATGCTGGAAAAACATCCGGAACGGATTGTCGCCATCTTCTGCCGGTCCGGGTCCGCCTTGCCGGCCTGGGAAAAAGGTGAGATTCCCAAACCCATTTACCCGGCAGATGCCTACACTATTCCTTTCATCCTGAATCCCGGCATCAAGGAACGAGTTGATGCCCGCTTCAACAGCGCCTGGGAAGGATCCCTCAAGCTTTTCGAGGCTTTTAGGGCCAAGGGTGCTCCTGTTGCCTTCGCTCCCGATCCGTTCTCTGGTCATGACTGTCGAAATTCACGCCTCCTGGCCATTCCCTTTTTCGACGCCTGCTTGCGCGAACGCATATCGCCCATGCGCGAACGACTCCTGGTTTTGGACACTGCCGCGGGCTTTTTGGGGGATTGGCAAAACGGCTCGACTCGCAGCGCGCTTGGCTCGAAGAATGAACTCTCCTGGCTCCCGGACGGCGTCACAGCCCGTGCTTATTCGGAATACGTCAAATACGGCGTCACCACCGATCGCACTCCCCCGCGCAAAGCCCCCGTGCTTTCCAGTGCCCTCATTGATTCTGACTTAAGGCAAGCTATGGTGCGGTGGACCGCTGAAGCCGATCTCGAAAGCGGAATCCGGCAGTTCGTTGTCTACCGCGACGGTCGAGCCATCGCGAAGGTCCCGGAAAAAATGGACGACAAAACCGGTTTCCCACAGTTCCAATCCATCACTTTTCACGATACACCGCCCAAGGACGCGCTGGAGATGTTCTATGTAGACAAAAACGTCTCGGAGGGCGAAAACCCAAGCTACGCCGTGCGCATGATCAACGGTGTGGGTTTGGAAAGTCCGAAGAGTGCTGCGGTCAAAGCCATACGTTAACCTTTCCATAGAACCAAGGCGCTGCCCAGGCACATCACCACGCAACCTGCCAATCGGCGGCCCAGGGCAGGCTCCTTGAAAAACACTCCTCCCGTGATCACCTGCAGCACCATGCCAAGTTGAAACCAGGCAAAGGAATAGGCCAGGAGCGTGTTCTGAAAAATTCGGATCGTAAACCATTGCATCACGAAGAAAATCAAGGCGTGGCCTGCCAGCCAGGAAGAGTGTCCCTGCCAGGTTATTTTTAAGCCAGCAACGGTTTTCCCTTCACCTCCCACCGACGCCACTAAAAGACAACCAAGCCCGCAGACGATCCAGCCGGTCAGCGTGACCTCTGCCGATCCGAGCACGGCAGCTCTCTTCAGGAAAACAGCTCCCAAGGTGGATAATGAAAGCCCCGCAAAACGCAGGCCGAGAACCTTCCATACTTCCCGCCGCGAGCCACGCCCGGTATTTCCGCCGCGCTCCCCAAGCAGCAGCATAGCTCCGAGAACCGTTACTCCCACCCCTGCCCCTCCGGAAAGAGACGGCGTTTCGCCTAGGAACATCCAACCAAAAAGAAGAGCCAGCACCGGGCGAAAAGCGTTCAAGGGGCCGAATACCGACAAGTCCGTCGAGCGCAATGCCGCGACCATCGCCAGGTTCCCGACCGCATCAAGCACCCCGCCAAGAAAAACATTCCCCCAAAACGCTGCCGGCCAGACCCAGCCATCCGAGGCCGAAAGCACAAAAGCCGGCAGGAGCATTAACAAATAAGTCGTGATCCAAAGCGGTCTGACCCTTACCTCTTTCATGAGCAACCGCTTTTGTACCGCGTTCCCGGAGACACTCAGCACGAGCCGACTTACCACCAGCCAAATCATTGCCCAAAACCTATTCCGTTGAACGGCTGAAAACGAGCTGAAACCCGGAGAATAGAGCTGTCCAAGGAAGTTTTTCCGCCAAAATGGACCACTCAGCTAACGGAAATCCATTCTTTCCCGGATTTTCTCTCCTTGCAGGATATGGAATATTTTGGTAGGGACATACGTCTAAACCGCAAGTAGATATAAATTATGAAAAAACTTTTCGCCTTAACTGCCTCGTTGATGTTGGCCGCATCGTTGTATGCCGGTGAATTCCCCGACATCAGCATCACTGAAGTCAAATCAGCCATTTCTTCCGGTAAAGCCACGATTATTGATGTGAATGGCACCGAATCCTTCGACAAGGGTCATGTGCCCAGCGCGATCAATTTTGAAGCTTCCCAGAAGAAGCTGGCCAAAGTCCTTCCGAAGGACAAGAACGCCCTTATCATCGCTTACTGCGGCGGGCCAAAGTGCAAAGCTTACCAGGCTGCCGCGCAGGCCGCTGAAAAGCTGGGCTACAAGAATGTAAAACACATGTCCGCCGGTATTTCTGGCTGGCTCCAGGCCGGCGAAAAGACCGAAAAAGGCGGCTAATCCTATCTCATTTTTGCAAGGCGCCTCCTGCCCCATGGCTCGAGGCGCTTTTTGCGTACCCCTCCTCAAGTCCAATTTGGCATTGAAAGCGAAAACTTCTCCCTGTTAGCCTAGCACCAGATTTCAACCATTAACACAAATGGATTCATCCATAGAAAGATCCACAGCTCATGAGTAATGCCAATAATTTCCCTAAACTCCATAACGCCATGTGGCCTGGCTTGGTCGGCAAAGGCACCCCCGGCGCTGAACCCTGCATCGATCTGGACACCATGCTCGACCTCACTGCCAAGGCTGAGGTCAATGGCGCTAAGTTTGACGGCGTCGATATTTTCCTTTTCGACCCGCACGTCAGCATTGATATCAAGGAAGACGATTTGAAGCGCGTGGCCGAGAAGATCAGCCGCAAGAACCTGACCGTCGGCTCCGTGGTTGCACCCGTCTGGCCGCCCACCGGTGGCGGCTCCGCCATGGGCAGTGACGACGATCGCAAAAACTTTGTCGGCCAGGTCCAAAAGGCCTGCCGCATCGCGAAGAAACTCCGGGAAATTGGTATTCGCCCTTACGGCGTTGTGCGCATCGATTCAGCCGCTGGCGTTACCGAGTGGGAGAAGGATCCCAAAGGGAATACGAAGAAAATCGCGAAGACCTTCAAGGAGGCTGCCAAAGTGGCCAAAGACCATGGCGAGCGCCTCGCCGCCGAGGGCGAAATCTGCTGGGGCGCCATGCACAGTTGGAAATACATGGTGCAACTGCTCGAAGAAGTGGGCTTGCCTAAGCTGGTCGGTTTCCAGGCAGACATGGCCCACACTCTCCTCTATACCCTCGGCTATAATGCGCCCGAGCACCGCATCGTTCCAAAGGATTTCAAATGGCAGCCCGAAGAATTCCACAAGGCCATGCAGAAAATGACCAAGGCGCTCCGCCCGTGGACCATCGATTTCCACGTCGCCCAGAATGACGCTACCGTCAAAGGCTCTGGCACCCACGACAAGACCGGCCGTCACTGTCTCGCCACCGATCCGAATGGCAAGCTCAATATCGCTCGCGATGCTGGCTATTGGATGCGCGATGACAAGGGCAAGGTCACCAAAAAATTCAAACACATTTGTTGGGATGGCTGCATGTTCCCCAATGATGTCATGATGAAACAGGAAACCTGGAACAACATCCTCGCCGCCATGCTCCAGGTTCGCGAAAACCACGGCTGGAAAGCTTAATCCGAATCTTCCAAAAAAAAGGCCGCGAGCACCTGCGCTCGCGGCCCTTTTCTTTTCAGTCCCCTTAGCTGGAATCCAGAAACCCGAGACTTGAGACCTGGAGCTTGAGACTTCCTTAGTTCCGCGTCTCAAGCTCTTGCCCCCATAGGGTCCTCCTGACACCCCGGGCAGGAAACAACCCTATTTCAACGCAACGCCGGTTGGTTTATGTAACCGGAGCAAATCCAAACAACAATTTGTTAGGAGCATTGATGAAACGAAATCCACTAAATATAAAAATCTCGCGGTATAACCCGAAGTTGCAGCACATCTTTGACTGCGACCTCAGAACAAAGGCCGGGCAACGGAAATGGGCGCGGTTTTTCGGCTGGGACAAGTAAACGAGTTTGCCTGACCCCAGCCGAAAAAGCGCCCTGTTAAATTAATTCCGCTCCACCGAGTTCAAGTCCTCGAAACCTCGGAGCTGGCGCAGCCGTGTTGGATGGCGCAGCTTGCGGAGGCCCTTGTTCTCGATCTGGCGGATGCGTTCCCGAGTCACTTTAAAGCGCTTGCCGACCTCTTCCAGGGTGCGTTCCATGCCATCGGCCAGGCCAAAGCGCATTTCCAGCACTTGCCGCTCTCGTTCCGTGAGTCCGGCCAAAAGATCATGCAGCTTTTCCTGCAATGACCGGTAGCTGCTCATGGCCGACGGATCATCGGCTCCTTTGTCTTCGATGCAATCCCCGAGCACCACGTCGTCGGAATCGCCCACACTCGCCTGCAGGGACAACGGCTGCTGGGCAGCCTTCAGCAAAGCGCGCACGCGCTTCACCGGCATCTTGATCTCGTCGGCGATCTCTTCCGAGGTTGCTTCCCGTCCGAATTCGTAGGTGAGCTGGCGTTGGATCTTGGTCAATTGCCCCAGGTGTTCGATCAGGTGAACCGGAATTCGGATAATCCGGGACTGGTCGCCGATTGCGCGGGTAATCGCCTGTCGAATCCACCACGTCGCGTAAGTTGAGAACTTGTAACCGCGCTGGTATTCAAATCGGTCCACCGCTTTCATCAAGCCGATGTTGCCTTCCTGGATCAAATCCAGGAGTCCAAGGCCACGATTGTTGTAACGCTTGGCGATCGAAATCACGAGGCGCAGGTTGGCTTCGACCAGTTCGGTTTTTGCCTGCTGCATCTTGTCGGCGCTGCGCTTCATATCCTTGTAGCTCGAGCAGATTTCCTCTGCCGGGAGCCGCGCCAGCAATTCGAGCGATCGAATCTGCTCGCGGTCCGAGGCGAGCTGCTCCTTCTGCAAAGAGGAAGCTGGCATTGCCTTGAGCTGCTCAATCCGCTTCAAGCCGGCTTGTAGGCGTTCGTGCACATTTTCGACCACGCTGGCGATCTCCTCGATCAGCTTGGGAATAAAACAGAACTTGGAGAAGAGCTCGCCTACTTTCCCATGCTTCTTCTGAAAATCCTTGAAAGCCGTTTGCTTCAGCTTGGTATCGGTGGTCTGACGCCACTTTTGGAAGGCAGCCTCGATTTGGATGTCGGCTGTTTGAACCTGCTTCACCAGGCGCTGCATCTCCAGCAGGTGCTCTTCGCGATTGGCAATTTTGCTTTCCAGCACCACCCGGTCGAATCGTTCCTTGGCCGGTTTGCACAAGAGCTTCTCAGCCAGGGCCACGTGTTCCTTCGCGGCAAATCCAAAGCGGAACACAATGCTTTGAAAATCCTTGAACCCTTCATCAATTCGGCGCGCAATATTCACTTCCTGCTCGCGATTCAGCACCGATACCTTGCCCATTTGGTTCATGTAAACCCGCACCGGATCTTCCAATGAATCCGGACCGGGCGTCGCTTCCTCCTCCACCTCGGCTTCGACCTCGGCCTGGTCCACAATCTCAACATCCAGCGCAGCTAGCCGGACGTTAATCTGTTCCAGCAGTTCCGGGGTGGATTGCTCGGGAGCAAGGCATTCCAGCACATCCTCCGAAGTGAGGTACCCTTGCTCCTGCGCGAGCAGAAGAAGTTCCTTCACTTTTTCATTCACCTCAGGAGCCACCGCGGACGATTCTTCCGCGCCATTGCTTTTTACTTTTTTTCCAAACATTAAATGCCACGGAAAAGGAGACGTTTTTCGGCCCGCCTTGCGGCTGGCCAACAGCACTAACACAAAACCAGCATCCACTTGGTTATTCTTCATGCTTGGTTAAACATAGAAAATCCGAGCCGTGACAAACAATCAGACGCAGGATGATAAAAGCGTCGGACATTGGGTTACTCGCGTGTCGTTTATTGGACTACAAAGCTCGGA
This sequence comes from Verrucomicrobiales bacterium, assembly GCA_028293425.1. Classification (GTDB taxonomy): domain Bacteria; phylum Verrucomicrobiota; class Verrucomicrobiia; order Limisphaerales; family JAQGOV01; genus JAQGOV01. Next base: position 13,733 of record JAQGOV010000366.1, read on the forward strand.
GATTTACTTAAGGGATTGATTGCATAACAGGGCGCGGGCAGCAAATGCAGGGCTTTTTCGAGACTCGGACGTGCCAGGCAACAGCGCAGGCAGGCCGAGATCCGCTAACCGCTACCAGCGACCTTCACACTCAAACATCGAGTTCCTCTCGTCAAAGTTGTATTCCCACACTGCCGCGGCAGTGAAGAGATGGTTTGTTATGCACAAACCATAAAACAGGTTTTCCGAAAATCAAAAAGCGTTCGCAACAATCGCATCGTTCATGGTTTCAGCGCCCGTTTTAATCGGAAGATGGTTCAGTAGGAAGAACTAAGCCGCCACTCCGGGCCGACGCACCGTTGCCGTTCTTCCCGTTCCGCTTTGCGATCCTCGCGGCCTTGCTTGCGTCTTTGCGTTTGAAATGGAATGCACCGAACAGTGAAAACTGCCTGATCGGTCATTCGTGATTCTGGTTTGGTCATTCCCCTCTCCGAAGGACAATGCTGCCGATAGCGTTCGTGGCAGCCACTCGCACGTAGCGTTTTGAATCTCCCAGCAGGTTGGTCAACGCTGGCAGGGCTTTCTGGGCGGCCATTCCAAATTTAGTCAGCCCTTCGGCGGCAGCCTGCCGGATTTCAGGTTCAGCATCGGTGAGCCCACGCATGAGCTCAGGAATGACAAATTCCGGTTCCCTTTCTTCGCGGGCCGTCATCCAATACGCGCCCACCCTTTTGCCTAATTCGCCGTGATGCATCCGGTAGACCAGCGCCTGCAGATGATGGGCGTCCAGCGACAAAAGCGTGTTGGCTGCCGCCAGCCCGACCTCTTCGTTAGCGCTTTTGAGCTGCTGGGCGACGGCCGGGACGGCCGGTCTAGCGGCGGACCCGAGAAACTTTATGGCACGCATCGACATTAGTTGAATCTTGTAGTTCTCATCCTGCAGTTGCCTGACCAGCAGCGGGACGGCAATGTCAGGTCCAAAACGGCCCATAGCCGACGTCACAAATTCCTGCTGGTCTGGTTGCAATTCACTCATCAATCGCACCATCACCGGAATCATTTGAGGAGCTTCTTCGGGCAGAGTCTGGCACCACGATGTCGCCCCGAGGCGCAGTTCCCGATCGAACGTGGGATCCAACAGGATTTGTTTCCAGGCTAGCCCCGCATTTGTACCGAGTCGATACATGGCCATCCTCGCTCGATATTGCTTCTCCTCGGCAGTCAGCAGCCCCAGTTTCATGGAACGCTGCCACCCCAATTTTTTCAAAATGGATTTTTTGAAAGCGCTATCTTTTTCCTTCAGCATCTGGAGGAGGAAAGGGTACGCCTGGGTCCCCATGTTCCGAATCGCATGAGTCGCAGAGCTCTCCCGATTGATAGGCGCTGCGGTAGGGACAAAGATAATTTGATTTACAATGACTCTGGACGTATCCACGTCTCCCAGCCAACTGCTCAGAGGCCGACCTTCATACTCGGGTTCACGCTGCCCGGAAAAAACAAGTCCCGCCAACGTGCCTAGCGACAGAATACACCCCACGAGCAAGAGAATAGAGCGGCGTTTCATTATGGCTGGAGATTGTCTTAACCCCGACCCCACACAAATGCACGCGAATTCCGGCAAGCCCTAAATCGAACCACATCATGGTGGAACACTCAAATGACGCATAGCCCCGGTCCATGACGTAGAAGGAGCCGGGTCTCTTTTCAATGTTAAACGAAACGCTTCATTTTACATTTTAACGGATGTCCATCACTAGACAAATGAACCCAATCGTGTATCCCTTTGTCCTTCGGCCAGCCATAGTGAGGCATGCCATGCCCAATCTCTCATTTCCGATCTCAGAACGCTTAACCACGGAAAGAAAGCACAAATCATTTTCCAATCTCCTTGGCATGCGGCACATTGAACGGCACAGATTGACATGAGCGAAGTGGTTTTTACAGAAAAGTTTTTTGCGGAAATCGCCGGTTGGGAGGCGATGAAGCAGGCGCGTGCCGTTTTGCAAATGGGCAAGGCGCTAAGCTCCAATTGGACACCGCCCATCTTGAAGGGTGTGGTCCAGGAGGGTTCGTCCTCGTACCGAGCGGGGCTGGTGATCAAGAACAAGGTAGATATCGAAAACATGTGCACCTGCCGGGCTTCTCGGGAATGGGGAACCATCTGCTCTCACTCTGTCGCCGTGGGACTGCATTACCTGCAAAGCCTCCAGCCAGCGGTGCCAGCATCCAAAAAATCCGGACTGGCCACTCCTCCACCGGAGATGAAACCGACCGCGAGCGCCTCCCGCCCCGGGAAGGTCCTGCTGCGCGGTAATGGCAACGGCGAACCTTGTGAGCTGTTTGTGATCTTGCCCCCCAACCTGGAGCCTGCCTTGGCTCGTGGCAAACTGATGGTTTGCTTTGAAGGGAAATGGCGCGCCGGACGCATGCCATTGAACGCCCTCCCCAAAAACCAGCCATTCGATTTTTCCACCGAGGATGCGGCTTTGCTGGAAGTCGCCGAATCGCTCGCCGACGGAGAGACCCCGGCGATGATCATGCTCGATGCGAAGGACTTCGCCAAACTCCTGCCCGCATTGAAGGCTCATCCGGGAGTCACTCTCGGTAAGTCTACACCGGTGACAGTGTCGGGCGACCCGACACCCTTGGGGGTGAAAGCAATGCTCGAAGCCAATGGCGAGATCGTTGTGAGCTTGAAGGATAAACCCGCCTCCGCCTGCCTCGTCAATAATGAGTGGGCTTATGCGAAGAACGAATTTCGTCCGCTGGGGCTCCCGCAGGGATTCGAAAACCTGCTGGCGTCGCCGGTGCGTGTGCCTCGTTCCCAGGTGCCGATGTTCCTGAGCCAGCAATGGCCGAAGCTCGCCAGTTCCGGAAAGGTAGATGCCAACTTTAAACTTGAGGACTTCTCCTTCGAGCCACAAGCGCCGAAATTCCACCTGGAACTTAAGGGCGGGCTCGCTCAGCTCAGCGCTCTGCTCCAATGCGCTTACGGAGCTCGCATCATGACGGTGGGCGTGACCTCCAAAGACGAAAGCCTTTGGCTGCCGGATCCGCAATTGATGACCCGCTATTCCACCCGCGATTACGGTTCCGAGCAGGCCGCCCTGGGCCGGTTGCTCCGGGCAGGTTTCACCGGGCCGGATTCCCAGGGACGCTATCAGCTTCTCGGGCAAAACCAGATCCTGAACTATTTCGCGCGGCTTCATCCAAAACTCGAAAAGGAGTGGACGGTCACGCTGGAAGAACGGCTGGAGCGCAGCACCGCCGCCAACATCGAGCGCGTGGAACCGAAGTTCGAAGTCACGTCCTCCGGTGTGCAGTGGTTCGATCTGGGTGTGGTTTTTGCCAGCCAAAGCGGCGAGAAATTTTCCAACAGTGAAATCCAACGACTGGTTTTATCCGGCCAAAGCCACACGCGTTTGAAGAACGGCAAGTATGCCGTGATTGACACAGGCGCGGTGGAGGAGTTGCAGGAAGTGCTGTTGGATTGTTCGCCGGAACAGCACGCCAACGGGTATCGTTTAAGCGCCACCCAGGCGGGGTTCCTGGAATCGACGTTGCAACAGCACGGCTGGCAAGCGAAGGCGCCGACCCAATGGCGCGAACGCGCCTTGCAACAAAGCGGCGAAGCCAAGCTGGAATGTCCTCCGCTGGGAGACCTGGAGGACGTCCTGCGGCCGTATCAGAAAACCGGTGTGGCCTGGCTGCATTTTTTGCGGGCCAATCGGTTCGGCGGGATCCTCGCTGACGAAATGGGCCTCGGCAAAACGCTTCAAACCCTGGCGTTCCTCAGGAATGTGCAGGGAAAGGCAAACGGTTCCGAACGCAAGCCGAGCCTGATCATTTGCCCCACCAGCCTTGTCTTCAACTGGGTGGCGGAAGCGAAAAAGTTTACGCCCACCCTCAAGGTCCTCGCCTTGAACGGGCCGCAACGGCATGGGCTTTTTGCGCAAATCCCGGAGCACGACCTGATCGTCACCAGTTATGCGCTGATCCGCCGGGACCTCGAGCAACATCGGGGTACTGAATTCGATACCGTGGTGCTCGACGAAGCGCAGCACATCAAAAATCGCCAAACCCAGAATGCGCAGGCGGTGAAGGCTATTCGCAGCCAGCATCGGCTCGTGCTCACGGGCACGCCGTTGGAAAACTCAGTCCTGGACCTTTGGTCCATCTTTGACTTCCTCATGCCCGGCTACCTGGGCTCCGCGCAGGACTTCAAAGATCGTTATGAAGGACCAATTGTCCGCGGCAAGGATCAGGCAGCTCAAGGACGGCTCGCCCGCCGTTTGCGTCCATTCATCCTGCGCCGCCTCAAAACGGAAGTGGCCAAGGACCTGCCGGACCGGCTTGAACAGGTCTCCTTTTGCGAATTGACCAGCGACCAAAAGGCCGTTTACGAACGAGTGATCGAAGCGAGCCGCAAAGAAGTGTTGGAGGCCGTGGGCGCGCAGGGTGTCGCGAAGAGCCGAATGGTCATTCTTACCGCATTGCTCCGCCTGCGCCAGGTTTGCTGCGATCTCCGCCTGTTGAATTTGGAAAATACGGATCCAAACAATTCCTCAGGCAAACTGGATTTGTTCAGCGAATTGCTGGAGGAGGTCGTGGACGGCGGCCACCGGGTGCTGGTGTTTAGCCAATTCGTCAGCATGTTGCAGCTGATAAAGCAGAAGCTTGAAGCTGAGCAAATTGAGTACTGCTACCTCGACGGTTCAACCACCAATCGCGGCGAAGTAGTAGAGCGATTTCAAAAGACCAGCACCATCCCTGTGTTCCTGATCAGTTTAAAAGCTGGTGGGGTCGGCCTGAACCTGACTGGAGCCGATACCGTGATTCACTTCGATCCATGGTGGAACCCCGCCGTGGAAGACCAGGCAACCAGCCGCGCGCATCGCATAGGCCAAACCAGGGTCGTGACCAGCTACAAACTCATCACACGTGACACCGTTGAGGAAAAAATTCTAAGCCTCCAGGCTCGAAAGAAGGAAATCATCCAAGCCACCTTGTCTGGCGAGGAAGACCTCGCATCGGCGCTGACATGGGAAGAGATCCAGGACTTGCTGAGCTGACCAGATGACCTAAGCAGGTGGAAGGTAATCCGGCTTGAACTGCCACGGATGCGGGAAATGATGCAGGAGATTGACGATATCAATTTCCTTCACCGGCTTCGCCACGTAGGAGTCCGCCCCGAGCGCATAAACTTTTCGCACGTCCGAGACGCTTCGAATCTCGCTATAAACGAAAAGGAGGAAATCACGTTTCAGCGAGAGAGCATGAACCCAATCGAGCACCTCCCAGCCGGTAACAACGGGCAGCTTAAGATCGAGGAACATGACTGCCGGCACCGGATATTTGGTTCGATCAGCGTAAGCACCGTCGCCATTTAGATATCGAATGGCCTCATGGCCATCCCCCAGCTTGACGATAGGATTCTGGACACCCAATCGGTCGAGGATGCGAGCAAGCATGTGCTGATCACTCGGCTGGTCATCGACGACGACAACCCATTTATCCGGAGTCAATTCCACTCGATTTCGTGCTTAGATTGTTCTTTGTATTAGTGCGGGATGGCGCGCAGTCCGATTACTGCGATCAACTCACGATCTCTCGGTTGCTTTTGTTCCCGCTGGCCACCAAGAGCGTTAATGATCTCATCGG
>JAQGOV010000372.1 GCA_028293425.1 Verrucomicrobiales bacterium
CATGTGCCTCGCCTATTGTCATCGCGGACTGTTCATCTGCTGCTTGGGCGGCATGAAGAGCCATCGTATGAGTGTAATGCGGAAGTCGATGGGAGAGGGCGGCAATTCGATTTTTCGCATTCCCTTCGATAGCCATGCCCAAAGCTGTTAACCCTTTGTTGATGATTTCCTCTAATTCGCCTTTAGACATTCGAGGCATCTGGATCTGAACAAGTGCGCGCTCTATCGACCTATGCTCCGAGATTAGTTGATCGAGGGAATCAGCAACACCCACCAAGACCAAGGTCGCGTCAACTACATGGTCGGAGAGCGTTTTAATGGTGTCTGCCAGCCGGGTCTTCGTGGCTGGATCTCGAACACGGTCGATTTCGTCGATTACAATTATGCTCGGAACTCCGAGTCGCTGAAGTATCGAACGAATTTCTTCCGGGGAGGCATCAGTGCTCAGCATCGCCCCTATATGGGAGACCTCCGTGTGCTGCGGCGGGTTGAAACCAACACCGATTTTAGTTTGCGTGAAAGCAATGTCGTTTAAAATATTCGTCCAAATGCTCTGGAAGGTCGTTTGGGTCTCGCAGTTGGTAGACACGACGATAAAAGGCGACCCACTGTTCCCAATAAAGCTTTTTATGACATTAGCTAGGGATGTTTTTCCGACACCACGTTCCCCGAACAAAACCGCGTGTTGCCCTCTCTGCGTAACTGCATTTACCAGTTTAGTGATCTGTGATCTGCGGCCTGCAAACAGCGTAGCGTCGTCAATTGGAGCGCTCGGCGTAAAAGTGCGCCCTATCCGAAATTTTATCTGTATTTGCTCATTTTCCGTCATACGCTGCGAACATCTCTTAATATAGAGCCGAAGTCAAACATTATGATGTCAAAACGTCATAATATAACGTCTCACGCTGTACGGGAGTGGTTACATAATTCAGTCCTTTTGATCGAAAGTTGGTGCGTGTGCTTGGTGGTGTGTCACATTGGCACACAATGCTTAATTCTCATTCATGAGAAATTTATATAAGCCGACCATAGTCACCGACTCGAATGGGAGCGTATGGGTGAGTCTGAGCGGAGAAACTCTCAATAAAATCTCAAGATTACTTCAACCCAGTGCCAAGGAATGCCAAACAACTCTTCTGGAAATACGCATGAAGCTGGGTTGGCCGAATTTCCAAAAGCGGTTTAGGGGTAATAATCCCAACCGCTGGCATCGTTTAATCAAAGCAGACTCTGTGCATCGGCTGTTCCCTGAGTGGGTTAGCCAGCATTGGAGTTTGGCGGGATTTTTTAGATAAGCTAGACCGGGCCAAAATAAATCCTTTCCCAAACCCGGAGCCCAGAAACTAATCAGAAAAGAATTCAGCTTATCGGGTTCGGTATTTGTCTCCGGTTTTTCGACAGCCTTGATCCGATGGGCCAATTGTTCGAAAAATTCAAGGTCACCCTCCTCTATTGCCTTTCGCAAATGAGTGTCTGTCCCGGTATTCCGAACAAAGATGAGGTCTTCCTTCATGGGTGATCGATTCACTTTAAAACCGTGGCGCAGGTAATGAATTGACTCTTCAATTGCAGGAGGGCCACCACTGCCCGAGGGACGTGAAAGGCGCAGCCACGCTCTTGCGACCGAGCAGTAAATCTGATGAATATTTCTCAGAAAGAAGGGGTTGTTTTTCTCCTCGGTAAAAGCAAGAACATGGCTAACATTGACTGGCCAGAGATTCTCGGAAGCCGGAAGCTGGGCCACTACTTGAGACCAGTAATTCTTTGAATTGCCTCACCTCGTCAGCAGTGAGTCGGGAAACTTTCGTCACTCGAAGCATGCGGCAAATCAGGTTAAAATTTTTCAGGTAGCGTTCAGCCGTCCGCATACTCGGTGGGTATTCCACTTTTGGAAGTGAATCACGGTAAAGCTGGGCAAAATCTTCGATTGTTAGGTCATCCTTTTTAACCTCCATGATGGGTTTGAACCTGGCCCGAGTGACCTCCCAGCCCTCCGAGATCAGACAAAGATAAATATCCCGAGCCTTAGCTGCGGCGGCTGTTTTGTTCGAGGTTTGGGTGTTGAACCATTCTTCTCGACCACGAAGGAACATCCTGACCTGGAAATCAGTCTCCTCCCCGCGCCCCTTGCTCCTCACGATTTGTAACGATCCGCCGCGGTCTGGCGGAATAGATTCGCCAGTTTAACCTCCGAACTCCTTCGTGCCCAAGTCGCAACACCCAGTGATAAGGCGAACCAAAGCCCAAAGACGGTCGCAGCTTCGCCTGGCCCATTCGATCCACGCACCATAAAGACGAGCAGGAAAATGCAAACCCACGGGATCAACATGATCTTGCCCATTGTCAGCAGCACGGCCCGATAATGCTTGGCGGAGATGAGACCTGCCCAAATCCCGGCCCATCGCAGTGCCGCGAAATCGGCGAACAAGACCAGCAACCCCCCAACGAATATTTCCGTGAAGATGCCGCGATCCTTGCCATTCATGTGGAGCTTTCCGTGATGAGTCAAGACGACCAAGATCATGATCAGGTTCATGAACATCAAAATCCGGAGTGCTCTCTGGAATTGACTCTTCAGGGCCGTGTGGTGCCCATCCAGAATCGCGAGCACAGGCAAGGGAGTCACCAGTAGCAGTTCGAGGGCTCCCGAGGTGCGGTCCTCGTTGACCCGGCGCGTGGATTCCACCGCCACCAGGGTTTTGACCATCAGGTGCAAACCATAGAGGACGACGAACGAAAGGATAAACGGCTCCTCCGGGCGCGGAGCGGCCGTGACCGAAAACGTCAACATGAGCAGCCAAATGAGTCCCAGGCAAAGCAGGAGTCGCTCAGCTAACCTGCCCGGGCGCAGGTCGCGGGTGCCCAGCCAATGCATGGGGTTCGCATCCAGCAACGGCTGGCGCAGGAGCCGAGCGGGCCTGTTACCGAAGAGCGTGAACCTCGGCCAAAATGCAAACCGCACACGCTCGGTTCTTTGCCAAACCCTCGGAAGACTGACGATCGACAGCGCCAGGCAGAACGAGGCCGTTCCACCAACCAACAAAATCGCATTGCGGAAATCCACCGGTCCAGCGCGCAAGCCATAAAAGTTCTCTTGGGCTTTGAAGTAGAGAAAGCACGGGCTGGGATAAAGCAGAAAATCCCAATGCGGAGAATTTATCAGCAGTTTTTGAGTCCACCAGAGGGCTGGTGAAATGCCAGCCAACATCAGAAGAACAATAAACGTGACACCCATGGCGTGGCGCGCCTCGTGACAAAAAGTGGAAACAGCCAACCCAATCGTGAGTGACCAAAACAACGTAGTCAGCAGCACCAGGATCAGCCGCACGAACTCACCACCCGTCACCCCGCCCAGCAGGAGTGGTAAGCCGAGGATCGGAAGCACAGCCAACAGTCCAAAGACCGCTTGGGCCGAGGTGGCAACCAGCTTGCCGAGCACCACGTCGTAACCTCGCAAATCGGTCAGGAACAGCAGCCCCAAAGTGCCTTCCCGCTTTTCTTCGGAAACACAGTCGGAAGTCAGGAACAACCCACTGAAGAGACACCCAGCCAACGCCAAAAGCCCCAAGGCATTGTAGACGTGGTGCCCCAACTGCGCCGCTGAAGTGAAGCGCGTCGTGGTCATGAGGAGCATCCAGATAACAATCACGCTTGCCAGCGTGACGAGCCGCAGCCGATAGGTGCCGGGCTTTCGCGACGCCACGCGCAGTTCTCTGTCCGCTATGGGAGTCAGAAACATGACCAGTGATTCCCCTCCTTCCGAGCGCTATTTGTCCTCTTTCTTCTTTTCCTCGGCCGGTGCGCTGAGGCTTTTTTCCTTGGCGAACCGGCGTTTGGCCAGCTCGTTCCTCAGGTAGGTGTCCGGGGTGGCGTTTTGCCAGGCGGTCATCCAGATGCTTCCGAGCATTTGGCCCGATTTCAGCAACTGGCCTGTAATGAATTGGTAGCCTTCGTCCGTGACTGGTTTGCGGCCGGAAAGCTTGCCGTCTCGTTCCAATGTGTAGAGCGGTTCCACCAGCTTGTATTGATCGAGCAGGTAATTCAGCACCACCGGAAAGAGATTGGTCGGGTGTGCCCGGGTCTCCTGGATTAGCACGGCCGCAGGTTGCACTTTGCCCTGCAAGCGCGCCGTGGTAATACCCGCGTATTCGAGGTAGCCGCCATCGATCCACAAGTGAATGGTTTTGTTGGTCGAATAATGATGCGGGTTTGCTCCAATCCAGCCGTTGTAATGGATGGTCATGTGCAACGGCTGCGCGCCATCACCCACGAAGTGCCCCATCACGCCCATGATATACAGGACGTTCTGCCGCGCATTGGCCACTTCCTCCGGCGTGCCTGCTTCCTCGAACGTCTTGAGATGGGAGAAGCTGGATTTCAGCTTCCCGTAAAACTCCGTGATGGTCCAAGGCAGCAAGCCAGTCAGTTCCTTCGTATGGTCCAGGTTTTTGCTGGGATCGATCGCGGGCAGGCTGCTAGCAACTTTGGCGCGCTTGGCCGCGACTTGGGCGGTGAATTCGTAGCGGAAGGGGCTCAGTTGATGAACATCCATGCCCAGGGTGGCGATGTCCTCCACGTCGAAATAATGATCGGGCCCGTTGAAGTGTTTCAAGGTCAGGTCGGTTGTATTTCGCCAGCGATCCGGTTCGCCAGCGAGGAAGGCGATGCGCTCGCGGGCCTCGGGCGTGAGCACGAACGCAGGAAAGTTGGTGGGTAACGAGGCCAGCGCCAACTGGTTCACCATGCGATGCCCTTCATAATCCCAACACCGCCCCGTGGCGTGGGCGAGCAAGGTGGCAGCGATGATCCAGGCGAGCGTTCCAGTTTTTAAGTTCATGGTTTCATATAATTCAGCCGGCACGAGTTTGGGCTTTTTCGCGAAAACTTTCGGAGTCTTGAAAATCTGAAGACAGCCTCCTAAAATCAGGGCATGAAGGTCATCACCGATGAACGTTGCACAGCGTATGCCTTGCCTGGCCACCCGGAACGTCCGGCGCGCATCAGCAAGACGGTTGAGAAACTGCGCAGCCAAAAGGAACTTTCCGTCACGTGGCTTGAGCCTGTCCCGGTGGAGGACGCAGCCATTCTGCGCGCGCATACGCCTGAGCACCTGGCCAAATTGAAAGCGGCCGCCGCTGACTTTGACGGCGATACGCCGGCCTATAAAGACATCTTCGGCCATGCGCGGCGTTCGGCGGGCGCGGCGATTCATGCGATGCGCCTGGCGCGCAAAGGAGAACTGGCGTTCAGCCTCATCCGTCCACCAGGACATCACGCCACGCGGGATCAGGCCATGGGCTTTTGTTTCCTGAACAGCATCGCCATTGCCGCACTGGAAGCGCGCGCCAGCGGAGCTTCGAAAGTCGCGGTGTATGACTTCGATGTCCATCATGGGAACGGCACCGAGGCCATCCTGGTCACCGAAGCGCAGACCCTGTTCGCCTCCATTCACCAGAGTCCCTGCTACCCGGGGACCGGCAGGCGCGACGTGGGCGAGAACTGCTTCAACTTTCCTGTGTCGCCCATGACCTCGCGGGACGAATACCGCAAGGTGCTCACGAAAGCCATGGAACGGCTCGCCAAGGAAAAGCCGGATGTGATCGGCGTCTCGGCCGGGTTCGACGCTTATGCGCGGGACCCGCTGGCCCAGGAGACTTTGGAAGCCGAGGATTTTCATTGGATTGGTGAGTTCCTCCGCAAGCTGGGCATCCCAGTGTTCTCCATCCTGGAAGGCGGTTACAGCGACGACCTGCCGGACCTCATTCTCGCCTACCTCAAGGGGCTGGAGGGGAGCTGACCGCAATTTCAAAGACGGGAACCATCTTAGATTTGAAACAGGCTCGTACCCTACTTCGCCTTCTCCGGTTCCGCCTTGGGTTTGATGTGCTCGTTGATGCACTTCACCAGGTTATCCGCGCTCACGGGCTTGGCCAGGAAAAGGCAGCCACCGCTGTTGAGCCCGCCGTCGCCCGCTTCACGATTGGAGACCGTGGCGGTGAGGAAGATGATGGGCGTATCGCGCAGCAAGCGATCGTTGCGCAAGAGATTGGCCAGGTCGCCCCCGTCCATGGACGGCATGATCACATCCAGGAGGATCAAGTGCGGCTTGAAGTCGCGAGCAGCGGCCAGGGCGGCGGTGGCACGGTGCTCTTCGCGCACCTCAAATTCGCCGGTCGCCTCGAGGTTGAGCTTTACCATGCGGGTGAAAGTGGCCTCGTCGTCCACGATCAGGATGCGTTTTTTATCCATAAGCGTTCTCCTATATTTTGAACCGAAGCGTCACATGTGCGCCGCCTTCGGGCCGGTTACGAATGTCGATCGTGCCGTGATGCAATTCAACGATTTTCTTTGTCACAGTCAGCCCAAGGCCGGTCCCTTTGCCCGTTGGCTTGGTGGTGAAGAACGGCTCAAAAATCTTGGCCATCTTTTCCGTGTCGATGCCCGTGCCGCTATCCAGGATCTCCGTCACCACCACCGTTTCACCGGCGCGCAACTGGTCGGGAATGCGTGAGCCGGCATCGCGGTCAACCTCACCCGCCTGCAAAGTCCGGGCGTCAGTGCGAATCGTCAGCGTCCCGCCTTCAGGCATGGCGTGAATGGCGTTGAGCAACAGGTTCACGAACACCTGCTTGATCTTGTTGCGATCCAGGCAGGCCGCCGGCAGATCCTTGGATAGCTCCCGCACGATCCGGATCTGGCCGCTGCTTGAGAGGTCGTGGCGCACCATGGCTAGCGATTGCTCCAGCAGATGGTTCAAGTCTTCCGCATGCAGATTCAAAGCATGCGGCATTGAGAAATCGAGCAGCCCATGAATGATCGTGTCCGCTCGCTTCACGGCGTCGTTCATGTCCGTCAGGATGCCCGCAACATTGGGGTCCGTGACGTGGAGATTCTTGGCCATGTAATCAATGCCCATGCCGAGAATGGCGAGGGGGTTTTTGACTTCATG
>JAQGOV010000474.1 GCA_028293425.1 Verrucomicrobiales bacterium
TTTTCGCGCTTCGAGGTTGAAAACCTCTTTTTTGGCTGGTGTGGAGGATAATTGCGAAACTGGCCAGACCGCGCCGTCGCGGATCCACTTCTCGAAGTCCGCGATAATGGCATCGGGTAACTGCGGCTTCTTCGGGGGCATGATCAGTTCCTTGTCCCGATGGGCCATGGCTGTGACGAGCAGGCTTGACTCAGGCTTGCCAGGAACGATGGCAGGCCCGGTGTCGCCGCCCGAGAGGAGCGCTTCTCGCCCGTCAACGCGCAGACCGCCCTTAAGTTTTTTCGAGGATGCGCTGTGGCATTCGTAGCAGTGTTCCGCAAGGACGGGGCGGATTTTCGACTCGAAGAGTTCCTCGCTCGCACTCGCCGCACGCGAGGGCAGGGCTGTGGCGAACGCGCAAAGCGCAAGCAACAGCATGGAGAGCTTATGGTTCATTCGTGGTCCGCTCGAAGCTTATGTCTCTTGCTGACGCGATTGAATCAAATTCGCTTCAAAAATTACTTTCACCGGGCGATTGTTTCTGACAGGGTCGAGAGTACTCACATGCGCACGAACGTTACCCGCCTCTATCCGATTCTCCTGAGCCTTGCATTCTGCCTGTGCGCTGGATTACCAGTTCGCGGAGCAGAGGAGGGCTCTATCCGGCACTCCTATCTCGTGCTCGGCGGAAAGACGGTCATTATCAACGAGGATGGCAAGCCGCAATGGGAATACCGAGGCGGTTCCCGCGACGGCTTTGTGCTGCCCAACGGCAACGTGCTAATCGCTTTTGCGGATCGTGTGGAAGAGGTGGTGCCTGCGAAGGAGAAGCTCAATCAGGTGGTGTTCACCTATCAACGCAGCAAGGAGAATGGCGAGATCAGCACGGCCCAGCGTCTGTATAACGGGAATACGCTCGTGACTGAACTCGGTTCGCGTCCGCGGCTCCTGGAAGTGAATCCACAGGGGCAGATTGTGCTGGATGTCCCCTTGCAGCCTGAGACGGAAAACGTGCACATGCAGACGCGCATGGCCCGGCAGTTGAGGAACGGAAATTTTCTCGTGCCCCATCTGCTTGCCTTTGCGGTGAAGGAATATTCGCCGGAGGGCAAGGTGGTGCGCGTGTTCAAGACTGACCTCGAAGAACTTGGCGGGCGCAAGGCGGAGAATTGGCCGTTCACGGCCATCCGGCTCGACAACGGGAACTCCGTGGTGTCGTTGACGCACGGCAACAAGGTCGTGGAATTGAATCCGCGCGGCGAAGTGGTCTGGAAAGTCGACAACGGCGATGTCGGGGGAAAGTTTAACGACCCGTGTGGCTCACAACGACTCGCCAATGGCAATACGGTGATTGGGAGCCACGGTGTGAGCAAGGGCAGTTCCATGATCGAGGTCACCCCGGAGCGCAAAATTGTATGGACCAGTGAGCACCCGCTCGCTGCCGGGGTCCATCATTTCCAAATTCTCACCACCAACGGCAAGCCTGAGCCGGGCATGCCAATGAAGTGACGGATGTAATAATGGACGAAGAGCGTTGTTGGCACGAATTAGTGGTTTGCGTTTCAGCTTCCCGGGAGCTAATTTCTTTGCAAATCATGCACGGACTGGAAACCAGAATTGCTTGCGGGAATGTACCGAGTTCATTGCCCCTGAACCACCCGAGGAGTCGATGACCACGCAGTTCAAACGGAAGAGTTTCTGTTTGGCGCTGCTCGCAGCACTCTCTTTCCTGGCTGGGCAAGCGTTCTCCGTTGCAGCCGATGTGCCTGCGGGGGGTAAAGATTTGGTGCAGCCTTTCTTGTCCGAGCATTGCATTCGGTGTCACGGGGAGAAGAAGCAGAAAGGCAATCTGCGCCTGGATACGTTGCCGACCGATTTTGCGGCTCCGCTTGTGGCCTCGCACTGGGCGGATGCGATGTCACGCATCAGTTCGGGGGAGATGCCGCCGGAGGATGAACCGCGTCCAAAGCCGGATGTTGCGGAGCGAGTGGCTGAATGGATCGACCAGCAACTCAAGGAAGGAGAAGCAACCAGGCTCGCCAAGCGGGAACGGGTGACTTTTCACAAGCTGACCCGCGAAGAATACGCCTACACGGTTCGTGAACTGTTGGGGATCAATTTTGATGCCACGGATCCAACGGGCCTGCCCGAAGATCCAAACTGGCAGGGATTCGAGCGGATTGGGTCGGTGTTGTCCTTATCCCCGGCGCACGTGGAAAAATATTATGCGGCGGCGGAAGCGGTTTTGAATGAGGCGATGCCACCGAGCGCGCCGAAGAAACTTTCGAAGAAACGAGGGCCATTTGACCTTCGTTACCATGGCAGCCAAAAGGAGAAGGCTGAAAAACTGGGGCTGGCCGACCGCGCGCGCGTGGAAATCTGGCCGCATGATGGTCTAGACATAGGAACGCAATTTCCGGTTTCCGGCGATTATCGGATGCGCATCAAGCTTAGTGGAATGAAACCGCCCAAGGGCAGGGCTCCCCACGTTTCGGTATATGCCAAGGATCTGGATCGGATGCTGTTTGAGCAAGATGTGGTCGCGCCCGAGGATCAGCCGGCGACGCTCGAGTTCACTTTCCACGTTCCCGCAGGCCAGCATGACATCCGTCTCACTTGCGAAGCACCTGGGCCTTCCAACCTGCCGAGACACGGACGGTTCGATGCCGGACG